>DASROJ010000288.1:0-9099 GCA_035646975.1 Patescibacteria group bacterium
TGCGTTACGCGTTGCGCTCCTTCCTGAGAACCCCCGGGTTCACTGCGGCGGCCGTGCTCTCGTTGGCCCTGGGCATCGGCGCCAATACGACCATCTACAGCCTCGTCAGCGCGCTTTTCTTCCAGTCGCTGCCGGTCCAGGATCCGGATCGGGTCATGGCCCTGTTCACCAGCGACGAGAAGAACCCCGGCTCGCACCCGACTTCGTTTCCCAATTTCGAGGACTTCCGCGACAAGAACGAGGTCTTCTCCGGTCTGGCCGCTTATGCCGGCGCGGGGGTCAACCTCTCGGCCCAGACAGACCAGCCCGAGCAGATCTTCGGGATGATGGTCTCTGGCAATTATTTCGACATCCTCGGCGTGCGACCCCGGCTCGGGAGAACCTTTCTGCCCGAGGAAGACGCGAAGCCCGGTTCCGGCCCGGTCGTGGTGCTGAGTCACGCAACCTGGACCCGCCGGTTCGGCGCCGACCCACAGGTCATCGGCCGGGAGATTTCGCTCAACCGCCAGCGATACACCGTTATCGGGGTGACCCCGGAGGGGTTCCGTGGCACCTTCGCCATCGGGGGCCCGGAGCTATGGGTTCCGATGTCGATGCGTGATCAGCTGCTGTCGGGCACCTACAAGGAGTGGTTCAGCGACCGCCGCTTCCTCGGCGTGTTCGTGCTCGGGCGACTCAAGCCGGCGGTGAGCATCACCCAGGCCGAAGCGGCCATGAAGATTCTCGCGCGGCAGCTCGAACAGGAGTACCCGGAGCCGAACAAGGGTCGCACGGTCAGCCTGCTGCCCTTGTCGCAATCGACGATCAATCCGAACCAGCGCGAAATGTTCGTGCGCGCGGGCCAGCTCCTGATGACCGTGGTGGGGCTCGTGCTGCTGATCGCCTGCGGCAACGTGGCCAACCTCCTGCTCGGGCGCGCCGCATCCCGCCGCAAGGAGATCGCCATCAGGCTGTCGCTCGGCGCTGGCCGGGGCCGCCTGGTGCGCCAGCTGCTCACCGAGAGCATCCTGCTCTCGCTGATGGGAGGCGCCGCCGGGCTGGCGCTCGCCTTCTGGCTGCGGGACCTTCTCTGGGCTTTCCGTCCGCCGTTCTTCCAGCAGGACGATCTGCTCCTGAGCCTCAACGCGCCCGTGCTGCTCTTCACCGCCGCTCTGTCCCTCGGCACGGGGATACTCTTCGGGCTCGCCCCCGCGATCCAGGCTTCGCGGTTCGAGCTGGTGTCGGCGATCAAGAACGCGGGAGCCACGATCGACGGCACGCGGCGCAGGTTCAACCTGCGAAGCATCCTGGTGGTCGCGCAGGTCTCGCTGTCACTCATCGGCCTGGTCAGCGCGGGGCTCTTCCTGGTGAGTCTTCGCAATGCCCAGAAGGCGGATCTCGGATTCTCTCCCGACGCGCTCGTCCAGCTGACCCTGGACCCTGGCGCGGCCGGGTACGATGAGCCGCGAGGCCGGGAGTTCTTCCGCAGGGTGCTCGAACGAACGCAGGCCCTTCCCGGCGTGCGGGCCGCCTCGATGGCGGAGTGGCTTCCACTGACCGGTGGCAATTTCATGCGCAGCGTCTTCATCGAAGGACAGGAGCCCCCGCCCGGCGGACGGGGGGTGCTGGTGCCGGTCAACGCCGTGGAGACCGGATACTTCCCCGCAATCGGCCTGCCGATACTGCGCGGGCGGGACTTCACCGGCACCGACCGCGCCGGGGCGCTGAAGGTGGTCGTCATCAGCGAAGCGATGGCGAAGCGTTTCTGGCCCGACAAGGACCCGCTGGGAGGGCGATTCAAGTTCTTCGGCGAGACCGAGCCGGTGGAGGTGGTCGGCGTGGTGAAGGACACGAAGCTCAACAGCATCGGAGAGGACCCGATCCCCACCGTCTATTACCCCTTTCAGCAGAACTACAGCTCCCGGATGACGCTGCTCGTGCATGCCGACGGCGATCCCGATGCCGCGCTGGCCGCGGTGCGCTCCTCGGTGCGGCAGATCGATGCGGACCTGCCGCCGATCGGGGCCGCCGCGATGCGCGATGTCGTCGGCAACTCTCTCTGGGCGTCCCGCATGGCGGCCGGCCTTCTGAGCGTCTTCGGCGTCCTCGCGCTGACGCTGGCGGCGCTGGGCCTGTACGGCGTGATGGCCTACTCGGTGGCTCAGCGCACGCGGGAGATCGGCATCCGGATGGCGATCGGCGCGCACCGGGGCGACGTCTTCGCCCTGATCCTCAAGCAGGGGGCCGTGCTGGCGGGATGCGGCGTGGCCGCCGGCCTGGTCATCGCGCTGGCCGCCGCGAGGCTGGTGTCGGGGCTGCTGTTCGGCGTGCGACCCGGCGAGCCGATCGTCTATCTCGGCACGACGCTGCTGTTGTGCGGCGTCGCGCTGCTCGCCAGCTATCTTCCCGCCCGCAGGGCCACACGGGTCGACCCGCTGACGGCGCTGCGTTACGAGTAAAGGAAGTGTCGATGATCAGCCTGAAGAACCTGGAGAGATTCTACGAGACGCCGGCCGGCAGGAGCTATGTCCTGCGCCGGATCAACCTCGACGTGAGGGAAGGAGAATTCGTCACCGTGATGGGTCCTTCAGGGGCCGGCAAGTCGACGCTGCTGGCCATCCTCGGGATGCTCGACGCCGCGTGGACCGGCGAATTCCAGTTTCTCGATCAGCCCGTGCACTCGATGAACCGGAAGGAACGCGCCGAGCTGAACAAGAAGAACATCGGGTTCGTCTTCCAGAGCTACCACCTGCTCGACAACCTGACGGTGTACGAGAATCTGGAGATCCCCCTGTCCTATCAGAACGTCAAGGCGTCCGAACGCGCCGGGATCGTCGCCGACCTGCTCGACAGGTTCCACATCGTGGGCAAGAAGGATCTCTATCCCGCCCAGCTCTCCGGCGGTCAGCAGCAGATCGTCGCGGTGGCGCGCGCGGTGATCATGAACCCGAAGCTGATACTGGCCGACGAGCCAACCGGCAACCTGCACTCCACCCAGGGTCAGGAAATCATGGAGCTGTTTCGCACGCTCAACGATCAGGGCACGACGATCATCCAGGTGACCCACTCCGAGAAGAACGCCGAGTACGGCCACCGGGTCGTGAACCTGCTGGACGGCTGGCTCGTCACCGACACGAAGACCAGCCGCGGAGCCGAACCATGATCGACCAGGACACGGGAGGTGCCTCATGGATCGCCTGAGTCAGGATCTGCGTCACGGCCTGCGCACGCTGATGAGGAACCCGGGCTTCACCATCGTCGCGGTGCTCATCCTCGCCATCGGCATCGGCGCCAACTCCGCGATTTTCTCGGTCATCAACGCGGTTCTTCTCGAGCCGCTGCCGTTTGCCGACCCGGACCGTCTCGCGCTGCTCTGGGGAAGCAAACCGGCACAGGACTGGCCGCAGCTTCCCCTGTCGCAGCCCAACTTCATCGACATCCGGGATCAGAGCCGTTCCTTCGAGCGGATGGCCTCCTGGACCTTCACCCGGTTCAACCTGACCGGGCAGGATCAGCCCGAAGAGGTTCAGACCGGGATCGTCAACGCCAGTCTCTTTCCGATCCTCGGCGTCAGGCCGATCCTGGGTCGCGAGTTCCGCCCCGAGGAGGACCAGCCGGGCGCCGCACCGGTGGCCATCCTGAGCCACAGCCTCTGGCAACGCCGGTTCTCCGCGAGCCGCGAGGCCCTCGGCAAGCCGCTCATCCTGGACGGCCGCAGCTACCAGATCATCGGCGTGCTGCCGGCCGGTTTCCGCTTTGCCAGCTTCCCAAAGGACACCGAGATCTGGATCCCGTTCGGGCTGGACCCGTTCGACGGCAGGAAATACGCGCGCGGCAGCAACTCGCTCTGGGTGATCGGACGGCTGAAGACCGGCGTGACGATGGACCAGGCCCAGGCGGAGCTCGCCGCGATTTCCTCGGGTCTGGCGCAGAAGCACGCCGAGTTCAACAAGGGCTGGAGCGTGACCGCGGTGCCGCTTCGCGAACAGGTCGTCGGCAGCTCGAGGACGGCCTTGATGGTGCTGTTCGGCGCGGTGGGCTTCGTGATGCTGATTGCCTGCGCCAACGTCGCCAACCTTCTGCTGTCGCGCGGTGCGGCGCGGCAGACCGAGCTCGCCATCCGCGCTGCGCTCGGCGCGAGCCGCCGGCGGCTCGTCGGCCAGCTGCTCACCGAGAGCGTGTTGCTTTCGGTGATCGGGGGCCTGATGGGGCTGCTCGTGGCCGTCTGGGGTGTCGACCTGCTCTCCACGCTGCGGTTCAGCACGCCGAGTCTCTTCGTGCCCTACGTGATTGCGAGGGATCAGATCGCCCTGGACTTCCGGGTGGTGGCGTTCACTCTCGGGCTGTCGGTGTTCACGGGGCTGCTGTTCGGGCTGGCGCCGGCGCTCCAGGCGTCACGCCCCGATCTCAACACGGCGCTCAAGCATTCCGGGGTGCGCTCGGGGTCTGCCCGCCGGGGCATCGCGCGTCATGCGCTGGTGGTGGTGGAGGTGGCCCTGTCGATGACGCTGCTGATCGGCGCGGGGTTGATGCTGCGAAGCCTCGTGAAACTCCAGTCGGTGGACC
The DNA here is from genome assembly GCA_035646975.1 of Patescibacteria group bacterium. Lineage (GTDB taxonomy): Bacteria > Acidobacteriota > Polarisedimenticolia > JACPZX01 > DASXTC01 > DASROJ01. The sequence goes on from DASROJ010000288.1 coordinate 4,546, forward strand.
CCGGCTTCCGGTCGGACAACCTGATGACCATGAGCGTCAATCTGTCGCCATCCCGTTACCCCGAGGACACGCAGGTGTCGGCCTTCTTCGACCAGGTCGTCGCTCGAGTCGGCGCGCTTCCGGGTGTGGTCTCCGCAGCGGCCGTCGAGTACCTGCCGTTGAGCGGAATGGACGGCAGCACCGGCTTCTTCATCGACGGCAGGCCGATCCCCACCCCCGCGGACAACGTCCAGACACATTACCGCTCGACCACCCCGGGCTATTTCCGGACCATGGGAGTGTCCCTGCTGAAGGGCCGGGAGTTCTCCGATGCGGACGACGCGCGCTCGAGCCGGGTGGCGATCATCAACGAGACGATGGCCAGGCGCTTCTGGCCGGGAGAAGACCCGATCGGCCGAAGGATCGCCCTGAACTTCGAGGCGATGCGGTTCTACCGCGACCGACCACCGGAGCTGGACCTCGCAAAGGGGATGCGGGAGATCGTCGGCGTGGTGGCCGATGTGAGGCACTCGCGTCTGGATGGCGACTCCTTCGCCGAGATGTACGTGCCCCACTCCCAGAAACCCGGCCGCGAAATGACGCTGGTCGTGCGCTGCACGGGCGCGCAGGAGGGGATCGCATCGGCCGTGCGCCGCCAGGTCCTCGCCCTGGACAAGGATCAGCCCGTTTCCGGCATCGGCACCATGCAGCGCCTCCTCGAGGTCTCGATGGCCCAGCCACGGTACAACACGCTGCTGTTCGGCCTTTTCGGCGCGATCGCTCTCGTGCTGGCCTCGGTGGGCGTCTATGGCGTCATCTCCTTCTCGGTGACGCAGCGCACGCGCGAGATCGGCATTCGCATGGCGCTGGGGGCCCGGCGGGCCGACGTGCTGAGGATGGTCATCTCCGAAGGAGCGCGGCTCGCGCTGACGGGTGTCGTCATCGGGCTGGTGGCCGCGCTCGGTCTCACCCGCGTGCTGTCGGGTTTGCTGTTCGAGGTGAGTCCGACCGATCCATGGACCTTTGCCGGCATCACGCTTCTGCTCTGCTCGGTCGCCTCGGTGGCCTGCTGGCTGCCCGCGCACCGCGCCACGAAGATCGATCCGATGAACGCACTGCGACACGAATAGGAACCGTCATGGAAACCTTCTGGATGGATCTGAAGTATGGCGCCAGGACACTGGCGAAGAACCCCGGGTTCGCGTTGATCGCCATGGTGACGCTGGCGCTGGGTATCGGCGCCAACACCGCCATCTTCAGCATCGTGCACGCGGTGCTGCTCAGGCCGTTGCCTTACCATGACGCCGAGCGGCTCGCCGTCGCGCACGTGTCGATTCCCGATTACCGCGATCTCAAGGAAGCGGCCCCGGGATTCGACAAGATGAGCATCTGGGCGAGCAATCTCTACAACCTCCGCGCCGGCGGAGAGTCCGAGCAGCTGCTGGGCGCGGTGGTGTCCGAGGAGTTCTTCCCTCTTCTCGGAGAGGCTTCGCTTGGCAGGACATTCCAGGAGCAGGAAAACAACCAGCCCGTCGTCGTCATCAGCCACGATCTCTGGCAGCGCCGCTTCGCATCGGACCCGGCGGCCCTGGGCCGGACACTCGACCTGGGAGGCCGCGCCTACACGATCATCGGGGTCATGCCGGCCGAGTTCCAGTATCCGGCAGCGCAATTCAAGCTCTGGGTCCCGTTCGGCTCGGCCGTCGCTGCGGCGCCCCAACAGGCAGAGAACCGTTCCCTGCGGATTTTCCGCTGCGTGGCCCGGATCGCCCCCGGCGTCACTCCGGCCGAGGCGCAGGCCCAGGCCGACGCCGTGGCGACACGGCTGCAGCGCACCTACCCGGATACCAATGCCGGCATCGACATCCGCTTCACCCCGTTGCGCGAATCGATCGTGGGCGCCACGCGCCCGGTCCTGATGGTGCTGCTGGCCACGGTCGGATTCGTTCTTCTCATCGCGTGCGCCAACGTGGCCAACCTGATGCTCGGGCGCACCGCCTCGCGTGAGAAGGAGATCGCCCTGCGCACCGCGCTGGGCGCCGGGCGGTGGCGCGTCATCCGCCAGCTGCTCACGGAAAGCGCTCTGATCGGGGTGGCGGGCGGCGTGCTCGGTCTGCTGCTGGCGCTCTGGGGCGTCGACACGATGCGTGGACTGAATCCCGCGGAGGTTCCCCGGATCGACGGGGCCGGGATCGACGGCACGGTCCTGCTGTTCACCCTCGTCCTTTCGATGCTCACGGGTCTGCTGTTCGGCGTCGCTCCAGCCTTCCAGGCCACGCGAGCCGATGTGAACAGCACCCTGAAAGAAGGCGGACGCGGCCCGGCGGGAGGCGCCTCCCCGGGTGGCGGGAAGCATCGCCTGGCCAACGGCCTGGTCGTCGTCGAAATCGCCCTGTCGCTCGTCGTGCTCATCGGCGCCGGTCTGCTCTTGAAGAGCTTCGAGCGGCTGCTCAGCGTCGATGCCGGATTCCGCGCTGAGAACCTGCTCACGATGAACGTGCAGCTCGTGAAGTATCCCGATCCGCACCGGCGCGCGTCGGCGGCACGGGATGTTCTCGAGCGGCTAGGAAGAATTCCGGGGGTGATCGCCGCCGGCGCGGGAACGGGGCTGCCCCCCGTCACGGCGCAGCGGGCGACCAACATCGAGATCCAGGGGCGTGAATTTGCCGCGCCAGGGCAACGCTCCGCCTACTTCATCGCCGCCAGCCCCGACTATTTTCGCGCGCTGGGCACTCCCCTGCTGCAGGGTCGGCTGTTCAACGCGGCCGACTCCAGCGGCGCCGCCCCCGTCGTCCTGATCAACCGCGACCTTGCGCGGCGGATATTCGGCGAGGCGAGCCCGGTCGGCCAATCGCTGCGGCTCGTGAACCCGGAGCAGACCGGCGAATGGCGCACGATCGTCGGGGTGGTGGGCGACATCCGCTATTCCGGGCTCGATGACGCCGACGTGCCGACCGTCTATACGCCGTTCGAGCAGACACCGTTTCTCTGGGCCTACATCATGGTGAGGACCAGCGGGGATCCGGCATCGCTCGTGCAGGCCGCCCGCCAGGCCGTCGCCTCGGCCGACCCGGACCTCGACGCCGCCGACATCCAGCCGATGCAACAGGTCGTCTCCCGGACCGTGGCCCAGCCCAGGTTCAACCTGCTGCTGATCGGCATGTTCGCCATGCTCGCCCTCGCGCTGGCGGCGGTGGGCATCTACGGAGTCATCGCCTTTACGGTGACCCGGCGCACCCACGAGATCGGCGTGAGAATGGCGCTGGGGGCGCGGCAGACCGACGTGCTGCGGCTCGTGGTCGGCCAGGGGATGAAGCTCTTCGTCATGGGGCTGGCCGTCGGTCTGTGCGGGGCCTTCGCCCTGACGCGGATGATGTCCAGCATGCTCTTCGGCATCGGCGCGGCCGATGCTTCCACGTACGCTTCCATTTCGATCCTGCTGGGACTGGTCGCGCTGCTGGCGAGCTGGATCCCGGCCCGGCGAGCGGCGCGCGTCGATCCGATGATCGCGCTGCGGTGCGAGTGACATGATGAAAAAAGACCTGCGTTATGGCGTCAGAATGCTGGCCAGGGACCCCGGCTTCACCATCGTGGCGGTGCTCGCCCTTGCGCTGGGCGTCGGAGCTAACACATCGATCTTCAGCCTGGTCAACGCGTTCTTCCTGCGACCGCTGCCCGTGGAGGACCCTTCGAGCCTCGCCTGGGTGACGGCCCGGGAGCCTGAGACGGCGCGGACCATCAACCCTTCGTACCCGGACTATCTCGACTACATCGAAAGCGATGAGGGCAGACAGGTCTTCAGCGGCCTGGCCGCCTATCACAACGCGCCGTTCGCCCTGGCGGGCGACGGCCAGCCCGAGCGGGTGCAGGGCCAGATCGTCTCTGGAAACTACTTCGCGGTGCTCGGAGTGAAGGCGGCGCTCGGACGCGTCTTCACGGCGGCGGAAGATCAAGTCCCCGGTGCCGCACCCGTGGCGGTGATCAGTCACGGGCTGTGGAAGCGGCGCTTCGGTTCGGACATGTCGCTTCCCGGACGCACGGTGACGCTCAACGGCCAGCCGTTCAGTCTGCTCGGCGTCACCCCGGAGGGATTCACCGGCACCGAGCTGGGCGACCCGGCCGAGATCTGGGTCCCCCTGGCGATGCACGAGCAAGCCGCGCCATCGATCGGCAGTCTTCTCACCGATCGCGGGGCCTCGTGGCTGCGTGTCATCGGCCGGAGACAATCCCATGTCACGCTGGCCCAGGCGCGCGCCGCACTGGAGGTGATCTCGCAGCGGATCCAGCAGCAGCATCCCGTGGAGCGCCGGGGCGTGACCGCGGTGCTGACCCCGATGTCCGGCGGCCTTCACCCGGCCAATACCGGCGAAGCCGCTCCGCTGGCCGTCCTGCTGATGGCCGTCGCGGCGCTCGTTCTGCTCATCGCCTGCTCCAACGTGGCGAACCTGCTGCTGGCCCGCGCGGCCTCGCGACGACGCGAGATCGGTATCCGGCTTGCGCTGGGGGCCACCCGGTGGCGTCTTGTCCGCCAGCTGCTGACGGAAAGCACGCTGCTGGCGCTGGTCGGTGCGGGCG
>DASROJ010000289.1:0-9219 GCA_035646975.1 Patescibacteria group bacterium
CGGCCATTCGTCCTCTCGGCAGCCGCAGCCGGACCGCCAGGCGGACGGGTGTGTCGCCCGTGGTCACCTCGCTGCCGCGGGCCATCGCGCCGAACAGCGCCTCGACCACCTCGCGGGCCGGTGACTCGAGAAGCTCGTCCAGCCGAAGGCCTTCGAGATCGCGGGCCGCCGAACCGAACAGCTCGGCCGCCGCGGAAGACGCCATCCGGACGACACCGTCCTGGTCCGCCATCAGCGTGGGATCGACCTTGCTCACCTTGCGCTCCTGTGGCCGCTGAACCGGCGCCGGCCACGAGACGGGCAGCCGGCGCGCCGAACTACGCGTCTGCCTGACCTGTTTCCATCCTGCGTGCCGGGATTTCGCGGCTGGGCCTGAAGAAAAGGAACCCCTGACCGTAGTCAGCGCCGCACAGCTTGACGGTTGCCAGCTCCTCGAGTGTCTCGATCCCCACGGCGATGACCGCGGCCTCCATCTGCCGCGCCACCCTGCAGAGGGATCTGAGCAGCTCCTGCTTGATCAGGTTGTTCTGGATGTTTCTCACCAGCGAGCCGTCGATCTTGATGAAGTCAGGATGCACGGCCGACAGACTCTCGAGGCTGGAGGTCCCCTTGCCCACGTCGTCGATGGAGACCCGGAATCCACGGGCCCGCAGGTCCGTGACCTCGCTGCCGAAGGCGTCGTAGTCGACGATGGAGCTCTTGTCGGCGATCTCCAGCACGATGTCCTTTCGCGCGATCGGGTAGTCCTCAGGCAGCTCGGCCAGCAGCCCTTCGCGATAGCCGGGGTCGAGCAGCGAGGCGGGCAGCGCGTTGAGAAACAGCACGTCGCCGGCCGCCAGCCTTCGCGCCTGCTTCAGGGCGGTTCGCTGGCAGAGCAGATCGAGCTCTCCTTCCATCCCCATCTCGCGCGAGCACTCGAACAGCATGCTGGGCATCTCGAACATCGAGTCTCTCGGGCCGCGCGTGAAGGCCTCGTAGCCGATGATCCGCTCGCTCTCCAGATGGAGGACGGGCTGGAAGAGGATCTCGATCCGCTTGTCCCGGATGATCCGCTTGAGCTCGGCATGCTGCCGGCCTCGTTCCTGTGTCTCCTCGCGAACGCCGGTCAACCGCGCCTCGTCGATGGCGCGATACAGCTGGCGCTCCAGCCGGTAGAACGGATGCTCCACGATCGTCGTGGAGCCGATGGAGAAGGCGGGCCTGGGCGACATGCCCCGGAAATCGTTGCCGCCGAAGATCCGCGTGAGCTGCTCGTGAAGACTTCTGCTTGCACGGGACAACAGACCGGTGTCGGCCCCGGGATCGGTGCGGGCAAGCGGGAGGAACAGCAGGAACCGGTCGGCGTAGATCCCGTATTGCGAGATGACGGTCTCTGGCGGCAGGAGGTTCTGCCGCAGCCATCTGAGCTCCCCGGCGACCGACTTCAGGATGCGATCGAGCACCTGCCAGCCGTACACCGCCTCCACGCGGGTGAGCGGGTCGATCTCCAGGTGGAGCAGGCCGACGGTCCGGCCCCGCGTGAACAGCGCGCGCACCGCCTCGATGACCGCGGCGGACGTCTGCAGGTCGGTGTTCGGGTCGTAGACCGAGCCTTTCAGCCGGAGAAACTCGGTGCGCAGCTGCGCGTCGGACTGCCGGCGCCCCCCCGTGGAGGATGACTTGCGCAGCTCCTCCTTGCGGCTCACCTCGCCTCCATTCCCCCGGCGGAGACGCCGCCGAGTATTCTCTCCACCCGCTGCAGCAGCTCGTCCATGGAGAACGGCTTGGTGATGTAGTCCTGCGCGCCGTACTTCAGCGCGCGGACCTTCTCGCTCAGATCGAAAAGAATGCTGAACATGGCAACCGGTATGTCGCGCGTGGTGTCGCCCAGACGCAGCAGCCTGAGCGCCTCCCAGCCGTCCATCCGGGGCATCTCGATGTCGAGCAGGATCAGGTCCGGCCGCATGCGGGTGGCGGTCTCGATGGCGCGATACCCGTTCGACGCGGTGGCGACCTCATAGCCTCCCTTGGTGAGCACCAACGCGGTGGTCTGGAGAATGTCTTCCTGATCGTCCACCACGAGTATCTTCGCCATTGTCGCCGGTGCCTCCTGTGGGAGTCGAACTCTAGTGCCGGACGCCTTCGCCCCGGGCGCCGCGTCGCCCCGACCCTTGGTTCGCTTTGGTGGATTGCTCCGCCGCCGCGAACAGGCCGGCCCGCACGAACCGGTCGAGCGCCGTCCGGCCCTTGGCCTCCAGGACCACGAACCTCACTCCGACCCCGGGAATGAGATCGACGTTGTCCCGCTCCGACGCGCCGACCCGGCGTACGACCTGGCAGGTCGCCGCGATGGGGATCATCCGTCCTGGTTCCGACTCCATCGGCAAATCGAAGCGGACCTTTAGTCGCTGACCGGGGGAAAGCGGCCGCTTTGTCTTGAGAAACAGTCCGGCCGGACTGATGTTCTTGGTGCGCAGGGTGAAACTGCTCGTGTCGTCGTGGCATTTCACCGGAACGCTGAGCAGGATCCGGTCAATCCTGCGGTCGAGTATCGGCAGGTGTCGTCGGATGGACACATCGAGGCGAGCGTCCATCTCGGCGAGGCGCGCGCGGGGAGATTTCCCCGGCTTCATCGCGATCAGATCCACGGCGCCGGCCCTGCCGCTGCCGGTGGGCCTGCGGGCGCGCCTGGCGGCATCGCTGGTGAAGTCAAGCGCGATGATCGGGATCGGCGACAATGCCTCTTCTTCCCGCAGATCGTGAAAGGCGGCGCGGGCGGCGTCGTTGTCGATCGCAAGGACGATCAGATCCGGGGACCGTTCGGCGGCGACGGCGGCCAGGCGTTCCGCGGGCGCCTTGACCAGCGTGCAGACCTCGCGGCGCAGGCAAGTGCCCTCGAGGGCCTTGAACACCCGCTCGTCGTCAGCCAGGAGTACGGTTTGCATCCGGAAGGACCACCGAGACTGCCGTGAAATGCCCGTGGCTCGCCGAGAATAACACAGCCACAGGGGCCGGGCAATCAGTCGCGGCGGGAGATTGAGCCCGCGGCGGGTCTCAGGAGACCCGTGACGGCCTGTCGTTCTTCAGAGGGATTCCGAGACGCTTCATCTTCTCGATCAGAGTGGTTCTCTTGACGTTGAGCAGGCGCGCGGCCCGCGTCTTGACCCAGTCCGCGCTTTCGAGAGCCTGCAGAACGAGTCTTCCCTCGAAATCCGAGACCGCGTTGTCGAGATGAACGCCGTCACCGTCGAAACGGACGGGGGGCATGACGACCTTTTCGGCGGCGCGGATGTCGTCGGGCAGATCGTCCACGTCGAGCACCGTGCGATCCCCTGACAGGGCCAGCGCCCGTTCGACGACGTTTTCGAGCTGCCGCACGTTGCCGGGCCACGGGAACTGCATCATCTCGCGCACGGCCACCGCCGAGAACGACTTGGGCGGCAGCTTCATCTCGGCGCAGAACTTGGAGAGGAAGTGATTGATCAGCAGCGGGACGTCGCCGCGACGCTCGTGCAGCGAAGGGAGTTTCAGCTGGATCACGTTGAGCCGGTAATAGAGATCCTTGCGGAAGCTGCGGTCCTCCATCATCTGGCGCAGGTCGGTGTTCGTGGCGCAGATGATCCGGACGTCCACCTCGACTCTGCGGGTGCTGCCCAGCGGAGTGAGCTCCCTTTCCTGCAGCACGCGAAGCAGCTTGACCTGGAGGTTCTGGCTCATGGTGCCGATCTCATCGAGGAACAGCGTTCCGCGGTGCGCCTGCTCGAATCGTCCAATGCGGTCGCCCACCGCGTCGGTGTAGGCCCCGCGGACATGACCGAACAACTCGTCTTCGAGCAGGTTGTCCGGCAACGCGCCGCAATTCACGCTGACGAAGGCGTGGTCGTTGCGGTCGCTGTGCCGGTGCAGAGCCTTGGCGATGAGCTCCTTGCCCGTGCCGCTCTCCCCGGTGATGAGCACGGTGCTGCGTGTCGAGGCGACCCGATCGATCAGGTCGAATATTTTTCTCATCTCCTTCGTGTTGCCGATGATGTTCTTGAAGGAGTACTTGTGATCGATGAGGTTACGAAGGTCCTGGTTCTCGCGGCGCAGCACGGAATTCTCACGCCGGATCTGCTGACGCTCCATCGCCTGGGTGACGATGATTTCCAGGTCGTCGATCCTGCGGAACGGCTTGACGACATAATCGAAGGCGCCGCACTTGAAAGCGTCCCTGGCGATTTCCTCGGAGCCTTCCCCCGTGATCAGAACGACGGAGGACTCGGGATACAACGCCACCGCTTCCCGGAGCACGCCCATGCCGTCCACCTTCGGGATGCGGTAATCCAGGAAGATGACGTCGTAGGCCTCTTCCTTGATAGCGAGCAGGGCCTCCTCGCCGTCGGCGCGGGAATTCACCTGGCAGCCGATCGATGAAAGGACCGACTGGAGTGTGTCGCGGACCCCGGGGTCGTCGTCGACGACCAGAATCTTCGCTACCAGCGCCTGCCTCCCGACACCATGAGGTTGCTCAGCGACGAAGGGGGGCGAGTATATCCCAGGACGCGCGGGCCCGGCCATCATCTTCAACTCGAGGAGTCCGCTGGGGCCTCGAACTCGAGGACAGCCTGGATGCTGAGCAACGGGATGTGGACTTCGCGGGCCTCCGCGCCATGCCGTGCCACGACGTATCCCCGGCTGGCGTCCTGGTCATCGTAGAAGCTCTTGAGCAGCAGGTCGGATTGCGCCACAATCCGATCCCGCAGCGCCTGCGCCCTCTCACGCTCGCCGGGAAGGATGGCCTTGAGCACGTTGTCACCGGCCATCCAGACCAGCGCCTCGCTGGCCTCCTCCCTGACGATCACCTCGACCGTCTGCCGGATCCCCTCGATCACCTCGTGCAGCCGCAGCTCGCCGTACTTCTGCCGGAAAACCGTGAGTGTCTTGGTGTCGAAGGCGACGCTCATGACGCTGAAGACCTCCCCCTTCCTGCGCCGGCCGTCCACCTCGTCGTCGAACTGCCGGGAGGTCATGTCGGCGCGCCGCCTGTCCATCAGCCGCTCGATGATCCGCTCGAGCTCGGCGGCGCTGAACGGCTTGGTGAGATACTCGTCGGCGCCGCAGTCCTTGCCCCAGTAGCGGTCTTCCTTCTGGCCCTTGGCCGTGAGGAAAATCACGGGAGTCGCCGCATGGGCCGGGTCCGACTTGATCTTCCGGCAGACCTGGAAACCATTCTGCCTCGGCATCATGACATCGAGGATGACCACGTCCGGGTTTTCGGAATCCAGCAGGCGGAGTGCCTCGTCTCCGTCGCGCGCCGAGAAGACCTTGTATCCGAGGTGCTCGAAGTTGAGCGTGAGCACGCTGCGAATGTTCTCCGAATCGTCCACGATGAGGAGCTTGCCGCTACTCAACGGCCTTCCCTCCCACCGCGCCAGCCTCCGCGAGGGCCCCCTTGGTCGCGGCGAGGATTTCGCCCATCTTGCGGGCCCCCTCCTCCACGATCCGCACCAGACGCGCCTGCACCGGTTCCATGACGCCGACACGGCCGCTCTGCAGCAGCTCGGCGGCGCCCGCGATCGATGTCAGCGGACTGCGCAGGTCATGGCTTATCTGGGAGAAGACCTTCCGGATCGCGGGGCCTTCCATCACCGGCTCGCTGATGTCGAGAACGACGATGACCCGGTCCTGACCGGCCCCGCCCGCGCCTTCCGACTGCGTCACGGTGGCCCAGTAGAAATGCGAGCCGGTGGCATCGGTGGTGGCTATCAGCTCCCGTCCTGACCGATGATTCGAGACACTCTCGCGATAGAGGTTGGCCACCGTTTCCAGCAGCGGCAGATCGTCCTCGAGCCGCTCCACGACGAAATCGCTGCCTGTCAGATCGCGACCCAGCAGTTGCGAGGATTTTCCGTTGGCGAGCACCACCCTGCCCGTGGTGTCGATCAAGAGGATGGCGGCGTCGAACCCCTCGACCACGCGTCTGTTGAGATCGCTCATCGTTCGCGAGCCTTTCCTCGGGCCGCTGCCCGGCCGATCCATCCGAGCGGAACTCTCGAGTTCGCCGGCGGCCGGTGGCGGCCGCCCGACTCCCCCACCCTGACTTCGCGCGCGAAGAATGAGACAGGCGCCACGCGGGGTGGGGCCGGGCAAACATAGAAGCTATCGGGGGATCGTGCAATTGGATCGAGAAATGCCCCCCGTGCGTGTGAAGGGTCCCAGCCAGATGCCTCAGGCCGCCCTGGATCGCTGGCTTTCATTCGAAATTCTGAATGAATGAACGTATCCACATGAAACCACGCTTGTTATGAGACTGCTTTCACAGGCACAGGGGGCATTTCCCACGGGGCAGCCAGTTTCCCCAGAAGGAATGTTCCGGAGGCCGGATGGGAGCAGTTCAACGTGTCGCGTGCCGGCGGTGTGGCCAGTGGTCCATCGTCTTGATCATCACGATCCGGATGCCGGAACCGCTCGAGCCGACCTCCTCGATGGAGGAACCCAATCCGAAGCTGCCCCGGAAGCTCAACAGCGTGCTCCAGGGGCCCTTGATCGACACGGCGGCCCCCCCGCCGGCGACGTACTCGCGCCCGCCGAAGTCTTCTTCGTTGTCGAAGACCACCCTTTCCACCCCGAGCTCGACACTGGCGCCGCCACGTGGCAGCGTGAATTTGTAGTTGAGCTGCGTGGTCGCGCCCCGATCGAAGGTGATGTCGCGACCGTTGAACCCGCGTACGCGGGCATTGCGGAAGTCGCCGATCCTGAACCTCGAGAACCGGTCGAGCCCGGCCCCGTCGAACAGCGAGAGCCCGAAGCTGATGGTCTGCAGCTTTGTCGGATAGAGCGATTTGAGCAGGGTGAGGCCGCCGCGCCTGAAATCCGTGTCGTCCGATCGTCCGCCAACCAGAACCGTGGGTCCGATCGGGGCGCTGGGATCCGTGGGTGGCGTGACCGGCACGGGGATTCCCCAATCGTCCCATCTGAGTCTGTGGCCGGCGGAGTACCAGAGATCCAGCAGGTAGCCGTTGCGATGGTAGTTCCAGCGCGTCGTGGCCACGGTGGTCAACCCTGCCGGTGGAGGCACGAAATCAGGCAGCCTGACACGGGTCTTCGTGCTGCCCGTGCCGATCGGATCGCTCAGGTTCGTGCCACGGCTGCCGCGATACGCGTCGTAGAAGATCTCGCCCTGGAGCACGACTTTCTGGAATGGCGTCAGCGGGCGCGCGAGCGAGAGCAGCCCGTGCTCTTCGAGGAGTTTGACATCCTCTTCTTCGACACGTCCCGCCGCGGTGGTGCGATGAAAGGTCTCGGACAGCCCGACGAACCTGCCATCCGCGGTGAATTCCCACCGGCTCGCTCCGAGCTTCGGGTCGGTCCAGGCGATGTCGATGAGCGGACCGGCGAACGCCACGTCGAGCTGTGTGCCGGTGTTGCGCCAGTTGAAATTGAAGTAGTTGATTCCACCGAACGGTGTGCCGAGATGACCGCTCGAATCGATGCCGATGCCGCCGAAAAAGGCGATGTTGCGCAACGACTCGGCCGGCGCGGTCCGGAATCCGTCGGCGTCCTTGATCACATAGGAATAGCCGTTTTCATCGTCGCGCAGTATCGGATGACCCGTGGCGTAGGCTTCCTCGCGTCCCCTCTCGAACGCCTCCGAGTTCAGCGAGAAGCCTTCGAAGAGGACCCGACGTTCCGCGGCCACCGCCCTGCCGAGCACCGTGAAGACCATCTGGCGGTAGGCGCGCACCGGCAGCCACGCGGCTCCTGGCGGATCCGCCCCCGCCGGCACGGGCCCGTACTCGATGACATCCGTATTGCTCGTGATCGGCTCTTTGAGCCCGTGCTGCACCAGGCGGATCTTGAGGCGGGCGAAGCTGACCTTGTCGATCCAGATTTCACCCGAATGCCGCGAGCCTTCGCTCGCCACTGGCTCGAATTCGATCTCGTAGGCCGGGTGCCCCTCGACGGTGTCGGTTCCCTTGAGCCGGTACCTGTAGGTCTCGTCCAGACGAATGGCCAGCGGGACTTCCTTGACTTTCTCCGCCTGGATGAACGGCAGGCTCGGTGGTTTGCCCTTCCAGCGCGCGCCATTGATGAAGAGATCGGTCTCCTGGTATTCCCCCACCCCCGCCTTCCAGAAAAACCGGTTCACCGACGTCACGTCGATCGATTCGCCGAGGGTTTCGGCGCGGTAGTGATACGAGATGCTCGCCCTGGCCTCGTAGTGATCCACGGCCCGGGCCTGCGCCGTCTCGAACGCGCGTTCCTTCGCGATGATCTCCTCGGCGGTCATCTGATAGTCATCCGTGACCCCGACGGTTTCGGCGGCGCCGCGCGGCCCCTTCATGACCAGGTATCGCACCAGGAACGGCCCCGCGGGACTGGGCGATACCTCGATGGAGAAGGGTCCCCCGTCGGTGGCGTGATGCACGATCGGCGCGGTCATGGGCGATCCCGTGGTGAGATCGTCGGCGCGCAGGTTGCCGACCGGATCGCTGCCCAGGTCGAGGGGGGCGCCGGCGGGACGTCGGGCAGGGTCCAGGACGACGACGGCGCGTTCGGGACCGAGCGGATCGCCGAAGCCGAGACTTCCCGGGCCCGGCCCCTCGTCGGCGAGGAACCTCGACGGAAGCAACGACATGAGATTCAGGGCAACCTGTGTCGCTGCGTCGGCCTCCGGCGGGTCCTGCGCGATGAAGAAGGTCTCCACGCCGGCCGAGCGGGCGCCGTGATACCGCTCGAGCCGTTCGTACGCTCCGGCAACCGCCCGATCCTGGTGCAGCCAGACCGAGGTCGAAGGGTAATCGCGCGCGAGCCGCGCCAGCCATGCCGGCAGATCGACCGGGTCTTCGAGACTCAGCGTGTCGATGTAGGGAGCCAGTCGGCGCGGATCGATTCGATCGAGCCATGCGCCCGCCCCTTCTCCCAGCGGACCCAGGATGACGAGGGCGTCCGGATCGAAAGAGCGAATCAGAGTGGAGACCTTCTCCACGAGAAAGGCATATGACTCGGGATCGAACTGCAGCTCGGGCCGCCGGCCCAGCTCGAATCGGCGGACTCGGTTCGCGTTGCCCTGCAGGAAAGCCTCCAGCGGCGTGATCCACTCGGCGATGGCCGCGTAGGGGTCCGGCGCATGCTGCCATTCCACCGGCAGGTCCAGACGAACGACGATGGCGAGCCGTCTCTGCGTCGCGCAGGCCAACAGCGGCTCGATCCGTTCCGGCTCGCGCAGCCCGGCCGGCTCGAGCGTGATGAGAACCGGCA
>DASROJ010000290.1:0-4566 GCA_035646975.1 Patescibacteria group bacterium
CCCCACCTCCCGGCACGCCGGCGGCGCCGGCCGCTCCGGTGTCCGAGACGATCACCATCGATGATTTCATGAAAGTGAAGCTGCGGGTCGGCAGGATCCTCGAGGCCGAGAAGGTCGCAGGCGCCGACAAGCTGCTGAAGCTGCTCGTGGACATCGGCACGGAGAGACGCACGGTTCTCGCGGGTATCGCGTTGCAGTACGCGCCCGAGGCGCTCGTGGGCAAGTGTGTCATCCTCGTGGCCAATCTGGCGCCACGCAAGATGAGAGGCGTCGAGTCGCAGGGAATGATCCTGGCAGCCGACGCGGATGGCCGCCCGATCGTGGCCACCTTCGACTCGGAGGTGCCGGCCGGCGCCACGGTGCGCTGACGGAATGTTTGCCGATTCCCACGCACACCTGTCGATGCCGGCATTCGATGCCGATCTGGCGGAGGTCATCGCGCGGGCACGGGAGGCGGGTGTGACCCGCATGATGACCTGCGCGACGTCGATGGACGACGCCGCCCTGAACCTTTCCATCGCGCAACGCCACGGCCTGAAGGCCTCGGTGGGCTTCCACCCGCACCATGCCCGCGACTGGACCGACGACAGCGAGGCCCGGCTGCGCGCGCTCATCGACACCTCGCCCGAAATCGCGGCCATCGGCGAGGTGGGCCTCGACTTCCACTACAACTACTCGCCGCCCGATGCCCAGTGCGACGTGCTCCGGCGCCAGATTCGGATGGCAAGGTCGGCGGGCCTTCCCCTGATCGTGCACTGCCGCGACGCGCGCGAGCAGATGAAGCAGTTGTTCGTCGAGGAAGGAGCCCGCGAGGCGGGCGGCGTCCTTCACTGCTTTTCAGAGGACGCCGACTTCGCCCGGTTCTGTCTCGAGCAGGGCTTCTTCGTCTCGTTCTCCGGCATCGTCACGTTCAAGAAGGCCGAGCAGATCCGCGATGCGGCGAAGCTGGTGCCCCTGGACAGCCTGCTGGTGGAAACCGACGCCCCCTACCTGGCGCCGGTTCCTCATCGCGGACGGCGCAACGAGCCCTCGCACGTCGTCGAGGTGGCCCGTTTCGTCGCACAGCTGAAGGCGATCCCCCCGGAAGCCCTCGCCGCCGCCACCAGCGCCAACTTCGACAGGCTGTTCTCGTCGCGCCGACGCCCGCCGGGACGCGGAGCAGCGGAGGCCGTCAAGGATCGCCGGTAACTTCCTTGGCCGCGGCGCCCGCCTCCAGCTCATCGATGGTCGCCGGCCAGTCGTCCTTCAGAAGCCTGGACAGCGACCTGTCGGCCAGCAGCTTGCCTCCAGTCTGGCAGCGCGGGCAGTAGTTGCACTCGTTGATGGCGTGGACGATTCGCTGAACCCTGGTGCTGCAGACGGGGCAGGGTTTGCCGTATCGGCCGTGCACCGACATGCCTTCGCGAAAGGCGGTCACCTTCTCGGGAAATCGATCGCCACAGTCGCGTCTCAGCCGCTCGGTCCACCCGATCAGGGTCTCCCGGGCCGCCTCGCGCAGCCGCGCGATTTCCGGATCGGACAACTGCCGCGTCAGCCGCAGCGGCGACAGCCCGGCCCGATGCAGGATCTCATCCGAGTAGGCGTTTCCCACGCCGCTGAACAACCGGGGATCGGTCAGCGCCCGCTTCAGCGTGTGGCTCTCCTTGCGCAGCGCGTCCCGGAACTCGGGCAACCCCGTCTCGAGGATCTCCAGCCCGCCCCGATCGAACGCCGCCAGCGCGCCGGCCGAGCGCACCAGGTGCAGCGAGGCGCGGCGCCTGGATCCGGCTTCCGTGAGCAGCAGCGTTCCGCTGTCGAAGTCGAAGGCCGCCAGGCCGAGTCTTCCCGGGATTTTCGCCCCGGGCTCCTTCCAGCGCAGCCGGCCGGCGATCATCAGATGCATCACGAGGAAGATCTCCCCCTCCAGCGCGATGACGATCTGCTTGCCGAGCCGGCTCACACCTGTGACACGCCGACCCTGCGCTTCGCCCGGCGGGGGGTCGACGCTCCTGAGCAGGAACGGGTTGCCCAGGCGGATTCGTTGAAGGCTGCGGCCGGAAATCCGCGGTCGCAGCGACTCGATGTAGAGAGTCACATCGGGCAGCTCTGGCATCAGCAGATATTATTGGAAGAAGGCGCCGGCAGCACCGCTTGAAATGATTGAGGGGGCCCTTTCGGACCCCCTCGATACCCCGGAGCCACCCTGCGATGCGGTGGGATTTTGTTGATTGGATGGACCGGCCGGCCATCGTGGCCACTCACCGATCCTGCGCCACTTACCCTCACCTGCGGGGTGAGGGTCAAGGTTGGAGGCGGCTCCGGATCTTTAAGAAATCGAGGCGTGATGGCAGCAGCTCTGTCTTTGACCCGGCTCGTTCGCTTGTCCCCTTCCCGGCTGCCCCGCTGCTGCTGGAAAGGAGTCTTGCAAAAGTGCCTTGCCGCTGATTTCGCTGGCAAGCCATCACGCCTAACTCAATCTCGGTTCTTCTGTCCCGGAGTAATGCAAGGCCTTTGCCAACCCAGCCAGAATCCATGGCCACGGATCACACTGCAGGACGCGCTTTTGCGGGATGGCGCTAGATGACGCATTTGTCGGCGTCCGGGTATTCAAGAAGAACTGTAGGGGATTTGTTGACACGGCATGTGTGGTTACTTAGACTCCGGGCCATGACTTCGAGGTCCAGCAAGTCAATCCTGATCGTCGACGACGACAAGGACCTGCGCTCCATCCTCGGCGACATTCTCGCCGACGAGGGATACCAGATCGTGCTGGCCGATTCGGCGGAAAAAGCGCTCGAGCGGCTGGCCGAGCACGAGGTCAACCTCATCCTCACCGATTTGAAGATGCCCGGCATGGGCGGACGTCAGCTTTTCGAGGATTGCACCAAACGCTGGCCCCACATCCCGGTGGTGATCCTGACGGCGCACGGGACGGTCGACGAGGCCCTCGAGATGATACGCAGAGGGGCGTACGACTACATCGCCAAGCCGTACAACACCCAGGACCTGCTCATGCGCATCAGCCGGGCACTCGAGCGCGAGCAGCTCATGGTGGAGAACCGGGCTCTCAAACAGCAGATCGTCGAGCAGGAGAAGGACTACATCTTCGGCGACGAGCCGGCGATGAAGGAGGTCATGGCGCGGGTCGATGCGGTGGCGGGAACCGACTTCCCCGTCGTGCTCATGGGCGAGAGCGGCACGGGAAAAGAGGTGCTGGCCCGCGTCATCCACCGGCGCAGCGCGCGGGGCAGCGGTCCCTTCGTGCCGGTCAACTGCGGCGCGATACCGCGCGAGCTTTTCGAAAGCGAGCTGTTCGGGCACGTCAAGGGAGCGTTCACCGGCGCCACCGCAGACCGGAAGGGTCTGTTCGAGGAGGCTTCGAGCGGGACGCTCTTTCTCGATGAAACGAGCGAGATCACCCCCGAACACCAGGTCAAGCTTCTCAGAGTCATCCAGGAAGGCGAAGTCAAGCGGGTCGGCGAGAACATGCAGCGCAAGATCGACGTTCGCATCATCGCGGCCACCAACCGGGATCTGCTCACGATGGTGAAGTCGGGCGCCTTCCGCGAGGATCTCTACTACCGGATCTGCGTCATGCCGATCGTGGTGCCCCCGCTTCGAGATCGAAGCTCCGACATCCTGCCGCTGGCGATCCACTTCCTCGAACGGGAGCGCGCACAGTCGGGCAAGATTGTCACCGGTTTCACCCGCTCCGCCCTCGACAAGGTCATGGCCTACTCATGGCCGGGCAACATCCGCGAGCTGGAGAACAAGGTGAAGCAGTCGCTCATCCTGGCCTCCGGGGAATTGATCGAGGAAGACGAGATCCTGCTCGACGAGCAGATGGGCAGCCCCTCGCCGCCGGACAAGACCGCGATCTCCCGCGCCACCGCGGAGACGGCGGGCCCGGCGGGCCCGCTCGACGCGGGGGATGGCAGGCACGAGACGGGTGGGCGCACGCTCAACGACGCGCGGCGCGAGTTCGAGCGCCGGTACCTCGTCGGCGTGCTGAGGAAGAACCGGGGCAACGCGACCATGGCGGCCAAGGAGGCCGGCAAACACCGCAGCGAGTTCTACTACCTGCTGAAGAAGCATGGCATCTCCCCGGCGGACTTCCGGGAAGAGAGCGGAGCCTGACCGGGTAGAGTCAGGGCTTCGCCTTGTTCTGCAGCAGCACCTTCTTGATCCCCGCCAGCTCTTTTTCCTTTTCGTCCAGCCTGCCCTTCAGCGATGCCAGCTCGAGCTTCATCGATTCAAGCTCCGTCCTGACGGTGACGGAATCGGCCCGCAGCTGCGACGTCTCGTCGATCAACGCCGCGATCAGACGCGCCTCGCTCTGGTGGGGATGGTCGGCGGCGGTGCCCAGGTAGAGATCCAGCTCGTTGCGCGATTCGTCCAGGCGCCTGTCGGGATTGTTCGGGTCTGCCTCGAGGATCGCCAGACGGTAGTGGATCTCCGCCTGCCGGGCGGCATCTCGTGTCATCTCCGACGCCCTCCGGTAGGCCTCTACCGCCGCGCGATGCTCGCCTCGCAGCTCCGCGCCTCGGGCCGTCTCGATGGCCCTGTCGGCCTCGCTGGGCGCGGGGG
>DASROJ010000291.1:0-5501 GCA_035646975.1 Patescibacteria group bacterium
GAAGCCGCTGCGCGGTGGCGTCCTTGTTCGGAAGATTCGCCGCGGCGCTCACGATGTAGAGTCGCGTCCAGGTGATGTGATCTTCCCAGAGTTTACGCATGTCGTTTCTGAGCCCCTGCGCCGAAGGCGGGGCGGCAACCAGAGGCAGGGCGGAAAAAACCAGCAGAACGCCAAGAGCCAGCGGTACTTTCCCGGATTTCATCATAGGGTCTCCCTGATGGCGAGGGCCTCCGTTAGCCTGCGAGCAGCCTGATGGACACCAAAGCAGCCGGGGCACATCGATCACCATATGCGGCACTCTGGCGGGGCGCCACCCGCCAGATCGGGCATCAGGGGACCCACCGCGGCGGTGATTGCCTCAACGCGGCCGAGTGTGGTATCAGCAACCGGTATCGAGCGGGAAGATGCAGCATTTCATGGATCCCGGGGAGGCCAGGTGCGCACACTCGGCGTTTGGAGCTTTCTGCTGCTTGCTTTCACGTCACCGTGGTCGGTTGTTTCCGCGGCCGCCAGACCTCCGCGCTCGCTGACACTCTCTGATGGCTGGCGCTTCCAGCCCGACCCGCTCGATGTCGGTGAAAAACAGGGCTGGCAGACAGCCGGTTTCGACCGTGGCGGCTGGCGGCCCGTCATCGTCCCGATGGCGTGGGATCGATACGACCCGGTGATGGATGGCTACGAAGGGGTCGGCTGGTACGCGCTGGCGCTGCCGGCCGATCGGGTGGTACCCGGCGCGTGGCAGCGGCTTCGCTTCGGCCGCGCCAACCACCGCGCCACCGTATGGATTGACGGAAACAGGGCAGGTCAGAACCTGACCGGCTACTTGCCGTTCGAAATCAACGCGACCCCCTGGCTCAAGCCAGGGCGACCGGCCTGGATCGTCGTCCGCGTGGAGAACGGTGCACGATATGACTGGCTGCCCGGCTCGACGACCGTCGAATGGGTCCAGTACGGCGGCCTTCTCGAGCCAGTCGAGCTGCTGACGACCCCACCGGAGCATCTCACCCACGCTTCGATACGGGCGATCCCGCGCGGAGGTGACGGGCAAGCCTCCGTCCTCATCGAGATCGAAAACACCGCTGCGTCGACCTTCACGGGGCGTGTCCGGTTCGAGGCCGGTGGCCGCCTGGTGGAGGCCGCGGCCCGGGTGCCGCCCGGCGAGACATCCAGCGTCTCCCTCGAGCTGATCCTTCCACGGGCGCGGTTGTGGAGTCTCGAGACTCCCTATCTTTACGAGGCGCGCGTGCATCTGCTCGACGCGGGCGGCGAGATTGACTCACTCACGGACCGCTTCGGCGTGCGCTCGATCGAGACAAGAGGCCGGCAGATCCTGCTCAACGGAGCTCCGCTGCGGATCCGGGGTGTGAACCGGTATGACGAGTTTCCCCTCCGCGGTCCCGTGGTCGACGAAGCGACGATTCGCGCCGATCTGAAGGCGGTCAAGAGCATGGGAGCGAACCTCGTGCGTGTGCATTACCCGCAGGCGCCGGCCCACCTGCGGATCGCCGACGAGATCGGCCTGCTCTACATGGAAGAAGTGCCGCTGAACTGGTGGCGCGCCACATGGCATCCGCCCGTGCCACAGGAGTTCGACAACGACCGCATCATCGATCTGGCCGAGCAGACCCTCGAGCAGATGGTGCGCCGCGACGGCAATCACCCGGCGCTCGTCTTCTGGAGCATGGCGAACGAATGCCAGACCGCGGACGAGCCTGGCATCCGCGCAATGGAGCGGCTGCTTCGGCGCGCGAAGTTGCTCGACCCGACACGGCTGGCAACCTACGTCGCGAACCGGAAGCTGGAGCAGAACCGCGCCTTCGCGCTGGCCGACTTCGTGGCGGTGAACCTCTACTTCGGGATGTGGGACGGGTCGGTCGCGGAGGACCTCGCACAGATCGACCAGCGTGTTTACACGCCGACACGCCAGCGCCTCGCGGAGATCGCCGCGTTGTTTCCCGACAAGCCGATCGTGCTCTCGGAGTTCGGGACGATCGGCATTCCCGGCTCGGGAGGCGACATGCGGTTCAGCGAGGACTACCAGGCTGCCTACCTGTCGGCCGTCTGGCGCGCGGTGGAGGCAGTGCCGGAGATTTCGGGCGGAATCGTCTGGTGCTGGGCCGACTACCGCCAGCGTCGCGGCTTTACCAACGACTTTCCGACCTACTATGGGCCGTTCGGCATCGTCACCCTGGAACGCCACCCGAAGAAGGCGCACGCCGTGCTGACCAGGCTGTGGGCCGATCGAGCCGCGGGCAGGTAGCCCCGGCAACATATCCGCGCCTTCCGCGCGCCGGCGCCCCGCTAAGCCGGGCTGGTGGGTTCCTGGTAAAGGCCGATCACATTGCCTCCGGGATCGCGGAACCTCGCGGTGATCTCGGGAGCATCAGCGCCAATGGACTGTACGATCTCGCATCCCTGGGCGATTATCGAGTCCACCGTCGCGGCGACACTGTCGACCATGATGTAAATCAGCAGGCCAGGCTCCGCCGCGGGCGCCCGCCCGCGAATCCAGGTTCCACTCACTTCTCCGGCCGCATCGTCGAAAGCGGTCCGTCCGTCGCCGCGCTTCCTGATCTTCCAGCCAAACACCGCTTTGTAGAACTCCGCCGAGCGGGTGACGTCCGACGCGGGCATCTCGATGTAGCAGATCTTGCCGTTCGATTTCCTGGGAGACATGAGCGCTCCTTATCCTTCCGGTGCTGCGAAGCTTAACATGGCCTCATGCGTTTCATGCCGGGACATCGGTTCCCGGGTGTCTGCCCGGCCTGCTCGCGCGCCAGACGGAATCGGTGGCGTGCATCGGCCGACTCTACTGCTCGACGAACCGGTAGCTCGCGTGACTGTCGTAGTCGATCCCGTGCTTTCGCTTCAGCGCCTCGATGTGCTCGAGATCGCCCCGGGTGTGAGGGCCCACCCCCTCGAGCGTATGCAGCAGCGTCTCTTCGAGACAACTATCGATGCTCATGCGCTTGTGCACGGCGAGATCACGAAGCAGCGCGGCCAGCCGTTTCTCGAGTCGCAGGGGGACATCCACCCGCTCGATTTCGAGAGGTGGCCCGGCGTTGAACAAGTGATGTCCGAAGGAAAGCTCGTATCCATGCAGATCCCGGACCCTGTAATCACGCAGCCCGTACGGCCTGTCCTCGGGACTCAGCACGACGTCGACACCGTTCGCGCGTTGAAACTCGTACAGCTCGTCGGCGTTGCCGACCACGAAGTAGACGGAGCAGCCCCTGGGATTCGGCGTCCCCTGCTTGAGGAACAGTTGCACGTGGCCCAGGTTGACGCCGGCGACGGTGGGTGGGTCTCCCCACGTGAAGCCTGTCCGGAAACCCAGCTTCGTGGTGTAGAACTCGACCGCGGCAAGGACATCGCTTACCGGCAGCTCCGCATGCTGCTGATCGCACTCGACCTCTGGCGCAACGGGCAGGGTCATCGGGCCTCCTGGGAAGGCAATCGGGCAATCGCCAGCGTTCCCATGCGTCAACCGCCCACTGCCATCGGCAATGGCTGCCAACGGGACCCGGTCAGTGGTCCTCCGGGGACAGCCGGAACGCCGCCATCTGCTGGTCGTTTCGCACGAGCAGGACATTACCGGCCAGCACCGGGTGGTTCCAGGTCTTTCCCTCGATGGCCGGCAACCGCGCGAACTCGGTGAACTGATCCGGTGTGGCCCCGACCAGCGCCAGATCACCCTGCTCCGACAGCACCAGCAGCAGGTCCTGCTCGGGCAGCAGGAGCAGCTGACCGTTGCCGTAGCGTCCACCTTTCCATTTGCGCTTTCCGTCGGCAAGGTCGATGCAGGCGAGGATGGCGCCGTCGAAGCCGAACGCGTAGCCCTTGTTGACGACGAAGTCGTTGAAGTAGGGCTTCAATCCGCTCGATGTCCACCGTTCCTCTTCGGTCCAGCCGCCGGCGGCCTGCGTGACCGCGAGCCGGCGCACCCCCATTCCGGCGCCGCTGCCCATCCCGGAGCCAGTGCCGATCAGCACATCGCCATCTTCCGTCATCGCAGGCTGCACGATGCCGTCGCTCGGCCACGCGTATTGCCAGAGCAGCTTGCCGTCGGCCGGCGCGACGCTGATCACCCCGGCACCGTTGAGCAGCAGGACCTGTTTCACGCCGTCGATCGTCGCCAGATGCGGCGAGCTGTAGCCATGCCCCCCGTCCGGGCCGATCCAGCGCGGATTCCCCGTGGCCAGATCCAGGCCGAGGAGCTTCCCCGATGTGGCAACGACGAGAACGTCGTCGACAACCAGCGGGGAGCTTGCGAAGCCCCAGCCAGGGATTTTCCGTCCCGTGTCGGTCGCCGCATTGCGCGACCAGACGACCGCGCCGGTGCCCGCGTCGAGCGCGTTGACGATTCCGGTGGCGCCAAGCGTATAGACGCGGCCGTTGCTCAGCGTCGGCGTCGCGCGCGGGCCGGCGCCGGCGTTCGACTCCCAGAACCGGGCCACGTCCTTGTGCCACCAGACCGGCTTGCCGGTCGTCACGTTGTAACAGGCGACGATTTCGTCCTCGCCGCGCTGCTCCTGGGTGTAGAGCAGATCCCCATGCACGGCGAAAGACGACCATCCCGGTCCGACAGGCCGGCGCCAGATCTCCACCGGCGGCGTGGTGGTCCAGTTGGTCGCAATCCGTTCGCCGTGAACGATGCCGTCTCGATTCGGCCCGCGGAATCCGGGCCATTCGGCCCCCGTTCGAGCCGCCGCACCGGTCAGCGGAAGCGACGCCGGCTCCTCGGCGGCCTGGGCCTGCAGCCGTTCTTCGGGAGTCTCCGTCCAGCGCCAATGCAGATCCGAGACCCCCCCGCCGCTAATGCCACCTGTGCGCAGCATCGTGAACGCCCCGCACGCGATTACGAGGGCGCCGACGAACGACGCGCGACGAAGTCCGGCAGAAAAGCGACGGCTCGCCACCGCCCAGCAGACCAATGCCAGGCTAAGGGCTGGAATGGAGTACATGGGCAACATCATCCCCATCATTCCGTTGGAGATGGACCTGTGCACGAAAAACGAGGTCGCGTACACCGCGAGGACCATCAGGACAACGGCGCCGAGCCGCTCGGACCAGGGCGCCCGGCTGAAGAACAGCCACCAGAGCAGGACTGCCAGCCCGCAGAAGACCGCGAACAGCACCCCGTAGATGGCGGCATCGGGATTGACGAGGGGGAGGATGAGCCAGGCCAGCCACTGCAGCACGACGAGGACCACGCCGGGCCACAGCCGGAGCGGCCTTCTCAGAGTCGGTTCGTTTGCCGGCGTGATCGCCATGGCAGACTTATACGCTCCCTGTGGGCGTTCGGCTCAGGAATTTCCCGACCCGCGCCGGCGTCACGCTCTGTTAACCATGAAGAGATGCCTGGCACGCGTTCGACTGATGGGCTGGAGCCTGACGCGCACGAGCGTGAAACCCAGAATCAAGCCGAACAGGAGCACGGAGAGCGTGATGCCGAACAAGGCGGCAAGAAACAGGCCGCTGTCGGCCAGGACCAGCGAGCC
>DASROJ010000292.1:0-8714 GCA_035646975.1 Patescibacteria group bacterium
ATATGTCGCCATGAAGCAGATGAAGCAACGGAGGCAATTGTACGGAAGGGGCCGCCGGAACACCACAGAAATTGCCGGCTCGCGAGCAAGGGCGGTGCTCTCAGGCGGGGTCGACGAGCCGATGAATCGATGCTTTCAGCTCTGTCATGTCAGATGATTTGATCAGGTATTCCCGCGCGGGCCAGCTCCGGAAGTCGTCACGGTAGGAGTCGTACCCGGTGTTGAGGATTATCGGCAGATTGCTCCGGTGAGAGAGCATTCTTCCCATCGCTTCGATGCCATCCATCCGCGGCATCCTGATGTCCATCACGACCAGATCGGGCGGCTCGTCCTGCAGGATCTGCAGCGCCGCTGCCGCGTCTCCGACCGTCTCGACGTCGAAGCCCTCGTCCTCGAGCTCGAGCTTATAGAGCTTGCGGAGGTTTTCCTCGTCATCCACCACGAGTACGCGCTTTTTCCGGTTCATTTCCGCACCTCGATTCGGTTGATGGCCGGTTCCATGAGACCAGGATTTCCACTTCAGCGATCCCGCCCACGGCTTGCCAACACATCGCCGTAAGGTACTCAAGAGCAAGCGCGATGCCACCGGAGCATGCCCTGATTCCGCCAGGTTTCGGCGCATGGCCGTGGCGTTTCGGGTCGTTTCACGCTGACATTGAGGAAAGTGACGCCACGCAAGTCATCGGAACGACCGGAGGGACCGCGTGATACCATCGAGACTCAATGATAGCGCCCGTCTCGATGACCGGAGAAACCTGGTGACGCCCATCTGGCCAGCGCTGCGTCGGTATCTGCCCGGGATGCTGCTGCCGCTCATCGCCTCGGCTCAACTGACCTCGGCGGCCACTCCCGGAGAGGCGACCGAGCTCAACGTGGTCGGTTACGACGCGCTCACGGGCAACCTGGCCATCACCTATCAACCTGCCTGCTCCGCGGCGAATCACCACATCGAATACGGCCCGCTCTCGGCCGTCTCGACGCTCGGCTACACCGGACAGGACTGCGCCATCGGGACCAGCGGCTCCTACGCGTCGTTCAACCCGGGGCCGGGTTCGTTTTTCTTCCTCGTGGTCGGCGACGATGGTGCCGGTATCGAAGGATCGTACGGTACGAGCCTGGTCAACGGCGTTCCCGCGGAGCGACCGGAAGACACGCTCGATCCGGTCTGCGCCTTTACCCAGAACCTGAGTCAAAGATGCGATGGGCCCTTTGCTCCCAACTTGAGCATCAACGCATTCCGTCCGGCGACGGGAACCTCCGGGGCCCCCTTCCAGCGCTGGCCGATCGGATCTGGCGAGAAGCTGTCGCCGGGAGCGGGTATCCGCGTCAACGGCGACGATGACGACGCCGACGGGCTGGCGGATCGCGACGATTCGGACGTGCCGTCGGAAAACGATCTCGTCGAGGTGACGCTCAGCGCGGATCCCTTCAGTCCGCCGGCCGGGTTCGAGTACACGCTGACACGAAGCAACGCCAACATCAGGGTGTGGAGCACACCGACGAAGAACGGTGAGATTCTCGCGTCGGGCAGCACCGTGCCGGTGTCATTCTCTTCGACGACCCGCTCTGTGTGGATCGAGAATCCCGGTGGGGGCGCCGCCGACCTGGATCTGTCCGCCCGGGAGATCGCGTCGGGCTCGGTCGTCGCCCTGGATCGAGTTCATTTCTTCCCGTTCACCAGCCTGGTCATCGCTCTGGGTGGAGAGAGCCAGGTGCCCGCGGACCCGCCGCTGGAGCCGACCAACCACGGCACCTTTCAGCTCGCCATCACCCTGTACCGCATGGGCTACGATGTCCACATGTACGATGAAGATGTGGTCAACAGCTCCGGCGCCGGAGCGGCCTACAACGAGGTGGTCAGCGCCATCCAGAAACGCCAGGTGACTCGCGTGGCGATCTATGGATACAGCCATGGCGGCGGATCGACCAACGACCTGGCCGTGCGGTTGAACGCCAACCGCGCCACTATCGGCGCCTTCACGATCGACTTCACCGCTTACGTGGACGGGATCGACAACAAGTCCGACTTCGACATCGACACCGAGACGGCGCTGCCCGCCTCAACCCTGTATCACGCGAACTACTACGAGCATCCCGGGTGCGGATTCCTGCAGCTTTGCGGCGGACCGATTGCGGGCGCCAATCTCAACGTGAACGTGACAGCCACTCCCTGGGGAGGCAGTCTCACCCATTTCACGATCGACGATGCGCCGCAGGTTCTGCAGGGTATCCTGGACCTGCTGGTGGCTCATGTCGCTCAGTAGCGAGGACCGATGAGGCGTCTTGCCGGGAAGGCCGGAAGGCTGGGTCTAACCGCTCTGGTGATGTCGATGGCGCTGGGCTGGCTTGCTGCAAGCCCGGTTCAATCGTCTTCCGGTGCGCGTATCGATCCCGGGTACCGGTCCCGCATCGAGCAGACGGTCGCCGCCATCGTGCGCCAGGACGACACCGCGGCTTCGCGCATCGAGCTGCTGCGGGAATTCGCCGACGGCCGACGCCAGGATCTTCTGCTCCAGCTGGCGCTCTATCTTGCCGACGCGACGGGCACGGAACAGAGCATGGCGGGCGCGCTGATCGTCCAGCATTTCGAGTTCACCCCGGATGAGAAGATCGGGACCGTCCTTCCGCATCTGGGCGCCGCGAAGGGCGCGTTTCGCAAGGTGCTGACCGAGCTGCTCGGAACGATCGATCGCCCCGACCGGGGCGCGCCGGATTTCAAAGTCTACGAACCGCTCCTTCTGAAGCAGAAGCAGGCGCCACCTGCCGCCTTGATCCGGTATCTCTACGAAGTTTCGCCCGGCGCCGCCGTGGAAACGATGCTTCGCGTCTACGAGGGCGCAAGCCGGAGGCAGGCCCCTGTCTCGGGCAGGATTCTGACCCTCGAGCAGCTCCTCGCGGGGCATACCGAGCCGGCCAGCTGGTCGGATGCCGATCTCGCCGAGGCCCGAGGGGCGCTCCGGGCGCTGCTGCAGGAACCTGTCTGGTGGCTTCGTCTTTATGCCGGCGCCGTCCTCAGGGACCGTCCGGTCCTTGCCACTCCAGATCTCGCGATGCGGGTCGCCGACGATGCGAGCCCTCTGGTGAAAGAGTCGCTTGCCCCGTGATGCCTCATGACAGGGCGCTGCCCGAACATCTCAGGACACCGCACCCCTCCCGTCTCGATCCCGCCAGGGCCGATTACGCTGTCATCATGAAACGCCACGACGAGGCGACGGCCGGACACCTGAGCCTCTACGTCGATCCGCTCACGGGGGCCTCGGTCTTCACCGCGCTGGCGCTCTGGGAACGGGGATACTGCTGCGAGTCGGGGTGCCGTCACTGCCCCTACCTGGCGCGCTGACTGCTTCATCCATCCACGGGTGGCGTAATCCCCCATCGTCAGCGCGATCAGGATGATCAGCCAGAGCACTCCGGCGCACAGCATGACCCAGATCAGCCGGCTGCCGTAGCGCGCGTGCATGAAGTAGAGCACCACCAGCGTCGCCTTGGCGCACGCGATGCTCATCGCCACCACCGTGTTGAGTGGACCCAGATCGACCATGGCCGCCGCCACGGTCAGGCCGGTCAGGACGATCAGCGTCGCGAAAATCGCGAAGTAAACCTTGCTCGGGACGACATGCCCTGACATCAGTGACGGCCCACCAGGTAGAGCAGAGGAAAGAGGAAGATCCAGACGATGTCGACGAAGTGCCAGTAGAGCCCCGCCATCTCCACCGGCGTGTAATACGCCGGGGTGAATCTCCCTGCACGGGATTGACGCGCCAGGTTCAGCAGAAGCCCCAGACCAATCACCATGTGCAGCGCGTGCATGCCAGTCATGGCGAAGTAGAGCGAGAAGAACAGC
The DNA here is from genome assembly GCA_035646975.1 of Patescibacteria group bacterium. Taxonomy (GTDB): domain Bacteria; phylum Acidobacteriota; class Polarisedimenticolia; order JACPZX01; family DASXTC01; genus DASROJ01. The sequence continues at coordinate 3,845 of DASROJ010000292.1, forward strand.
TGCGCCGGCCGCGCCTCGGCCCCGTGAAAAACGAACGACGGCCCGGGGACATGATGCTCGGCGAACTTGTGGGCGTACTCCACCGACTTGATGCCGAGAAAGGCGCCGCCCAGCAGGATGGTCGCGACAAGCCAGCCGACGAGCGCCTTTCTCCGGCCGAGCTGCGCGGCCTGCACGCCGAGCGCCATCGTCAGACTGCTGCAGATCAGCACCGCCGTGTTGATCGCCCCCAGGCGGAGATCGAGCGAGCGGCTCGCCTCGACCCATGCCCCGGGATAACCGGACCGGTAGACAACGTAGGCCATGAACAGTCCGCCGAAGAAAAGGATCTCGGTGATCAGGAAGACCCACATCCCGAGCGTGGCGGCGTCCTTCTGCTGGTCGGCGCTGTCGAAGTGGTGAAGATGCGAGGCCATCGCGCGCGCTTCAGGCAATGCCGCCTCCCTCCGCGGTCAGATCGACGTAGTCATACGCCTCCCGGGTCACCACCGGCGTCTCGGTGAAGTTCTCGGTGGGTGGCGGCGACGGCGTGGTCCATTCGAGGCCGGTGGCGCCCCACGGGTTGGCGGGGGCCGGCTTGCCGTACCGCATCGACCAGATCATGTAGACGAGCGGAATGAGATATCCCACGCCGAGGATTGATGCGCCGGCGCTCGACATGACGTTGAGGACCTGGAACTCCTCGGGATAGACATGATAGCGGCGCGGCATGCCCAGGTAGCCCAGGATGAACTGCGGGAAGAACGTCAGGTTGAAGCCGATGAAGATGACGCCTGCCGACAGACGCCCCCACCATTCAGGGTAGAGGCGCCCGGTGATCTTCGGCCACCAGAAGTGCAGCCCTCCCAGATACGCCATGATCGTGCCGCCGACCATGATGTAGTGGAAGTGCGCCACCACGAAGTAGGTGTCGTGCACGTGCACGTCGAGCCCCAGCGCGGCGAGAAACAGACCGGTCAGTCCGCCGATCGTGAACAGCCCGATGAACCCGAAGACGTACAGCATCGGTGTCTCGAACGAGATCCGCCCCTTGTAGAGGGTCGCCGTCCAGTTGAACACCTTCACCGCGCTGGGCACCGCCACCAGAAAGCTCAGGATCGAGAAGACCAGCGCCGCATAGACCGACTGGCTGGAGACGAACATGTGGTGTCCCCAGACCAGGAACCCCACCAGCGCGATGGAGAGACTCGAGAAGGCCACGAAGCCGTACCCGAAGATCCTCTTCCTGGCGAAGCAGGCCACCACCTCGCTGATGATCCCCATCGCAGGCAGGATCATGATGTAGACCGCCGGGTGCGAGTAGAACCAGAAGAAGTGCTGGAACAGCACCGGGTCTCCGCCGCGGGTGGGATCGAAGATGCCGAGGTTCGCCACCCGTTCGAGCGCCACCAGCACGATGGTGATGGCGATGACCGGCGTGCCCAGTATCATGATGATGCTGGTGGCGTAGTGAGCCCAGATGAACAGCGGCAGCCGGAACCAGGTCAGCCCGGGCGCCCGCATCTTGTGGATGGTCACGATGAAGTTGAGCCCGGTGAGTATCGAAGAAAAGCCGGTGACGAAGATTCCAAGGGCCACCGGCACGACATTGGTGTTCGACCAGGTGGTGCTGTAGGGGGTGTAGAAGGTCCAGCCGGTGTCCACGCCGCCGCTCACGATCGCCCCGATCGTGAACAGCGCGCCGATGACATAGAGGTACCAGCTCAGCAGGTTCAGCCGGGGAAACGCGAGATCCCTCGCGCCGATCATCATCGGCACGAGGAAGTTTCCCAGCACCGCGGGTATCGCCGGGATCAGGAAGAAGAAAACCATCGCGATGCCGTGCATGGTGAAGGCCTTGTTGTAGGTCTCGGCCTGCATGATGTCGCCGGCCGGTGTGAGCAGCTCGAGCCGCACCATCATCGCGAAGACCCCGCCGAGCATGAAGAACAGGGTCACCGATGCGAGATACAGCAGCGCGATCCTCTTGTGATCCACCGTCAGGAGCCAGGACCGGATCCCGTAGTCCGCGTTGAGGTAGTTCCGCTGCGTCATGACTTTTCCGCCTTGGGACCGATGGTCTTGAGGTACTCGATGATCTGCATGAGGCCCTCTTCGCCGACGAGGCCGCGAAACGTGGGCATGACCGGGTCGTAGCCATCGACCACCCTGGCCTGCGGGTCGAGGATCGATTCCCGAAGGTAGGCCTCGTTCGCCGTCGCGATGCCTCCCCCCTTCAGCCTGATGGTCGACCCGAACACACCCTGCAGCGACGGACCCCGTCCTTTCGATTCCGGGTTGTGACAGGTGATGCAGCCGAGATTGGTGAACAGTCGCTCGCCGGCCCGCGCGGGTGACAGGTCGCGAACGCCGCCGCCCAGCCACGCCTCGAACTCCTCGGGCTGCTGCACCACGATCCAGCCGATCATCCCGGAGTGCTTCGTGCCGCAGTACTCGGCGCAGAACAGGTGGTACCTGCCGGGCCGCGTGGCCTGGAACCAGAGGGTGGTGTACCGGCCCGGCAGCACATCGGCCTTCACCCGGAACGCCGGGACGAAGAAGCTGTGTATCACGTCCTCGGAGGTCATCGTCAGCTTGACGGCGCGGCCCACGGGCACGTGAAGCTCGTTGATCTCACGGCGCCCGTTGAGATGCTGGAGCTTCCACATCCAGCGTTTCCCGACCACGAGGATGTTCATCGTGTCATCGGGCGGGCGGTTGACATGGAAGAAGATGTTCGCGCCCCAGACGAAGACCGTCATGGAGACGACGAACGGGAGGATCGTCCAGATCAGCTCGAGGCGCATCGAGCCGTTGGAAGCGCCCAGACGGCTCGCCTTCGACTCCCGGCGATAGCGCACCGCGAAGACGACGAGCAGACCCGCGATGAGCAGCGACATCACCGCGCTGATCGCGATCAGGTACAGGTAGAGCGCGTCCACCTGCCCCGCACTGGTCGAGGCCCTCGCCGGGAAGAGCGGGAGATCACTCCACATGCTTCACCATCGATCAGACGACCTTTCCATGGGGCTGGCGGCGCCTGGCTGCGGCATCGCGTCGCAGCATCGCGACGACGAATGCCGAAAGGGCGAGCACGGTCGCCACTCCGCCCATCCTGATCAAGCTCAGCGAGGCCGCGCCGTAGCGGCCCGTGGCGGGGTCGTAGGAGTAGCACAACAGCATCAGCCGATCCGCCATGCTGCCGATCTTCCCCGAGGAGGCGGCCACCAGCGAAAGCCTGAGATCGCGCGGCGCATACTCGATCCCGAAGAAGTACTGCGCAATCTTTCCTGCGGGAGTGATCACGACGACCCCGCTGGGGTGAGCGTACTGGTCCTTGCCGGGATCGTAGACGTAGCGAAACCCCACCGTGTCCGCGAGCCGTTTGATCGACGCCTCATCGCCGGACAGGAAGTGCCATCCCTCCGCCTTGCCGAGCTGTCTGTATTCCTTCAGGTAGCCCTCTTTCTTCGCGGCGGCCATCTGCGACGTCTCGCGCGGATCGATCGACACGGTGATCACGTCGTAATCGCGCCCCATCGCGAGGTTCAGGGCGCCCGCGCTGCTCGCGATGCCGTTGAGCACCAGGGTGCAGAGCATGGGACAGCGGTAATAGGCCAGGTTGAGAACCACCGGGCGAGCGCCGAAGTAGTCGCCGAGACGCACCGCACGCCCGGTCTCGTCGCGAAACGGCAGGTCGAGCGGCAGCGACTCGCCGAGATGCTGGTCGAACCCCACTTCGGGAAATGGCGGGCGCAGCTCGCGCGCCAGGCCCGGGACGCCGGCCGCCGTCGCAGCGACGATCAGGATGGCAACGGTCGCGAGGCATCTCATGGTTCGCCCTCTGATCACTTCAGTCCCTTCCTGACCACGATTTCCATCGCCTTGCGCACCGGGATTCTCACCTCGCCGGCTTTCCGGTCGACCCAGCCGTAACCGTTGAGCAGCGCCTCTTCCTCCGCGCGGTAGTCGGCCAGATCCTTTGCCGGACTTTCCTGGAGTCGCGGCTCCGGTGGCAGCTCCACCGCGGGCCGCATCATCAGCGTGGTCGGCTCACCCTGGCGCCCGGCCTCACGTCTGGCGAACCAGTCGAACAGCCAGACCATCGACCCCAGCACGATGACCAGCACGGCGGCCAGCCCGACACCGAACAGGGCCGCTCCACGGATGTTGACATCCTTTGTTTCATGCGCCCCGTGGAACTCGCCCGTCCCGGGTGTCGCAGGCTGCGGGCCGGACGCATCAGACGCTGCCATGGATCACCGCCTCCTCGAGAATCGGATCGTGCGCCGGCAGCAACGGCATCCGCGCCAGCTGCCGGCAGAACAGGTGAATCCAGAGTCCACCCAGACCCGCCGCGGCAGCGGCGTCCATCCAGTGCAGCGCGAGCCCGTCGCCGCCGAACGCCGGTGTGATCATCCACCACGAGTCCACCAGCCGCATCGCCAGCACCAGCAGCGCCACCCGCAGCAGCCGTTGCGCGTCGCGCTTGATCCGGCGCATGAGCAGCAGCCCGAACGGCAGGGCGAAATGCAGCACGATCACGGCAAGACCGACCCACTGCCATCCCCCGCGGGTGCGGCGCAGGTACCACGGAATCTCCTCGGGAAGGTTTCCCGACCAGATGATGAGGAATTGAGACAACGCAAAATAAGCCCATACCATCACGAAAGTGAACAGCAGCTTGCCGAGATCGTGCATGCGTGCCGGAGTGGCCGCTTCGGCCAGCGCGCTCGACGGCGCGGTGCGGACCAGCAGCGCGGCCATCGCGATCACGAAGCTGAAGGCGGACACCGCCTGCCCGGAGATCAGCAGCGGCCCGAAGATGGTCGAGGACCATCGCGGCTCGAGCGACATCACCCAGTCCACCGAAGCGAACGTCATCGTCAGG
>DASROJ010000293.1:0-5948 GCA_035646975.1 Patescibacteria group bacterium
CGGCGCGCGGGCGAACCGATGAGCGACGCCACCGCTTCGGCGAAAGCCCCCGCGTCACCCGGCTCGCAGAGAATCCCGTTGCTGCCGTCCTCGATCACATCGACCGTCCCGGTGATGCGCGAGGTCACGATCGGTCTGGCGAACACCATCGCCTCGTTGAACACCTTGGCGTGCCCCTCGCGCCAGGCCGTGTGCAGCAGCAGGTCCATCGCCCGGAAGTACGGTGCCGCATCGGGCTGATGGCCGGCAAGAATGCAGGTTCCCTTCAGCCCGAGACGCTCGATGGTCTCCACGACGCGGCGTCCGTACTGCTCATCGCTGAAGCCGCCGATGAAGACGAACTTCGCCTCGATCCCGGCGGCGCGCAGCCGGGCCGCCACGTCGATCGAGAGAAGTGAATCCTTGCGCGAGGACAGGGCCCCCACGATGCCGACGACGGGCTGCTCCGGCTTGAAACCCAGCTCGGCCCTGACATCCCGGGCCAGACCGCGTCGGCGATATTCGTCCACCTCGATGCCGTTGGGAATCACGACGCGGCGCTGGTCGCGGCGCGCCGCCGTGCCGACCAGGTCGACATACCGCTCCATCATCGTATCGGACAACGTCAGCAGCACGCGCGCCCGGTGAAGGCCGAACCGCATGTAGTGGGCGCGATCGTTGTAGGTGTTGCGGAACTGGACGATGTGAGGCACGCCGGTCCGCCGGGACAGCGTCATGGCATACGGCGCGCTGCTGGTCTGGAACGAGTGAATGAGATGGATGTCGTGTTCGCGCACGATCCGCTGCAGCGCGCGCAGCGTGGCCGGGCGTCGCCAGATCGCCGACCAGCGACGCCACTCCCGCAGCCCGGGCACCTGGTGCGCGCCGACGCCGAGCGCCGCAAGCTCCCCCGACGCATCGAGCGGCTTGTAGGTGGCGACATGGCACCGGTATCTGCCGCTGGAGAAGCGCCGCACGAAGAGTCCGAGCTGTTGTGACGAGGTGAAACGCAGCCCCTTGACCGTCAGGTAGAGGATGTTTGTGGTCGGCACGGCAGTCACCCTACATCAGCGTTCGGTGGATGGCCACCGAACTTCGCCACGTCCCGTCTTGCCTGGACGCTGAACGGCAGGACGGCCAGGGCCGCCAGCGCGAACCAGAGGACCGTGGCGGCTCCCAGCCATGGCCAGCGCCAGATCCATCGCTGGGGCCACGCGAACATGAACAGATCGCCTGCTGCATGAAGAACACCGCGCCAGATCGGCAGCGTTCGAAAGTCGCGGGCGAAATAGCGCCGCATGATCGCCCCGTGCGGGCCGCAGTTGAAGTGGGTGCACCGGCGGCAGTATCCGGTGGAGGTTTCCCAGTACCAGGCCGCCCCCAGCAGTACGGTGATGACGAACCATCCCGCCCCCGCGCCACCCGCGGCGACGAGTCCCAGGACGCCGTACAGGATGCCGCCGTAACCCACCCAGTACCGGAAGAACCCTGGTGAACGCAGCAGCGCCAGCGTCGACATGGGAGCAGCCTAGCCGATCGGCGGGCCGGCGGGTGAGCCCCGGCAACATCGGGCTTGACGACGGCTCCGATGCCGGTATCTTTTGGCCGGCCCGGGCGTGCGGTATCCTCGAGGGCCCAACAACCAGGACGCCAGCCGATGCGCGTCAAGTCCATGCGATTTTTCGTGGCCGTCGAACTGATGACGTTGCTGATGGCGCTGGCGCCAGCGCGCGCGGACTCTCTGAATTTCGAATCCAGCCAGGTCCACCCGATTCGGCTGACCCCCTCCGCATCCAGGCTCCTGGCGGTCAACACCCCTGATGCCCTGCTGGAGGTGTTTGCGGTAGGGCCCACCGGCAGCCTGACCCGTCTGGCGCCGATCCCCGTGGGGCTCGAGCCGGTGAGCGTCACCGCCCGGACCGACACGGAGATCTGGGTCGTGAACCATCTCTCCGACTCGATATCGATCGTCGATCTGGGCCTCGGCACCGTCATCCGGACGCTGCGTGTGGGCGACGAGCCAACCGATGTCGTCTTTGCGCAAGGCAAGGCCTTCGTGGCAGTGTCGCAGGAAGATTCGGTCAAGGTGTTCAATCTTCTGGATCTGGCGCAACCGCCCGTCAAGATCGACATCTTCAGCAGCGACATGCGCGCGCTGGCGGTGGCCAATAACGGCAGCAAGGTGTACGCGGTGGCGCTTCACAGCGGTAACCAGACCACCGTCGTCAACGCAAACGTGATCCGCGCCAACACCAGCGGTCTGGACGCGACCCGGCTCGCGGCGCTGGGGCTCAACAACATCACCTGCAGCGCAGCGCCGCCTCCCTACCCTCCACACCCTGCGGGAGTCGCGCGTGATCCGAGCCTCACGGATCCAGCCAATGGCGCTCAGCCTCCGGTATCCCTGATCGTGAAGTGGGACCAGGCCACCGGCAAATGGCGCGACGAAATCGGCCAGGATTGGAGCCCCTGCCTGCCCTATCGCCTCGCCGACCACGATCTGTTCGTCATCGACGCCAACACCCCTGGCGATCCCAACACGCTGCGGACAGTGGACCACCTGGGGACGACTCTGTTCGAAGTATCGGTGAACCCCGTCACAGGGAAGATTTACGTTCCCAACACCGACGCGAGGAACTTCGTCAGGTTCGAGCATCCGCTCGGAGTGCAGGGACACATGGTGGACAATCAACTCAGCATCGTGGACCCGGCCGCAGGCAACTCGGTCAGCCGGCTCGATCTCAACACGCACATCGATCGCGCCAGTAATCCCTCCACCAACCTCCAGGAGCGGGAAGCCAGCATCTCACAGCCCGGCATGATGGTGTGGAACATGGCCGGCAGCCGGGCCTACCTCACCGCGATTGGCTCACGCAAGCTATGGCGCGTCGACGGGTCGTGTGCCAGCGGGTCGTGCGTTTTCGGCCCGAACCGCTCGACGCCCGACGCGGTGGAGGTGGGCGAGGGGCCCACCGGCGTCGCCCTGGACGAGTCGGCGGGGCGCGCCTTCGTGCTGAACCGTTTCTCCAACACGATTGCCACGGTGGACGTATCCGGCTCTGCGATGCTGAAGATCTCCGAGATACCTCTGCACGACCCCAGCCCGGCCGTTGTCCGCGACGGGCGTCACCTTCTCTACGACGGCGTTTCCGGATCGGGGCACGGTGACGCGGCCTGCTCCAGCTGCCACATCTCCGGGGACCGGGACGAGCTGTCGTGGGACCTCGGCAACCCGCAGGGCACGTTCGCCACCTATGGCTCCGCCGGCGATAACGTGCGATTCATCATCCCGGTCGGGGGCCAGCCGGTCACTTGCGCGCCAGGCCAGTGCGCCGCGCACGCGGGATTCGATCCAGAGAAAGGACCGATGGCGACCCAATCGTTGCGCGGAATGCTCGAACCGCTGCACTGGCGTGGGGACCGCGGCACGATGAACGCCTTCAACAAGGCGTTCGTCGGTCTGATGGGAACCGCCGACGTCGGGCCGATCAACGGCGAGCCTGCCGGCCTGCCGGCCGACCAGATGGAGCTGTTCCGCCAGTTCGCGCTCGGGATCCTCTATCCGCCCAACCCGTTTCGCAATCTCGACGACACCCTGCCCAACACCGCGGTGAACATACCGGGCAACCCGAACCCGGGCAACCCGGCGGCGGGCCAGGCCTTGTTCTTCACGGGCCGCACCGACGCCAACCAGCCCTGTTCGGCGTGCCACGCCGCGCCGTTCGGCGCGGCCGGCGGCAAGCTTGGCGGCGTCAACCCCTCGGACCCCAACACTTTTGCGGCGCTGTTCAACGGCAACGCCGATGGCTCGCCGCACAGCGACCTGAAGGTGCCGCACCTCCGAAACATGTACGAGAAGTTCGGCCCGAGGTTCGGCGTGGCCACCGATCCGAACAACCTCCCCGAGGCGAAAACCGGGTTCGGTTTCATCCACGACGGCGCGATCCCGGACCTCAACACGTTTCTTTCCTCGCAGGTCTTCACGCTGACCCCGCAGCAGGTCAAGGACATCTCGATGTTCCTTCTTCACTTCCCCACCGGCATCAAGCCGGCCGTGGGAAGCAGCCTCACGGTGCCCGCGGGGCCCGCCGGCCCGCCGGGCACGCCACCCGAGCAGCTGCTTGCGACGCTGATCGGGCTGGGCAACGCCGCCGACCCGAACAGACACTGCGAGTTGACGGCCTCGGCCGCGATGTCGGGGCGCGAGCGGTCATGGTTTCTCGACGGCGGCATGAGCTCCGGTGGAGTCTGGACCACCGATATCGATGGTGAGACGCAGGTTTCCACCGCGACACTGCGGGACACCGTTGCCGGGCCTTTGAGCTTCATGTGCGCCCCGATCGGCTCGGGTGCGAGGCTCGGGGCCGACCGGGACCTCGACGGCCATTTCAACGGAAGCGATTGCTCGGATGGAGAGCCGGGATTCTACCTCGGCCCCGCCGAAGCGAGCAACGTGGCGGTCGATGCCACCGCTCCGACGATGTTGTCCTGGGACGATCAATCGGCTCAGGTGGGAGCGACGCTTTTCTACGAAGTCGTCGGCGGGAGCCTGCGCGCGCTTCGCATCGCAGGCGGGCTCGGCGGCCCGACATCCTGTCTGGCCGGCGACCTCAGGACTCCCTCGTGGGACGACATGCGGGGCGATCCGGCTCCAGGGGAAGGCTATTACTATCTGGTGCGCGCGAGGAATCCCGAGTGCTCGGGCGGGTTCGGTCCGGGAACCTCGGCGATCGAGCCACTCGACTGCACGGGATTCTAGAGGGGTACTAGATCCGCTGCGCCCCGGTGCTCAGCCTGGGCATCTTCTCCAGGCGCCGTCGCACTTCGGAGGACGAGCAGCCTTCCACGAATGCCGCCTTGTCCTGCGAGGTGAATCCGCTGACCACGCGCACGCGCGAGGTGGCGAGGTTCAGCGCACCGGCGAGCACCCGCGCCACGGAATCGTTGGCCTTGCCTCTTTCGGGTGGCGCCACCACGGTCATCTTGAGCTTGCCGCCGTACGCCCCGATGAGGGTGTCCTGCTTTGCCGCGGGCTTGACACGCAGGGGAATCCGGCATCCCCCGTCCTCATCGACCAGCTCGAGATCCTTCGCGTCCATGTCATCCGATCCGCGTCAGTCGCAGCGTGACTCGAGTTCGGCGATCTCCTCGAGCGGGCTGGTGTGTCCCTGTTTGATCGCCATGTCCCGCGCCGCGGCCAGCACCCGCCGCGCTTCGTCGTGAGCGCCGCGTGTCACCAGGCACCGGCCCAGACTGATCGCGACCGCCATCCAGTCGGACTGCAGCTCGAGACACTTCCTGTACTCGCGCTCGGCGTCCTCGACCCGTCCCGCGTCGAAGTAGGCGTTGCCGAGGCCGAACCTGGCAAGATGGTTGTCGGGCATCTGCGCGACGAGTTTCTCGTTGCGCTGGATGCGTGCCTGCACATCGCCATCCCCCATCGCGCCCTCCGTCAACTCACGTTCGCCGGCCGGCTCAACGAAGAGATGTCCAGCGGCGGGAACTTGTTCGGCCCACCGGCATACGGCTTCATCACCAGCCGCTCGACCACCTCGCCGGCGACGATGTGGCGCTCGATGATCTCCTCGACATCCCCCAGGGTGACACCCCCGTACCAGACCGCCTCGGGATAGACCACCACGGTGGTGCCGAAGCCGCAGGCGTCGAGGCAGCCCGCCGCGTTGGCGCGAACGATCCGGTTGAGCCCGCGATCCTTGAGCCCCTTTTTGAATTGGGCGCGCACCTCTTCGGAACCCTTCGCCGAGCAGCAGCCCTTGGGGTCCTCGGGCGGCCGCTTGTTGATGCAGATGAAAACGTGTCTCTGATAGCGAGGCATGCTCGTCTCCGGGAAAAACTCTCGTCTCAGTTGGCCATCGCGTCGATGATCGCCTCGGTCATCTCGGTGAGGCTGGCGACGCCTCCGAGATCCGGGGTGAGTGTCCGGGCCTCGGTCAGCACACGACCCACGC
>DASROJ010000294.1:0-3322 GCA_035646975.1 Patescibacteria group bacterium
GAACAGATGCGGCGCCGTTTTAGACATCTCGCCGAAGCGGGCGAGGTCCTCGGACATGTAATAGCTGGACATGGGATACCTCCGGTGTCTGCGTGGGTGAGAGAAAACTCGAATCAGATCGAGGCGCTGGCGCCGGGTGGAGATCGATCGGTGAGGCGGATGGCATGACGGCGCGACTCCGCGCGCCGCTCGGCGCCGGGGCGCGGCAGCACCGGTCTCCACAGCAGGGCGAGGATCAGGGCGGCCAGTCGGGCGTCGAGATCGTCGCGGGCGCTCATCGCGACAAGGTCCTGCCGATGGTCGATGTCGGCCAGCTCCGCGTCGAGTACCGCGGCCCCCGGCGCGTTCGAGACCAGGTCGCCGAAGACGCCGGCGGTCCTCCACCGCACCCCGGACAGCAACCGTGCGGGATCGGCCCGGGCCGTCACGCCGATGAGGTAGACGCCACCGTCGGCGGCGCGACCCAGCGCGGTGGAATGAGACTCCAGCGCGGCGAACGCCTCCACGAGCCGGGCCCGGTCGAGCGCGGGGGTGTCGGCGGGTACCGCGACGATTTCCCGGTAGCCCAGCTCCCGCGCGTCGAGCAGAGCGTTGAGGAGCCGCTGGCCGAACCCGCTGCCTCGCTGGCGCGGCGTGAACAGATCGACACCCGGCAGCGACGCGACGGCCTCGATGACGCGGCGGCGGGAAAGCTCGAACAGGGGGGCGCAGCCGGGCAGGCGCTTGGCCGCGATCTCTTCCCGCGTCGAGCGCGAGAACAGCAGGACGCATCGGATGGGTCGAGTGCCGCTCGCCGTCACACCTTGCACCTTTCACCTGTCCCCGGGTGCCGGTTTTCAATGGAGGGTGACCCGGTTATATTCCACGGGTCGTTGCAAAGTCAACGCAAAGCCATCGCAAAGCCAACGCAAAGTCAACGCAGAGTCAACGTAGGATAGACTCCCGCAGGCCCACGATGGCCGCCGAGGAGCGCGCGGATGCCTCAAATCGATGATCCCGGACTGGGCAAGGTCGTTCTCGAGGATCTGCGTCGAACCGACGTGTACGGCCACTTCCGCCGCGACCTGGCGGAGCTCTACAGCTTCTACCTGACCGAGGAGCGTCGCGAGCAGCTTGCCGCGATGGGCTGGGTGCACCGGGTCGTCAGCTTCTGGTTGTGGTTGTTCAAGAGCCTGATGCTGAAGCTGGCTCCCGCCCGTCGTCTGGCGCTGCTGGGCGGTCTCATCCTGCTGCTGGCCGGTGGATTGAGCTGGAAGCAGGGCGACGTCCGGATGGGGATCGACTTCCGCATCCTCGGCACCGTGGTGATGCTCGCCGTGCTGATGCTCGAGCTGAAAGACAAGCTGCTGGCAAAAGACGAGATCGAGGTGGCGCGTCAGGTCCAGCTCGCGCTTCTTCCTCAGCACCATCCGCGCCTGGAGGGCTGGACGATCTGGAGCTATACGCGTCCCGCCAACGATGTCGGAGGAGATCTCGTCGATTACCTGGAGCTGGAAGGCGGGCGGCTCGGCATCGCGCTGGGTGATGTGGCCGGCAAAGGGTTGGGCGCCGCTCTGTTGATGGCAAAGCTGCAGGCCACGTTGCGCGCCGCGGCGCCGGATTCTCCTTCGCTGGCTGCGCTCGGGGCGAGGATGAACTCGATCCTGCTGCGCAACGGCGTCGAGAACCGGTACGCGACTCTTTTCTACTTCGAGATCGCGCCGGCTTCGGGAGCCGTCCGCTACCTGAACGCGGGCCACAATCCCGCCCTGGCCCTTCGTTCCACGGAGATCGACTCGCTGGGCGCCGCCTCCCCGCCGCTGGGGATGCTCAGCAGCGCCCGGTTCGTCGAGGCCGAATACGAGATCGCCCCCGGCGACCTGCTGGTCGCCTACTCGGATGGCCTGACCGAGGCCCACAACGAGACGGATGAGGAATTCGGCGTCGAGCGCCTCACGAACCTGGTGCGCGGCATGCGAGGATTGCCGGCCGACGAGGTCGGCGCGCGTCTGATGCGCGAGATCGATCTTTTTCTTGGCGCCGCCCGCCCTTACGACGACCTTTCGCTGGTCGTGGTAACCCGCCCGGCTTCATGAGTCCTGCTCGCTCCATCCGTCGTTGTCGATCCTGAGCGTTCGTATCGCCACCGACCTGGAGTCCATGTAAGGCATCCCGAGGTATTTCGAGATCCTGCAGCCGCGCAGGTGATAGGAAGCAAGCTGCCGCCCTTCCTCGTTGAAGACATCGATTTCGAGGTCTCGCGGGCCGGCCTCGCCCTCCCGTTTCCCCGAGCGGCTCGCCCATTGCTCGAATTCGGCATCGTGCGTGACGCCGCGCTCCAGTGTGATCGGGGCCGCGGGTGTGCGTGGCGCGTCGATGACGCTGAATCCGGCGACATGCCGGCCCTCATGACGAATGCGGAATCTGAAGTTGCTGTACATCAGCACCCTGTGCCGGGCGCCGGATGCGCTTGCACATCTGATCCACCCACCATGGCGTGGGACGCAACGGCCGGCTTGAAGATGCCCTGCGGACCGATGAGCGGTACGCGCATGGATTCGAACATGAATCCTTGGGCGAGCAGGTCACGTGGCAGGACGGCTCCGGACCGCCGCGTCTGCTCCTCGAGAAACTCGAAGGCCTGGAGCCGCACCCTGGCGTCCACATGTCGATCGACCATGCTCCAGACAGTACCGGAATCGATACCCGCCGGCAATCCCCATGATATTTTCCCCCATGATATTTTCATGAGACCAGACGCGTCCGGGGGGCGTTTCAGGGGGCGACATCAACGGAGGGCCGGACCCTTGAGTCAGCTCAATCAAGCCAGCCATCGCGATCGCACCGGAAGCGCCTGGTCCTGGATCGGAATCCTGATACTGCTGACGGTTCGGGTGAGTCTGGCGCCCGCGGCGGGCGAGACGCCCGGCGCCGCTGCGCCACAGCCCGCCGTGACCGGGTTGATCGCTTCCTCCGAAACCGAAAAACCGCTCGCCGGCGCGCGCGTGGAGGTGTTCGAGCAGGTCGACCCCGATGCGCTGCGCGCGAAGCATGCCTCGGGCGAGGTGCTGGGCGACCCGGTGGCCGGCGGCGCGGCTGACAGCTCCGGCCGCTTCAAGATCAATGTCCCCGGCGGCAAGCGCCTGATCGTCGTGGCCGAGGCATCGGGCCATCAGCGCTCGTTTCTCATCCAGCCGGTTGTCCTGGACAAACCCGGCGAGCGCGACCTCGGGCGCCTCGAGCTTCCGGCGGGGCGGCGGGTGACCGGAAAGGTGACCGATGCCGCCGGCAAGCCGCTGCCCGCGGCAAGGGTGATCGGGATGGTGCCGCGCCCGCAGGCGCG
>DASROJ010000295.1:0-8762 GCA_035646975.1 Patescibacteria group bacterium
CTGGGGTAAGCTGCGCCGTCTGGCGCATGTGGGGGATATGGCCCGGCGGGAATCCCGCCCCCGGGCCACATCATGTGTATGTGGGGCTGGCACGGATCGTGAAGTCACCTTGCAGTCACGCACGCCCGCAGCGAGGAGACCCCGTGTCATTTCTCGACAAGATCGGCAACACGCCCCTCAAAGAGGTGCAGGGAATACTCGTCAAGCTCGAATGCGCCAATCCGGGAGGCAGCGTCAAGGATCGAATCGCCTGGTTCATGCTCGAGCAAGCCCGCCGCCGGGGGGAGCTCAAACCGGGCGATGTCATCGTGGAGGCGACCTCGGGCAACACCGGGATCGCGATGGCCCTGGTGGGGCGCCAGCTGGGTCATCGCGTCATCATCTACATGCCCGAACACATGACCGTGGAGCGCCGGCGGATGATCGAACGGCTCGGCGCCGAGATCCGGCTCACACCGGAGAAGGGCGGGTTCGAGGGCGCCATCGCCGAGAGGGACAACTACCGCGGCAAGCCCGGATACCATGTCCCCGATCAGTTCGGCAATCCGGACAATACGCTGTGCCATCGCAGAACGACAGGGGCCGAAATCGTGGCGCAGCTCGAAGCGCGTGGATGCGGCCGAGTGGATTATTTCGTGGCCGGCGTGGGAACCGGTGGAACGCTGATGGGCGTGGGCCAGGCGTTGAAGGAGGCGCATCCCCGCGTCCGCCTGGTGGCGGTGGAGCCGGAGGAGTCCGCCGTGATGAGCGGTGGACGGCCGGCAGAGCACGGCATCGGCGGGATCGGCGACGGATTCATCCCGGACTTGATCGACATGCGGGCAGTGGACGACGTGATCCGGGTCAGCACTTCCGAGGCGCACGAGGCCGCGGCCGGTATCAAGAGGGATCTGGGCTATTGCGTGGGCCGCAGCGCCGGGGCCAACATGGTCGCCGCGCTCCGGCTGAAGCAGCGCGGGGGAACCGTGGTGACCCTCTGGCCCGACTGCGCCGACCGCTATGTCTCCGTGGGACTCAGGGCGCCGTCACCGGAGCGGCCCGCCTGCGAGATGAGCGCCGAATGCAGCAGACGGACCGCCGAGCTGCTCGGTTCATGATCCGCCAGCGGGTCGCTGACCCGAGAAGACCCAGACTGCCGCGGGCAGCGCGGTAAGGCTCGCCACCATCGAGAGCACGAAGGCGCTCGACGAGATGATGCCGAACTGCCGCATGGGCGGCAGACCGGACAGCGCGAGCGCGAGAAACCCACCGGCGTTGATCAGGGTCGCGAACAGGATGCCCCGTCCGGCGATTCGCAGGGCGTGGCGCAGAGCCTCCTCCGTGGTGCCGTCGGCGCGCTTCTCCTGGAAATGGTAGAAGAAATGGATCTGGTCGTTCTCCGACGCGCCCAGGACGGTGGAAGCGATCAGGATGGTGGCGACGTTGAGCGGGATGCCGGCAAGGCGCATGACGAGGAACATCGCCAGGATCGCGAAGAGCGATGGGATCATCGCCATGAGGCGTGCAGCGCCGCTGCGGAAGACCACGAGAAAAGCCACGAAGATGACACCCGCCGTCAGCGCGAAGCTCTGTGTCAGCGTGGGGACCAGGTACTCGGCGATTTTCCCCTGCACCAGCCCCTGCCCGACGACGATCATCCGGCATGACGCAAGCGACGGGTCGCGGGACTGCGCGAAGCTCCACCGCTGCTGGATGAAACTCCGGGTTTCCTCCACCCCCAGAAAAGCGCCGCCGCGGTAGATGACCGACAGTCTGGCGTCGGACAGCGTCGCCGCGTCGATGTAGCCCCGAGCCGCCGGCTCTTCCAGCAGCATCTGGTCGAGCTGGTCCGCCAGGGCCGGCCAGACCGCCGGATCGTCGGACAGCCGGTCACCCTGTCCGGTCAGGTAGCTCATCCAGCGCAGGAGGGTCGTCGGTCCCGTCACCGAGCCGATGCGCGGATCGGTCTGAAGATCCCCGGCAAAGCGTTCCAGCCCCAGCAGCACCTCGGGACGCAGGAGGCCGCCTTCCGGCCCCCGCACCCATATCTGGAGCACCGAGAGGCCGGACACCGCCTGCTCGAACCGCTGCGTGTCCTTGTACAAAGGAAGGCTCCGGTCGATGTAGGCCAGCGAGTCGGTTTCCAGGCGCATCGGGGAGACGAGCCCGGGGATTCCGAACAACGAGGAGGCTCCCGCGATCATCAGCAGGCCCGTGAGGCCCAGCAGCGGCCATCGCCACCTGAAGGTGAACCCCGGCAGGGCGTCGAACAGGCTGGCGAGCCCGCGCCCCGGGGCGCTGGCGCCTGTCCGGATCGGCGTTGCGAAGATCTTCTGCAGGGCCGGAAACAGGGTGAACACCACGAACCAGGTCAGCAGGAGACCGGAGGCCACCCACAGTCCCATCTCGCGTATCGGCCGGATACGGGACACCGCCAGTGCGGCAAAGCCGATCGCGGCGGCGAAGATCGACGCGGTCGTGGCCAGGAACTTGTTGGCCAACGTGAAGACCTGGTGATCGTCGATGGAGCCGTTCCCGCTGTGCTCCGCGAAGCGCGACTGGATGTAGACGAGGGCCGCCGTGCAGGTGACCAGGATCGTCAGCGGCACGAGTGACGACACGATGGTGAACGAAAAACCGGCGACCCGCGCGAAGCCCACGCTCAACGTGACCGAGACCGCCAGCGTGACGAGAAAGGCCGCAAGCGTCCTGAACGATCGGTACAGCGTCAGGTTGATCGCGATGATGAAAAGCCCGAACAGCGGAAAATACTCGAGACTGGCGCGGCTTGTCTCCGCTTCGAGATAGGCGTCGACGTACGGCCCCCCGATGCGCCGGATCCGCGAAAGCGGCGTGGCGCCCGATTCGAACGGAGACAGAGTCCGATCGATTGCCTCGAGTGTCTCGTCCCGCTCGACGGCGTCGACGACATTCATCTCCAGCGCGATGCCGAGAAAGTCGGGGCCGACGAGTCCCTGCCGGCGGAAAAGATCTGTTCCGGTGGCGAACTTTCTGAAATCTCCGGCTCCGCGTGAGCGCGCGAAGAGGTCCATCGCGGAGACCGCCGACACCCGGGGGAGGGTGGACAGCTCCTTCTCCATCCGGACCACCGTTGCCACCACCTCGGGCGCGAACGGGTCCGGGGCTTCGGCAAGCAGGATCGCCTGCTCTTTTTCCGGGAAGAGTCTCTGGAACTCCTCGTTGTCCCGGTAATCAGAGTCGGTGGCGACGATCAGTCGCGAGATCGCGTTGTCGCTGCCGACGTGAAGCGCAAGCCAGATGCCCAGCGGGAAGAGTAGGGCATACAGGCACATGAACCACCATCTGTGCTTCACGATGGCCCGGAACAACGCCTGCAGGCGGGCAGACTCGTTGCCGTTCATCTATCGGCCCGGGGCGGCGGCTCGACTCGGAGCGCCACCCGGTCGAGCCGGTGACGCAGCCCGGCGCTGGACGAGAGGGAAGAGGGGAGCGCCCTGGTCGCCATGAGTCGTTCCAGACGTCTGTCCATCGCCCGGGAATCTTCTCCCATGCCTCCGGCGCCGCGCGGGAGGAAGAGATTGTCGAGCTTTCGCGCCATCTCACCTCAATCTCACACAACGGTCACGGCGCGCTCAAGACAATTCTCCCCGCACCGCCCACATTCCCCCCGAAGGAGGAAACCGACGTGACACCGAAGAAGCTTTTCGCCATCGCTTTCATCTTTGCCTGTACCTGCCTCGCGTGGTTCATCCTGGGCGCCTCGGTGGTCGTGAGAACGGGTGAATCGGACCAGAGTATCGCCCGGGAGGTCGAACAGCTCTGGGGCGGACAGCATGTGCAGATCGCCCCGGCGGCCTTCATCGACCGAACCCGGGAGGTGACCGAGGGAGTGGCCGAGAAGGATGCGGCAGGAAACCCGGCCGTGCGCTTCGTGACACGCACGGTCACCGAGACCACCTCTTTGCCCCTGTCCTCGAGCCGCATCACCGTGGACCTGATGCTCGACCAGCGACGCAAGGGTCTGCTCTGGTACGACACCTTTGGCGTCGTCTACAAGGCGATCTACCGGGTGCACAATCCGGATGATCTCCAGCGAAGCCTGAGCGTGCAGTTCACCTTTCCCTCGAAGCAGGCGCCGTACGAGGCCTTCACGTTCCGTGTCGGCGGACAGGAGGTCCCTTTTACAGGAGACCTTTCGCAGGGACTGAGCGCGCGCTTCACGCTGCCGCCCGCGGGGGAGACCGAGATCCTCGTGGCCTACAGATCTCGAGGGCTGGGAGACTGGGTCTACGCCTTCGCGCCGTCGGGCGTGGCACAGGTGAAGGATTTCACGCTCGAGATGACGACCGACTTCGAGCAGATTGATTTCCCCTCCGGGACGCTGTCGCCGGGCCGCAAGAGCTGCACGGGCCAGGGCTGCGTCCTGAACTGGACATTTGCCAGTCTGGTCACGGGCCAGCGGGTCGGCATGGATCTCCCGAACAGAATCAACCCCGGCCCCATGGCGTCACGCATCACCTTTTTCGCGCCGGTGTCGCTGCTCTTCTTCATGACCGTGATGGTCATCCTGGGAATCCTGAAACAGCGCAGTCTTCACCCGATGAACTACTTCTTCCTCGCTGCGGCGTTTTTCGCGTTCCACCTGTTGCTGGCTTATCTTGCCGACCACATCAACATCCACGCGGCATTCGTCATCTCGGCCGCTATCAGCGTTTTTCTCGTGGTGAGCTATCTGCGCCTGGTCTGCGGCATGCGGGTTGCGCTGATCCAGGCCGGGCTCTCACAGCTGGTGTTCCTCGTGCTGTTCAGCTACTCGTTTTTCTTCGAGGGTTTCACCGGGCTGACGGTGACAGTCGGCGCCGTGATCACGCTTTTCGCGCTGATGCAGATCACCGCAAGGATCGACTGGGAGGAGGTCTTCGGGCGCCGGGGGGTCACGGCCGGGAAGTAATCCTACCTGCGGGTGTAGGTGTACCTGGCGTCGGTGTTCCAGGTCTTGCCCGCGTCGGTCGAGCTCTCCAGGTCGATCCGGAACGAATCCGGCAGGATATCGGCGAGGATGATCCGGCTGTGAACGGTGCGATCGGGCGGCGCGGTCTGGGCCGTGCCGGTCTTCTCGTTGCTGGCCGTGAGCCTGCCATCGGCCATCGTCCCTTCCATGACGTTCTGCTGGAAGGAGAAGTTGTCGGTCGACGTCACCCGGTAGGTCTTGCCGAACCTGTCATAGGAGATCGTGCGAAGCAGCTCCACCGGGAAGCCCTGGTCGACGTGGGAATAGTGTTCCTCGATCAGTCCGCCATCGAGCCTCAGCACGATCGATGAGGCGGCTTTCTCCGCCACCCAGGGGGCGCGCGGTCCCGGCCGGGTCTCGATCTTGAGATCCCACTGCCCCGCGAGCGACTGCAGCGGCCCCATCCCCTCCGGTGGCGGCATGCGAAAACGGTCCGGCTCGATCGCCGCGTTGGCGATCACCCTGGTGATTTCGAATACTTCGTTGCGCGTGCCGTATTCCATGTCGATGCGATGAGGCATCACGAGCCCTGCCTCGCTGCGGAAATCGGAGAAGTAGGAGCGTTTCTCCATCTCCTCGAAGAAATCGACGGTCTTCGAGATACGCGCCACTTCCAGCGACGTGGCGGGATCGAGATACCAGGTCTCCTCGGCGGCACCGAGCGTCACCTTCAGCTTGTAGGCCGGCTTTCCTTCGAAATCCTCGAGCCCCACCAGCTCCACCTTGTGACCGCCGTCCGCCGGCGCCATCAGGGGCGTTTCGAACACCGCCTCGCGACGCGTGACTTCGTCGAATGGAGGCGGCACGGGGAGCGGCCATGTGTTGCCGAGCAGGCCGTTGATCCACCAGGGCTTCTGTCCGTCGAACACCTCGATCACGGGTTGCCGGAGCATCGTCCGGTCCATCCGGTAGAGATTCGGCCGGCTCCGCAGCAGGGTGAAGGGATGCGGCGTGCTGAAAGACGTGTGGGTGCCGGTGATCTCCAGCGACGTGACGGCGCGCCACCGGTCTGCCCCGCCGCGCGCGATGATGTGCCGCTTGAGCAGCTCGCCGACGCTCATCGGGGCGGGCGCCACCGGGGCCGCCGCACCGGTCAGCAGGACCGCCGCACCCAGGGCAGCCAGGCATCGGTCGAGCGATCGTTTCATGCGCTTCCTCGGCAACGTGTCACAAACCGGATCCGGCGGCTCCGCCGGAGCGCAAATCGAGGCCCAGTATTTCATCCTGGTCGCGAAGGTAGAGATGGCCGCCGGACAGCGTCGGAGAAGTCCAGGTCTTGCCCGTGAGCGCCTGGAGCCTGCCGTGCTCGCGATAACCATCCGGGGTCGCCTCCGCCAGGGCCAGGACTCCCTGGTCCGACAGGATGATGAGCATCCCGTCGGCGGCGATGAGAGAGCCCTTGCCGAATCCCCGCTGAACCCATTTCATCTCGCCATTCGAAGCGGCGATGCACTTGAGACTGGCATTGTCGAATCCGTAGATGTATCCGTCCACGAGCAGCGACGAGCTGAAATGATTCTTCATCCCGCGGCTCGACCAGACCTCGCGGGTGGAGGGTTTGCCGTCCTTCGCGCTGACCTCGATGAGGATGGACCCGACATCCGCGGCGGCCGAAGCGAATATCCGGTTTGGTGGAACGAAAAGCGGCATGGCGATGGCTCCGGGTATCCAGGCGTGCTTCCAGTTCAGCTCCCCGCTGGGCAGCAACGAGACGATCTCGCCGGTGCCGGTCCGAAGAAAAATGTCCTGCTGCACGCCATCGATGGTGACGGTGATGCCCGAGGCGTATCCGGCCGGGCCGCTCTGGGATGTCCACATGGTCTTGCCGGTGCGCTTGTCGAGCGCCTGGATCGCCTTGCCCTCGGTTCCGCCCCCTTCGACGATCAACAGATCGCCGTGAACCAGCGGCGTGGAGCCCACGCCCCGGCCCGGAGGGTGCCCGCCGAACGCCTGCATCAGGTCGACATCCCAGACCTTCGAGCCGTCCGAGGTCCTGAGCGCGTGAAGCGCTCCGTAGGACGTGAGATTGAAGACCAGATCGCCGTCCACCACGGGCGTGGACCGGGGGCCGTCGCCGAATTCCTCGACGAAGCGCGGGCCCAGGGGTGTCTTCCAGATCTCCTCGCCCGTGTCCGCCTTCAGGCAAACGGCCGATTCCTTGTCGGAGTCGGCGCTCATGGTGAACAGACGATTCCTGGCGACGGCGATGCTCGAGAAGCCATCGCCGATTTTCCTGCGCCAGAGCAGCGACGGGCCGGCCTCGGGCCAGCGCTTGAGCAGACCCGTTTCAGGTGAGCTGCCGTTCCGTTGCGGTCCCCGGTACTGTGGCCAGTCGGCGTTGGCGTCGCCGGCCGCGGGCGCTACCGACGGAAGGCAAGCCATCAGTAGGGCGACAACAAATCCACCTGTGATGCGCATGCGGCGAGTCATGAGCGACGCAATACCTCCAGGGTCATCCAGGGTCATCCCGGCGAACTCTGTCATTGATGGCGATGAGACGGGCATCGCGTGGAGCCGGCTCGGGCGCCTACCTGCCCGCCTGAGGTTCGGACGTCCTGCGATGGCGATCATACGAGCCCGCCGGTCCAATGTTTTTCGGCAGCCAGCTCCAGAGTGTCAGATTCTGCCTGTCCTTGATCAGGAGGCCGCCGGCCGTCGGCACCGGATGCGACCATGTGGGGCTGTCGGCGACGGTGTAGCGGGCCAGCGGGGCGAACGTGGCGCCGCCGGCAGGGATCACCACCAGCTCGGCCGCATCGTTGAGAGCCAGAACGGCATCGCCCAGCGCCACCAGCGCGACATTTTCTCCTTCACGTCCCGTGGTCTGCCAGAGGATCCGGCCGGTCTTCGGGTCCAGGCAGAAGAAGTGCCCTTTGCGCATGTGCGAAAAGCCGAACAGCCGGCCGGCGTCGATGACCGGCGAGCTCATGTAAAGCGACACCTCGGGCCGGTTCCATACTTCACGGGGTGTCAGCGTGTTGTCCTTGCGCTCGAGACGGTAGGCGCGCAGACCATACTCAAGGCCCGACACGATGACGAGGTCTTCGAACAGCAGAGGCGTCACGACGTTCTGCTCATAGGGTGTGGTCAGGGGAAGCTTCCACAGCTCCCGGCCGGTCTCGGCGGCCACCCCGACGATGCTCTGCTCGCTCTGGGTGATGATCTGCCTGCTGCCCGCGAGATCCGCGACGATGGGGGAGGCATAGCCCGGGCCGTCCGCCTTGTAGCTCCAGCGGGTCTGGCCGCTTTTTTCATCCAGCGCGACCAGGGCGCCGTCGTGGTCGCCACCGACATAGGCGATCACCAGGCCGCGATCGACCAGCGGCGAGGAGGAGGTGCCGAACGCCGGAGAGGTCGTCTTGAACTCGCCGGTGAAGTCGCGCCGCCAGCGTGTCTTGCCGTTGGCGAGGTCGATCGCGTTGATCGAGCCGGTGACGCCGAGGGTGTAGAGGGTGCCCGAGGAGATCACCGGTGTCGATCTGGGCCCTTTGCCATGCGCCTGGGCGGCCGGATGCATCTCGTAGGCGACCGGCCAGGATTCCTTCCACTCGGCGCCCCCGTCGGAAAGCCTCAGCGCCCGGACGACTTCCTGGTCGGCTTCGCGCGAATGAAGGTAGATGCGTTCGCCGGCCACCACGGGGTTGGAGTGGCCTTCGCCAACCGGAACGGACCAGACCTTCGTCAGCTTCGAAGGCCAGACCTCGGGTCCGTGCGCATCGGTCGCCACCCCGTCGCGATGCGGCCCGCGCCACTGCGGCCAATCGGACGCCCGGGACGGGGCGGTCGGGGT
>DASROJ010000296.1:0-2202 GCA_035646975.1 Patescibacteria group bacterium
CTTCAGGAGAGTTGACGCGCTGCATCAGGGGCGCGGCGGAGGCAGCGTCCTGAGACGTGTCGCGGGCCGCGTCGCGAGCCGCATCGCGGGCCGCGTCGCGCGGGACGCCGGCGTTGACACCGCGGCCGATGGCGTTGTTCCTGATCGCGTCGTTCATGATGTCTGACATGGTATCCGGTGTGATGGCTTGCACGCCATTGGGATTCTGGAGGACAGGGTGGCCACTATGGAATCATCCATAAGGTGCGCCCATTATCGGGCGGGGTCGTCACAGTGTCAAGGATAGTGGCGTCAGGAGATTGCCAGCATGCGGTCGAGGGCCTCCCTGGCCCTGGACGCGACAGGTTCGGGAACTCTGACCTGGTTGACGATTCTGTCCTTTTCGAGATTCTCGAGCACCCAGAGCAGGTGCTGCGGGTCGATTCGGTTCATGGTCGAGCAAAGACAGACACCCGGCACCAGGCTGCTGACGAACTTGTCGGGATTGGCGCGGCGGATCCGATCCACCAGATGGATCTCGGTGCCGACCGCCCAGCTGGTGCCGGCCGGAGCCTGGTTGATCGTCTTGAGGATGGAGGCGGTCGAGCCGACATGGTCGGCCATCTGCACGACCTCGTAGGAGCACTCCGGGTGGACGATGATGTTGATGCCCGGGAACTTCTCGCGGAACGACCGCACATGCTCGGGCAGGAAGCGCTGGTGAACCTGGCAGTGCCCGCGCCAGAGGATGATCTTCGCCCGCTCGACGGCTTCGCGCGTATTGCCGCCATACTCCCCCGGCGGCCGGCGGGGGTCCCAGACGATCATCTGGTCCAGCGGGATGCCCATCTTCACGGCGGTGTTGCGACCGAGGTGCTGATCGGGGAAGAACAGCAGCCGCTCGCGCTGGGTCAGCGCCCAGCGGATGATCGGCGCCGCGTTGGACGACGTGCAGACCGCGCCGCCATGCTCGCCCACGAACGCCTTGAGGTTGGCAGCCGAGTTGATGTAGGTGATAGGCATGACTGTCTCACCGCCCGAGCTTGCGCCGCCCGCGTAGACCTCGCTGATCTCGTCCCAGGCGTCTTCGACCTGGTCGAGGTCGGCCATGTCGGCCATCGAGCAGCCGGCCTCGAGGTCGGGCAGGATCACGACCTGCTCGTCGCGTGTGAGGATGTCGGCGCTCTCGGCCATGAAGTGCACGCCGCAGAAGACGATATAGTTGGCGTCGCGGTTGGCCGCCGCGTCGCGCGACAAGCCGAAGGAGTCCCCGGTCAGGTCGGCGAACTGGATGACCTCGTCGCGCTGGTAATGGTGGCCCAGGATCATCAGGCGGGAGCCGAGACGCTTCCTGGCCGCCTGGATGCGAGGATAGGTCTCCTCGTCCGACATGCCGAAGTATCCCGGGGGCAGAACCTGTTGCAGCATCGCCTGTGGCCTCCTGGCTGATCCTGTGATGACCATAGAGTAGGGAATAAGTCCCCGGCAATCAAGTGATAGCAGGTGATGTTACGATGAGCGGAGGCTGACCGGAGAATGACTGGAAGATGTCCGTGAGCAGGCCCGCCCGATGATCCCCCTCAAGGGGGATACCCCCCGCCGGACGATTCCCTTCACGACCCTCGCGCTGCTGAGCCTCAATATCGCAGCGTTCGTGTACGAGCTGAGCCTGCCGCCTCATCGGCAGAAGACGCTGTTCTTCGAGATGGGACTGGTGCCGGCCCATGTGACCGCCGCCCTGACATCGACGCCAGCTTCGACGCCGGCTTCGGCGCCGGGGCCGGCGCTGGGCTCGGCCTTCAGCCCGGTGCTGACCTCGATGTTCCTGCACGCCGGCCTGCTGCACCTGGCGGGCAACATGCTCTTCCTCTGGGTGTTCGGCAACAATGTCGAGGACGAAACGGGCCATGTCGGCTTCCTGGCCTTCTATCTGATGTGCGGTGTCGCCGCGGCGGCGACACAGATCGTCGCGCTGCCCCGCTCGGACATTCCGATGGTGGGCGCCAGCGGCGCCATCGCGGGAGTGCTGGGCGCCTACATGGTGCTGTTTCCCCGCTCGCGCATCCTGACCCTGGTGCCGATCTTCATCTTCGTGCGCCTCATGTATCTGCCGGCCGTCCTGGTGCTCGGTCTCTGGTTCGTCTACCAGGTCCTGCTCAGCAGCACCACCGGGATGGCCGACGAGTCGGGAGGGGGCAGCGGAGGCGGCGTGGCGTTTTACGC
>DASROJ010000297.1:0-6480 GCA_035646975.1 Patescibacteria group bacterium
GCACAATCTCGGGAAGCGCCCGCACCGCGGTAAGGTGCTGGTTGACCGCACCGCTTTCCACCTCGGACGGCTCTTCGAGCTTGTCAAGGCTGATCGCTCCCTGCACGGCGCCGGACAACGCGCCAGACTCCGCCATGGCCCGCTGACCGACCGCGGCGATCTCCGCGGCGTCGTACCCGAAGAGATTCTGCATCGGCGACTGGAGCGGTATCGGAAGGGTGCCCTGGGTGAAGAGTTGGGTAAACGCCTCTTCGCTTGGAGTCTCGGCCGTGGCGCCGACATAATCGATCGACTCCATCAGGGCCTGGGCGAACAGCGTGTAACCGTCAAGCAGGGTCATGGCGCTCTGCGACGCGCCGGTGTTCAGAAGAAACGCATGCGTGCCGATCTCGGTCACAGAGGAAAGGCTCTTGAGGTCGGCATCCGACAACCCCTTTCCCTCGCGTCCCAGCTCGGTGTCGCCGATCGGGGGATCCAGACCGAGCCCGATCAGCCTCTCTCTTGCTTCCCAGCCTGCAAGCGCCACCAAAGCGCTGGAGTCCGGATCGAGCAGGATCCCTGTCATCGTCTTTCCTTGAGCGAACGCCGCCCTGGCCGCGGCCAGCCATGACGCTCCGTCTGTCCAGAGTGGATCGGGCGGTTCCTCGGGTAGCGTGAACGATGGAAGGAACCGGCAAAGCATGATGTCGCCATCGGGGTGGCTCAGGTCGAGCGCCGACGGGAGCGTGTCGGTGTTTGGCAGGGCCTTGAGATTGGACCACTCACCGAGCACGGAAGACGAGACGGTCACGCCGGGCGAGAGCGCCTCTCCCTTGATCGAAAGGGCCGACACCGGCGAGTTGAACAGTATCGGGGATCCGTTGACGGCGGTGCCCGACAGTGTGTACTGGCCGGGCGGGTTGACCACCTGTCCGTCACCGCAGACTCCTCCACCGGTGCAGTCGACATTGCCCGTGCAGACCGACCCCGGGTTGGAGCCGCCGGTGCAGATGCTCGCGCACGATCCACCCGGTTCGCAGTCGAGGTCCTCGCTGCAGATCTGGTTGGCGTTGATGCCGCTCAGACACTTGCGAACGGTGAATGGATCGGTCCCCTGCAACAGCTCGATCAGATCGCTCAGACCGTCGCCATCGCTGTCCCCATTGGCGATGAGCGGGTTGAAGCCTTGCTTTGCCTTGCCGTCGGCGCCGATCTCGTAGGCGTCGGGGATCCCATCGCCGTCTGAATCGACATGCGGCGACTGGGGGATGACGTAATCAGCCTGGTGTGTCGGGCCCTGCTGGACCGGGTTGCCATACTTGGCGAACCATTTCAGCGTCGTGTTCTTGAAGAGATAGATGGGTTTGCCGAACGGATGCGTCATTGACCAGGTCGTCGGGCTCGGTGGATTCGGAGTGGAGCCATCCAGCGTGTAGTAGATCGCGAGACAAGGCGCCGGTCCTCCCTCCGTGCACGGGTCGGGAATGGTCGGCGTCAACAGAACGGGTATCGTGCCGGGGTAATTGCCTGCGCCCGGTTCCGAGAAGGCATCCGGGCCGTTCACGTTGCCGGGTGTGGCCGCTGCGGCCAGCGGAAGATCGCTTGTTCCTTCCGTTCGGCGGTTCACGTTGATCCTGTCGAGACCGTTCTTCGCGTCGAGCTGCGCAAAGATCGGGACGTTCAGCAGCGGTTGCGGCGGCGCGACACCGCCCAGGCTCGAGGAGAAGACGAAGGTCCCATTGCCGACCCCTTTGTATCGATAGCGCGTGGTGACCCCGGCCGGCGCCAGCGGGTCAGCGGACAAGTAGAGATCGACATCGAGGATTCCGTCGAGCGGAGGGACGAGGTCCGCCACTGTCAGGCCGACGGCAAGCTCGCCCGGGTTGCCAGCCGTGAGTGAGGCTCCAATCGTAAAGTTCCCCTGCCCCGTGGCCATGAGCGCACCGATGTGGCTCTGGGTCACATTGCCCGCTCCGAGCGTCTCATACGCCACGACCAGATCGATCTTCAGGTCACCATTGAGATCCCCCGCGCGGGCTCCTCGCGCGTGGTCGCCGAGTGACCAGCGAACCGGCGTGCGGTAGGTCCCGTCCGCGTTGGCGTACTCGATCTCGACCGTGCCATGAAGTGGCAGGCTCGCCATCAGGAGCGATGGGGTCGCCGCCAGGAGCAGTAACGCGGCGAGTGACTTGCCTGGACCGAGGCGAATCATGGCGCTACTCCACTCGCCGGGCCGAACTTGAAGCTGAACTCTCCCATGCTGCCCAGTCGTATCACCGTGTAGGTGTACGAGAGCCCTGACTGGATATCGTTGTCGCGGTAACTCATCGCCGTGTTGGCGCCGTCACAGGTGAAGGGAGGCGAGATCTGCTGCCAGCGATCGGCCCCGCCTCGCTTGCGGAACACAATGAAGGGGCGCGCCGCGGTCCCGTCACACCCGGATGGGTAGGCGCTCCATGTCAACTGAACGGTTCCAGCGGAGGGAGTGACCGTCAGAGCGGATGCCTGCGCCGGTTCGAACAGATAGTTCTGTGCGCGGAGGGTAGGCCAGTCCAGAACATCATCCGGCACCCACCCGTCCCAGACGTATGGGACGCTGTAGCCTTCCTGGCCGCTCCAACCGATCGCCGCCAGATGCAGAATGATGTCGTGCGTCTCCTGCACACCGGCCTGCATGACGTATTGACCTTTGAGGTCGTCGTAACAGAGAAACCCGCCGGTGGAGGGGAGCGACGTGGGACAGATGAATGTCGAGGGGATCACCCCCGGTTGCTGGTCGAGCGTCTTTGCGTTGGGTCTCAGAGTCCACTGATCCGGCTCTGCCGGGTCGGGCGGCTGGGTGGGGTCGTTCTGCGAGCCGGCCAGATTGTTGTCGTGATAGCGGGCCACGTACTGTTTGGGCGCGATATTGGGCTCCGTGTTGTACTGCTTGTAGAGGATGAAACCCAGCAGCGAGTTCGGCTCCAGAGAGCGGAACCTGATCCTCACGAGCGCGGTGGCCTCATCCACCACACTCACCTGAACGATGTGCGGCGGGGGCAGCTTGTGCTTCCCCTTGAAGATGAGCTTGAGCGGTGTAGAGAGCGGTCCGAGGTTGCCGCTGCGATCGATAGTCTTCATCTGCCACCAAATCTGCTGATCGATCAGAGGCTCGTAGTTCAGTGGTATCGGCGAGGCGGGGTCGAAGTCCTCGCCTGGAATCGGGTCGGTCCCATCGAACGATCGGTAAATCCGGCATCGGAATGTGTCCGACCCGCCGCCGCATGTCAGATGCGCCGGACAACGCGCCGGGTCGGCGATGATCACGCGGTCGCCCCCCGCCGAGACCCACCGGCTGTCCTGGCCTCTGTCCACGCAGGCGCCGGCCGGTCCACGGTCGCAGCATCCGGCGGTCAGGGTTGCCGCCGGCGGCGCCACGATGTCTCGCGGCACGCAGGGAACCCAGCCGCTCCAGGCACTCTTGTTGCCGGCGGCGTCACGCGCCCGCGCGGCATAGAAGAACGTGCCACCCGCATCGGCTGCAGCCAGGGAGAGATCGGAATAGGTGACCCGGGCGCCTGAGACGGGCTGGGCGATCTGTTTAGGCCAGCCGGCCAGCGACTCCGGTTCGCCGACACGCGGCACGACGACAGCGCGCATCAGCTCATAGCCAGCGGTGTCGTCGCCCGCGGCGGTATTGCGTCGCCATGAGATCTCACAGGTTTCGTGCGTGCCGCCCTGCGGGATGAGTTTCGACGCGATCGCGTAGGGGATTCGGGGCGGCCTCAGGTCGCGTACGAGGCACTGCGCCGGCTGTGCCGCGGAGCCGTACTCTCCGAGCAGATTGCGAGGGAAGACCTTGTAGCAGTATGTCTCTCCCGCCAGCAGAGGGTCCAACGGCGTTGCCGAACCGTCATCGCGGAAGTGGTATTCATCCACCCACTCATAGATTGCCAGCAGCTCATCGGGAGTCAGCGCGTTGAGCGCCTGGATGTTGTGCGTGACCATCATCGGCATCGTCGGCCAGAGCGCCGGGTCCTGTCTGCGGCGGAACTGGTCCAGTGTCGTCCCTGCCACGTTGCCGGCCTGCGATGGATCACGCCCTCCCGCGTGGCAGCTCGCGCACTTGGAGGAGAAGAGCGTCTCTCCCAGGACGGGATTGCCCGGGGCGTCGCGCAGGATCGGGAGATCGTTGGTCTTCGCCACACCGGGCAGGTTGGGGGCGATCGCGGGGCAGGTGTTGTTCGGAAGCCGGTGCGCGCGCAGCACGTCGTATCCGACCGTGTACTCGCCCGCGGCTGAGGCTGCTTCGTCCCATCGGATCAAGGCAGACATGTGGCTGCGGAGATCCGCCGTGTTCACGCATTCGGGATTCAGTGACGCCGATATCGTCGGTGGCACTCCGGCTTTGGCCGAGGCTCGTCCGAGCCGCTCCATGCGGAACCCCAGGGAGTCGAGCCCCCAGACTTCATACACATAGGTCACGCCAGGGATCACGGGCTCGTCCAGGTACCCCAGACCCAGGGCGATCGCCGCGCCGTAATTCTGATCGGGGAGCATCTTGAGCTGCAGCTTCGCGTTGCCGTCGGCGCCGGGTCCCTGCGCGGCGAGCAGGTCGTTCGCATAGTCCGCACCGAACACCTGCTGGATCATCGCCAGGGCGTCCGCGCGACCGGGCGCCGTGAATACAGCCGTGATCTGCGCGGCGGTGGGCAAAGCCGCAATCGGATCGATGTTGAGCTGGCTGAAGGAGCTCTGTGTCGATTCCCGTCGGAGGATGTCGTAGCTGTTGTAGCGCTGTATCTTCCCCTCGATCTGCATCCAGCGTACGAGGATCCGGTTCTGGTCCACGTCGGCGACGGCCTGCACGAGCGTCCGCTCGGTAGGAGGCTCGGCGAACGCGAATCGACCCGCCAGCAGAATCACAGCCCAACTCAGCAGGTATCTTGGATTGGTTTTCATGTCCTCATGGCCCCGCGCACTCCAGGTAGTCCTTCTTGAAGGTGATGTCGAGATCTTTGGGTGGGTAGTGGCCGGTGCCGGTGAGCCCTGCGACGCACGCAACGCAGAAATCGTCGTCAAGCACGGCCTGCGGGTTGTACCATTCGTCCTCGTCACAGAACCCGGCGCCGCCGGCGACCCAGAACGAGCCCTGGAGCTTGAACTGGTCGTTGACGATCCCGCCGACAAGCGTCATGTCCCCTCTGATCGAGACGACGCAGCCGGCCTTGCCATCGAGGTACTCGCGGACCTTGCCGCCGTAGCTATGGCCAGTGCCGTCATCGATGTACCACCCGCCGATCTCGCCTCCCGCGTTGATTGTCAGCAGACAGCCGGTGTCCCAGATGTTCATCGCGGCGCCCGCCCTGATATAGGCGCCGTCGAACTTGGGGATGCCGCCCAGGAACTCGGCGACGTTCGAATCGATGTTCTTCACGGGCGTCATGTCCTTTGTGCTTCCGAACAAGGCGTGGGCGTCGACCAGATTGCCGTCGAAGTTGGCCAGCAGGCCGGCCGAGAAGTACCAGTCACCGTCGGCGTAGAAGCCGAGCGTGGCACCCATCTCTTCGATGCCTATCCCCGACATGCCCCCCGCGGTCAGGTCAACGGTGCCGGTGAGACTCTTGAATTCGAACTGAGGCGGGATGCCGGGGGTGACGTCGTAGTCGAAGTCCCATTGCACGCCAAAGGTGTCGCCGGTCAGGCTCTGTCCGCCGCTGAGCCCCTGTGCTCCTTTGAAGTTCAGAGACGACGAGCCGGAAGAGGCGGGGAATGGCATGTCTTGTTTGCCGGGCATCTTCATGTTCTGGGATGCGCCCGGTCGTAGCTCACGTGAGATCTGCGTGATCGGCTGCTGGCCGTCGCTTTTGACATGCCGGTCCACCGTCAGCAGCGAGGCGTCGAATGCGTAGAATTGCCCGCCGGTGTCCATGTCGGAGCCGACCTGGAAGCCATCGAGCTGTTCGAGATCCTGGGAGAACTCGAGAGCCCCGGTGATCTTCGAGATGTTCGTCGGCGGGCTGAGCCCCGGCGGCGAGCTCTGGACGTTGATGACGCCGCTGGCATCGGGATGTCCGGACAGCGCATCGATGGCTCCGACTTGATGCATCTGCTGTCTCAGCGTGACGGCATCCGGTAGAGCGTAGGCAGGGCCGCCCAGCTTGCCCAGCGCGGCGTCGTACTGGCTGCCGAGTGACTGCATGTGCGGGCAGGACTGGAGCGGGTCCGGACACATAATGTTGCGCAGCTGAGTACGGTACAACGGGTCGGTGGCGCCCCACAGTCGCATCGCGGCCGCAGGGCCCAGGTCACCGCCGATGATCCTCATCGACGCGGCGGGCAGAGTAGGGGTATCGTCCGGCTTCATCATCAGGTCCCCGGCGACCTGAACTGCCCCGAGATTCAGCTCGTCGAACGCGCCCGGGTCACCATCGTCTGAAGGTGCGAAGCCGAAGAGTGTTCCGCGCGAGCGTCCGTCCTTGTCCAGATCGTCGGGCTGCGGGGTGTTCGGGTCGTCGTACC
>DASROJ010000298.1:0-11410 GCA_035646975.1 Patescibacteria group bacterium
ATCTCGCGCGCGCCGCCGACCTGTTGCTGATCGAGGCTTCGACACCGGACGGCACCCACCTCGAGGGACACCTGACCCCCTCGGAGGCCGGCCAGATCGCGAGCCTCTCCGCCGCGCGCCGGGTGGTGATGACGCATTTCAACCCGGTGTGTGATGGAGTTGATATGCTGGGTCAGCTGCGCCGCGTCTACGACGACTCGATGGGAGAGGCGCGGATGGCCGAGGACGGCATGAGGATCTCGATATGAGGCTGGGCAGGTGCGTCGTCGCGCTGCTGATCCTCTCCCCGCTGGTGGTCATCGCCGGCACCGGTGGCGGGGCTGCCTTCGCGCAGGAGGCGGTCGGACAGGTGAACGGGACGGTGCTCGGCAAGGATCGCAAGGGGGTGGCAGGGCTCACCGTGGCCGCCATTCCCCCGACGGGCGGTCTTTACGGCACCAGCACCGACGAAGGGGGGCGTTACGGGTTCAAGGGGCTCGCGGCCAGCACCTACAGCATCGTCGTGGTGCTGCCGGATGGCGGGATTTCACGCAAGGACGGCATCCGGGTCAGGCCTCTGTTCCGCAGCATCGTGGACTTCAACATCGGCACCGACGCCGCAGGCGCATCGCTGCCCGCGCTGGAGACGGCCGTGGATGCCAACGCTCCGGCTCAGCCACCGCCGGACCCGTCCGCGCCGAACGCCGCCTCGATTGCCTGCTTGGTGGTCGGCGCCGATCGCGCCGCCGCGCCCGATGCCGCCGTCACCCTGACGCCGGTGGGCGGGGCCGGTCAGCTGCGGCGTGGCCGCACCGACCCGGATGGCCGCTGCCTGATCCCCGGCGTGCCTGCCGGCGCCTACCGGATCAGCGTCAGGACTCCCGGCTTCATCAGCTGGTCGCTGGGCCCGCTGCCGATCAAGACCAGCGGTGGATTCAAGCTGTCGCTGCTGCTGGTGCCATTCCCCCTGGGGTTCGAGGGGACCCTGGAGGACAAGCTGGTGCCGGCGGATCCGATCGCGCCGGCCAGACCCTGACGGCGGCTTCACCGCCTGACGGCGTAGTAGCCTTTGCGGGTCTTGAGCTTCGCTCCCTTCACCGTGGTCTCCAGTCGAATCTTGCGCCAGGTCCCGTCGGTTTTCCTGTTGAGGGGCGAGTAGCTCAGGAAGTACTGGCTGCGGAGATCCTCGGCAATCTGACCGTAGATGTCCTCGAGCTCCTTGGCGTTGCGCGGAAAGTACGACCGGCCTCCCGTGTCGTCGGCCGGCTGCTTGAGGCTGCCGCGCACCCCCACGTCCAGGGCGGTGACCCCCAGCCCGATCGAGTAGACGACCACCTCGTGCGTGCGGGTCAGCTCGAGAACCTTCTGGTACGAGTACTGGCTGTTCGTATCGGCGCCGTCGGTCAGCAGCACGATGGTCTTGCGCCCGTCGATCTTCTTCAAGCGACGATAGGCGGCGAACATCGCGTCATAGAGCGCGGTGCCTCCTTCGGCGTCGGTGCCGTTGATGGCCTGCTGGAGCAGTGAATGGTCGCCGGTCAGGTCCTGCAGCATGTAGACGTTTTCGTCGAAGTCGATCACCATCGCCCGGTCCTCGGGGCGCAGCGTGTCCACGAAGGCCCGCGCGGCGGTCTGAACGGTCTCGATCTCCTCGCGCATGCTGCCGGAGGTGTCGATCAGGATCGCCATGGTGATCGGGCGTGTTTCCTGCGCGAACTCGAGCAACGGCTGCTCGACGTCGTCTTCGTAAAGCTTGAAATCGGCCTTGGTGAGACCGGAGATGAACTTGCGGTTGTCGTCCACCACGCTGGCGTTGAGGATGACCCGGTCGACCTCTTCGCGATAGTTGATGGTGAGCTTGCGGGTGACGATGGTGTCGCGCGCCTCTTCCCCGTCGGCGGAGATGGCCACGGCTTCGATGACCCACGACTTCGGCTCGTCTCCGAAGTCGTGGAACAGCTCGTAGGGGGCCTCGCGGTCGATGAAGACCAGCTTGCCTCCGACGGAGAACTCCACCCTGATGCCGCGAACGTCGTCGCTGGCCTCCACCGCGGCGGCGATCTTCACCTTGCTGAACACGAAGTCGTTGGCCGCCGGCTCGGTGATCTTCACCGAGATCTTGCGCACCGGCAGCGCCTTCGACCCGGTCTGCGCCATGGCCAGGAATGTGGCAAGACCCGCGCCCAGCAGCAGTGTCAGGACGACGGCGACCCGTTTCATGGCGAGGGCTTCCCGTCCGTCCGCAGCGCGTCGAGAAGCCGCTGCATCGGCCGGCGCTCGGTGGCCCCTTCTCCGCTGAGCGCCAGCGAGGCGTTGAGCGATTCGATCGCCTTGTCGCGCTGACCGTTCATCGCGTAGAGATTGCCCAGGTAGGCCAGCGGTCTGGCGTCTCCTGGCCGCAGGCGGCTGGCCTCGCGCAGCGCGGTTTCGGCCCCCGCGATGTCGCCCAGGCCCATCTTCGCCAGGCCAAGGTTGATGAAGACGTCGGCATCCCGCGGCGTCAGCCTGGCCAGCTGCTCGCAGGCGCCCGCCGCTTCGTCGAACATGTGCGCGCGCAGCGCGCTGTAGCCGAGCCTGCCCAGCAGCGCGGCATCAGCCGCGCCGCCCCCTGTCTGGCCATGCCCCGCGCTGCCGGCCTCGATCGCCCGCGCCAGCAGGCCGGCCGCCGCCGCGTGATCGCCAAGATCGCTTTTCACCGCGGCAAGCGCCGACAGCGCCGCCGTGTCACGCGGCTGGGCCTCGAGCCGCACCCGCAGCTCCTCGTACCGGCGCGCTTCATCCGTCAGCCGCTGCTTCATCTCTGTCATTCTGGCCTTCGAGCGCGGGTCGTCGACGTCCCGCCTCATCCCGACGTCGAGCGCCGCGACGGCGTCGTCGTATCGTCCCTGGCGCCGCAGCAGACCTGCCCGCGCCAGGTAGACCTCGAGATAGTCGGGGTCGAGCTTGAGCGCGGCATCGAATTCGCGGCCCGCCTCCACCAGGTTGTCGAGGTCCTGGAAGATGCCGCCGATGGTGACCGGGTGCCAGGGATTGCCTTTTTCCAGCAGCTCGGCCTGACGCAGCGCAGCGATCGCCTCGTTGCCGAGCCGCTGCCTGCTGTAGGCCACGCCCAGCCGGTTGTACGCGGCGGCGAAGTCAGGTCTCACCCGGATCGCCTTGAGGAACAGCTCGATCGCCTCGGCATCGCGGCCATCTCGCATGTAGAGGTCGCCGAGGTTCAACGCGGCATCCGGGAATCCCGGGTTGAGCTCGATCGCCTTGCGATAGGACTGGATCGCCTTTTCGTCGTCGCCGGCGGCCTCCGCCGCGCGCCCCAGACCGTCATAGGCCGGCGCGCAGTCGTTCTGCAGCGCCAGCGCGCGATGGTACTCGGCGAGCGCTTCGTCGGGGTCGCCCTTCATGAGATAGCAGTCTCCCAGGGCGACGTGCGCCTGCAGGTTGACCGGGTCGAGCTCGAGCGAGACCTGGAGCGGCTCGATGGCGGCCTGGTACTGGCGGTCCGCCTTCAGCGCGAGGCCGAGGTAGTAATAGGAGCGAAACGAGTTCAACGCGATGCCGGAGGCTTCGGTCAGCAGCTTGATGGCGTCTTTCTGCCGGCCTTCCTTGTAGGCCTGTATCCCCTCGTTCATCATCTTGAAGACACGCGCGCGCACTTCCTGGGAGCGGGAGACATCGGCGCGTGGGCCGTCGCCGACGATGACGGTGACGATGATGAGGGCAATCGCGAGCGCTGACCATGTGAATGGCTTCACGACTGCGACTGTAGCACAGAGTATAATCCGCCGACATGAGACGAACTCTGCCGACAATGGTCCTGACGCTGATGGTTCTGGCATGCTGCCCGCCCTGCCTCGCGGCGGTTTCCGCTCCCGAGCACCCTGTGGTTTCCGGCCTGGTCGACGGCGTCGATCTGACCTCTCCCGAGTCGCTCGGATGGAGCCGTGAGCAGGCCGAGACGGCGCGGTCCTACTCCCGCGGTTCCTGGCTGCTGGGGTTCATCGATCCATTGATTGGCATCGTCAGCCTCGCGCTGCTGTCGCTGACCGGATTTTCGGGCAGCCTGGCGCGCCGCATCGGCGATTCGGTGACGTGGCGGCCGGCCTCCGATTCGCTGTTCATCGTGGCGATGGTGGCGGGCCTTGCGGTGCTGGGGTTTCCGCTCGAGGTGTACCGGTTCTACCGCGAGCGCTACTACGGGTTCGCCACGCAGGACCTGGCGGGCTGGATGGGTGACGAGATCAAGGGGCTGATCCTGAGCTGCATCATCGCGATGGTGTTCCTGCTTCCCATCTGGGCCGCGATCCGGCGGTGGCCGCGCGGGTGGTGGATGATCGGCTCGGCCATCGGCGTGGTGTTGACGGTGATCACGATGGTCGTGGCACCGGTCTTCATCGCTCCGCTCTTCAACACCTTCACGCCGCTCAAGGACGACGCGCTCAAGACACGCATCCTCGCGCTGGCGCACAGCCAGGGGATTCCGGCCGGCGAAGTCTACGAAGTCGACGCCTCGCGTCAATCGCGCCACGACAACGCCTATGTCGCCGGCGTGCTGGGAACGCAGCGCGTGGTGCTGTATGACACGCTGATTGCCGCCTACACGCCCGAGGAGATCGAGTTCGTCATGGCGCACGAGATGGGCCACTACGTGCTCAACCATGTCTGGAAAGGGATCGCCTTCGGGGCCTTGCTGATCGTCACCGGGTTCTTCCTCATGAACCGGACGCTCGAACGGGTCATCGCCGCGATGAAGACGCGGCTCGGGTTCGACTCGATCGGCTCGATCGCCGCGGTGCCGCTGGCCCTTCTCTTCCTGTCGTCCTACCTGTTCATCATCCAGCCCGCCACCAGCGCTTTTTCGCGATACGTCGAGCATCAGGCCGACGACTTCGCGCTTCACCTTTCGGGCCCGGTGGTGGGCCACGAAACCCGCTCGGTGGCGGTGGCGTCGTTTCAGAAGATGGCGGCGCGAAACCTCTCTGACCCCAACCCTCCCGCGGTGGTGGAGTGGTGGCTCTACTCGCACCCCAGTGTCGGCAACCGGATCCGGTTCTTCGCCGGCCAGCAGGATCGATAGCGCAGTTGCCGGGTGTCGCCGACGGACACGCGGGTCAGGGTCAGATCACCAGGGCGTTCCCGGCTGCACCTGCCTGCGTCGAAGGGCAAGAACCACCAGCAGCAGGGTGACCACCAGCGCCACCGTGCTGGCGATGGCGCGCACCCTGGGATCCATCGGCCAGTCGCTCGGCCAATACAGGTTCAGAGCGATCCACGCGCAGAGGATCATGAATGGCGCTCTGCGCAGCGGCGCCAGGGTGGCGGCCAGCAGCGTGAGCAGCCAGACAGGTGGGTAGACGCCGTATGTCTGTGGAAGGAACGGACTGCGCAGGGTCGCAAGAATCAGGATCGCCATCCATGTTTGCGGCTTTTCGTCGTCACGCAACGTGCGCGAACCGGCGAAAACGGTCACGGCGAGGGCGACCAGCGTATATCCCCATCCAAGGAGCTTCGCCGCGCCGAACGACAGCGCCGCACCGCCGAACAGTTTGAGCTTGAACACGAGTCCGGGGATCGAGAGATTGCTCGCCGTCGGGGCGGGGTTTCGAAAGGCCGGAAAAGCCTCACCACTCATCAGCCCCGGAAGATGATCGAGGAAGGCTGCGTACGGCCCCCATCCGAGAATCAGGAGGGTCAGCAGGCTGAACGCGCCGGCGAACGCGGTGGTCCACGCCACCGCGCGCCACTGGCGCCGCGCAAGCAGGTACATGATGAGCAGCCCCGGGTAGAGCTTGCTCACCGTCATGAACGCCAGAATGGCGCCCCCCGCGGCCGGCTGACGCCGCTCGAAAAGCACCATCGCCAGCATCGATGAAGCAATGACGAGGATCTGCACGTTGCCCTTCTGCAACGTGCCGAGTGTCACCGGAAGCGACACCCACACCACCGGCGAAAGCAACAGCGCGCGTGTTCCGGCGGCCGGGCCCAGGAAACGCGCTACGACGAAGAGGGCAAGCAGCAGCGAGCCGCCGCACAAGGCGAACCAGAGCATCCGGAGGTCCGTGAAATCGGGGGTCAGCCACCGGAGCGCTCGGGGCAGCAGCAGGAACTGGGGCGGGTATTCGTAGACGTCGATCTTGAACGGGCCGAGCATGAGCGCTTTTCGAGGCTCGGTTGGTTTGTCGTCGGGCATCGAGTAGAGGGAGTCGTCATAGATGTTGGCCTGCGAGGAGGAGACCTGCGCGGCCACGAAGTAGGCGGACAGGCAGGAGTGCTCGACCTCCCATCTGCTCGTGGGGACGACCGAGCACCCGACCTGTGATGGATCGACCATGAAGACCGCAAGCCTGGCGAGCAGGACGAGGCCGACCAATGTCATCAGCCCCGACACGATCTTGAAGCCGCGGGAACAGGCCGCCGCGTCGAGACTCGGGCCTGCGCTTCGATGCACCCACACGGCAACGAGACCGGCGGCCACCGCCGCGATCAGTGCGGAGGCAATCCAGGAGCCGGTCAGCGCCATGGCCGCGACAACGGCGAAGATGCCGGTGGCGAGTCCCAGCGACGAGGCGACGAGCAGACTCAGCATCCGCGCCGAGCCCCGCGCGCGTCATCCGCCCATGCAATCACCGGGGTCACCCATTCCGGCAGGGGCCTGTACAGAAATCCGTGCCTGAGCCCTGTATGCAGCACGATTTCGCTCGCAACGAGCGAAGAACCGAACCTGGTGTCGTCGCTCCAGGGCGTGCAGGTCTTCGTGAATTCGTCGCTTGCTTCGCGGATGGCGAGCAGGTGCCCGCTCGGGGCCTTTCCTTCCTCGGCGAGGAGCGTCTTCGCGGTTTCGGAGAGACAGGCGCCAAGAACGCCGAAGCGCACGTCGGGGTTCTGCAGCCTCGCCGAGGCCAGCAGCGCGATCTCCGCCCCCATCGACGCCCCGACGACGGTGACGTCGCGGGCCGGCACCCCCGATTCGAGCAGCTTCCGCACCTGTTGCACCACTCGATCCGCCGAATCGCTCACCGAGGCCGACTTCGGCCGGATTTCCCCGCTGACGACGAACCCCCGGCTTCGAAACGTGTCGAGGATCTTCTCCAGCTCGTAATACCCGAACTCCGGGTGCCGAGGCCGCTTGATCTGCTGCTCCTGGACGATCCGTCCATGAAGATAGATCAGGTGCCGGGGGCGAGCGGCATCACCGCTGACACCCCGGGTCGCCGGGGCCAGCAGCATTGCGAGAAAGGTCAGGACCAGGCCCATGTTCCGCATCGCTGCTGCGCCCCCCCGCTCCGACCGACCGGATCCATCTTCCCAACGCACCGGCTGTTCCTCCGCGGCGCCTGCGAGCCTACATCGCGCGTGCCGTTACCCGCAACGGTTTGTGGAGCAAGGTCGATCAGGCGCCACTGTTGTCCAGCGCCCTGGCGATGGCGGTGATGGTATTCCAGTTGCGCGTCGTGGCCGGCACTCCGAAGAGCCGGTCGAAGGTGCCGAGGTAGCCGATGACCTTCATGTGACGCCGGTACACGCCGAAGACGAACCGGTTATCCCGCGCCAGTATCTTCATCAGCCATTGGCCGCTTGGTGGAAAGATCATCGGCATCGATGGAGGCGAGCTGGGGCGCCTGGACAGGAAGCTCACGAAGCGGACGATGTCGGGTCGCGCGGGCTGGCCCGCGAAGTGATCCTGCGACATCAGCCTGACGATCTCTCGCCCCTGGCAGATCATGATCTCGGTGTCGAACGGAAGCCTGCGTGCCAGTTCGGCGCGAAGTTGCGCCTGCGTGACCGGCCGCCGGATGACGAAGGTGCCCGCGGCGCCGATGTTGACGGCATCGAGGTGCTTCAGCTGTTCGACGAGCGTCGTCGGCCGGAAGGTCCTGTGGCCTCCGACATTGACTCCTCTGAGAAGAACCACGAGTGCCACGCGCTGCCTCCGGCCCGGCGGTCAGCGCGCCCGCGGGCGCGGGCTCGCGGCATCAGGCGGATGCACCAAACGCCCAGGCCCACCTGCCAGCCGGCTGCGTCGCCGTTTTTTCGAGCAAGGAGTACACGGGAGATGGCTGTTCGTGCGGACATCTCCTACACGACGGTGCACCGTCCTTGGCGTCCTCATGCCCCGCAGCCCCATCGTGTCGAGCCCTTCAAGTTCACCAAGGATCCTCGTGCCGAAGAGAAGATCCGCGATGTGGTGGGCCTGTACCTCAACCCTCCCCCCACCGCCATCGTCTTCATCGTCCCTCGGTCGCCCGAGCGTCGGATCCACGAGCGGCCTCCCGCGCGCTGTCTGCTTCAGCCGGTTGTCAGTCGGCTCATCACTCAACATGGCCCTGGTGACCATGACGATCGAGACGAGCGGAAAAAGTCCGCGCCGAGCCCGAGGCCCGGCGGCGGGTGCAGCGTTTAGTTGGACGTCGTGTAGTTGATTCGTCACGAACCCTCTAGTAAGACCGGGGTCGCTTCGGACCAAACCGTTTCTCGTTTTGGACCTGAACAACCGGACCTGAACACGTCGACGTAGAACCAGGCGGTAACGTCCCCCGGTTCGTTACTGGACTTTGGAACGACGAGACTCCAACTCCAGGTTCTGGTTTCACCCTGGCGCAGTCGGAAGGTCGTGGGAGATTCTTGAAACACCCTCCCTTCCATGACTTCGTCACCCCGTTTGAGTTTCCAACCCCATGTCAACCCTACACATGCTTCACGGTTGCGAGATGAAAGACGATCGAGTGTGAACCGCACAGGCGCCTGACCTGCCCCCCTTCACTGGGCCAATGGCCTCGACGACGTAGGGCTGCCCGTTGCGGTACAAGACGAGCCCCATGTGGCTGTACTGAGAATGCGTCGCTTTCTGAATTGCGGCACTCTGGGTCGAGCGCGACGTTTGGAACACGATGTCTCCGTCGTGAACGAGCGGGCTCGCCTGAGACACACAGCCGGCGAGGAGGACAGCCAGGCTGAACGTCGAAACGCTTCTTAGCATCTCCGGGTTCGCCCAATACAACGTTAGCCGGCCCGATGCCGGCGGGAAGAGTCCACACCTGTGCGACGCGGTGACCCTTCGGTGGCGGGTCCGGTTGAACGACGGGTCAGACGCCTGTCCAAACAAGCGCGGCTCGACTGAAACAAGTCCCCATCGACTATTTGTCCCGGTAGTCGGTGCGAAACCGCCCATTGCCGCTCATCTGAAGTATGACGGTACCATCCTTGGTTGCCACGAAATGGGGAACACCGGCCGGAATGACAATGAAACTGCCTGCTGGATACCCCTTTAACTTCGTCGGGTCGAATGTTTCGCCCAAGCCCAAGTACCAGGTCCCCTCCATTACTGTAACAAGCTCGGTGTCTGGATGCGTATGTGCCTGGACCTGCATCCCGCCCGGGATCTTGATTCTGTCAATCCACGCCCCACCTTGGCTCGAATCGCCAAACAGCTGCGCACGTTGCCGCCCGTCCTTGTAGTAGGACGGAGTGAACCACGGCACCTGGTCTGGAGTCAGACCGACGATCTCTTGCTTGACATTGTCGGCCACGGCGACGGTTGCCATCATCCTGCCCGCAACGAGCATTGCCACAGCAGCGGTTAGGGGAAGCAGCTTGTTCAACCCATTCTCCTGTTATCGTGTAAGCCAATCCTGATACTGTCTCCAGTCAGCATCGATAATCCGCTGCTGCTCGTCCTGCGCAAGCTCTCCGATCCGAAACATACGCTTCATGTAGCCTGGATACTCTGCCGGTCCGAGCACATCGCGATAGTCGCGTTTTGCGCTCTCGATCTCATGGCGCAGACGCTTGATATCGCCTGCTGCGAGTTTGAGGGCGGCGAGACGAACACGGTGTGGCTCACTCTGCCAGGTCTCCTTTCCATACTCGTCGAGCATGGCAAGTACCTCCACGGTACGGTCCGCAGGAAAGTCGCGCCGCACGATGCGCTCGACATCCGCGCCTGTCACGGTGGGGTGGGGCTGTGTTGTCATCGTCTTAGACTCTGCGAACCGTCCAAAGGATGCCTGGGCATCGTCAATCCCCAGAACGAAATCCTAGCCGGAGGCCTCGATGAGCAAGATTTGAATCCACTCACCTGCCGCCGCCTGATGCACCTGCTTGCCTCGCCCGTCTTTGTCGGTCGGGCGTGCGCCGCGTTCCAGCAGGAGCCTGATGATACCCGTCTGCTGCTCACGCGCGTGCTCAGAACCGCTCCCTCCTCGCCCGGTGGTCTGAACAGCGAGATGCAGGGGCGTTGACCCGGCCTTGTTCGGCGCCCTTGGGCTGGCACCTCCATCCAGCAGCGCTCGTACCGCAGGCAACGACCGCGTTCGAACGGCTCTGTGCAGGGGGCCCACGCCGCTGCTATCCCAGATGTTTGGATCCGCCCCAACCGACAAGAGATACTCGATCGTCTCAGCCTGCGCCGTCGGCTCCCAGTGGTTGGCGTCCGCTGCGTAGTGAAGGGGCTCGGCCCCGCGGCGATTCTTCGCGCGGCAATCCGCACCGTGCGCCACGAGGAGTTCTGCGACCGGACGCCGAAATGCCGCCGCAGCCATATGGAGAGCCGTGTCGCCGGCATAGAGGTAGTGAGCAATTTCGCTGAAAAAAAAGGTGGAGGCGTCCTGGCGTGTCGCGCCGACCTCAGCCGACGCGGTGG
Organism: Patescibacteria group bacterium; assembly: GCA_035646975.1. Lineage (GTDB taxonomy): Bacteria > Acidobacteriota > Polarisedimenticolia > JACPZX01 > DASXTC01 > DASROJ01. Next base: position 10,616 of record DASROJ010000298.1, read on the forward strand.
CAAGAGAAGGATCGGCCGTCAAGCGGCGGGACACTTCGCGGATCTCACCATTCACGACAAGTCGAACGAAATCGAGCAAGACCGGCTTAACCTTTGGCATCGGTGTCTCGTACGGCTGGGGAGGTTACAAGCCCAGAGCAGACAGTCCCGGGTGATCATCCGGACGCCGGCCCAGCGGCCAATGGTACTTACGGTCCACCTCTTTGATTGGCAGGTCGTTGATACTCGCGATGCGGCGGCGCATCAGCCCGTGCTCGTCGAACTCCCAATTCTCGTTGCCGTAGGAACGAAACCAGTTGCCGGAGTCGTCGCGCGACTCATAGGCGAATCGTACAGCGATGCGTGCTTCTTGGAAGGCCCACAGCTCCTTGATCAGTCGGTAGTCGAGCTCCTTCGCCCATTTTCGTTCGAGGAACTGCACGATCGCCTCGCGCCCCGAAAACATTTCAGTGCGATTCCGCCAGCTGCTGTCAACTGTGTAAGCGAGGGACACCCGTTTCGGATCACGTGTATTCCATGCGTCCTCTGCCATGCGCACCTTTTGAGTCGCAGTTTCGAGGGTGAACGGTGGGAATGGAGGACGGCTACTCGGATCTGCGCTCATTTCATTCTCCATAGCTCAGCTCGATGTCTGAAAACGGTCAAAGTCCCACCCCCATCCGCCACGGGCGGGCCTGGTTCTTCAACAACCTCTGAACTCAATGCCTGGGTTCAACGTTTCCAGCTCGGTCAGAAACCGGTGAAACCCATCGAACTGATTAAGCAGACGAATCTTGCCTGCACTGGACCTGACGA
>DASROJ010000299.1:0-6217 GCA_035646975.1 Patescibacteria group bacterium
ACATCTACCCGACGCTGCTCGACTGGGCGGGGTTGCCGCAGCCGCCCGGACTGCAGGGACAGAGCATCGCCGGGCTCGCGCGGGGCGATCTCTCCAGCCTCGAGCGCACGCATGTCTACACCCAGAGACGGGAGCCGGAAGACCTGGACTTCTCCGACGCGGCCTTCGACGGCCGATGGAAGCTGATACGCGACCGCGCGCATGGTCGGACCATGCTCTTCGACCTGCTGGCCGACCCCGGCGAAACGCTCCGGCTCGAGGAGCGCAACCCGGATATCGTCGCGGGGCTGACCTCGAAGATCGACGCCTGGGAGGCGGCGAACCGCAGCCTGCATGAGAAGATTCGCCCCGACGCCACCTCACCGCTCGATCCCGAGACCGAAAAGCAGCTCAAGTCTCTCGGGTACATCCAGTAGGATGAAGATCGTCCACGTCAACACCGAGCACACCTGGCGCGGGGGGGAGAGCCAGGTCTTCAACCTGATGCGCGGGCTGCGCCGGCTCGGTCACGAGGTCGAGGCGGTGACGCTGCCCGGCAGCGCGCTGATGCAGCGATGCCGCGAGGAGTCGCTGCCGGTGTTCGAGCTCAGGATGCGAAGCGACGCCGACCTGCCGGCCGCCTTCCGACTCGCGCGACATCTCGGGCGGCATCCGTGCGATGTGCTGCACGCGCAGACGGCGCGGGCGCACTCGATCGCGATGCTGGCGCGATTGCTGGGAGCGCGGGCACGGCTGGTGGTGAGCCGACGTCTCGACTTTCCGATCCGACGCAACCTGCCGAACCTCTGGAAGTACCGCAGCAGCCTGGTGGACGCCTATATCGCGGTGGCCGGTGTCATCCGCGACATCCTGGTCGAAGCGGGCGTGCCTTCCGGTCGTGTCAGCGTCATCAACAGCAGCATCGAACTCGGGCGATTCACCGGCGTGGGGGATCATCGCGCCGCGGTCAGGCAGGAGCTGGGTGTGCCGCCGGATGCGCCCCTGGTGGGCAACGTGGCCGCGCTGGCGTGGCACAAAGGGCAGAAGGATCTGATCGCGGCGATGCCGTCGGTCATCCAGTCGCTTCCCGGAGCGTATCTGGTCATCGTCGGCGGCGGAGAAGAGCGGGAGGCGCTTCAGCGGCAGACCGCCGGGCTCGGGTTGACCGACCGGGTGGTCTTCACCGGCACGCGGCGCGATGTCCCGCGTCTGCTGACCGCCTTCGACGTCTTCTGCATGCCGTCGTATCTCGAAGGACTGTGCAACTCGGTGCTGGAAGCCTTCGCGATGCGAGTCCCGGTCGTGGCCACGCGGGCGGGCGGTCTTCCCGAGATCGTCGAGCCCGAGCGCACCGGGCTGCTCACGCCGCCGCGCGATCCCGCCGCGCTGTCGGCGGCGCTGGTGCGGATGCTCACCGACCGGGAGCTGGCCGCGCGCGTGGCCGACGCGGGCCACCAGCTCGTCCACGAGCGGTTCGGCGTGGATCACATGGTGTCGCGCACCGCGGATCTGTACCGGCGCCTGGTGTCCTGAGTCGGAAGTCGTGCGATGTCCGGCCGCCGGGTCATCCCTTCAGGCCGGGTCGAGGTCAGCGTGGCGAGCCATCTGTCAGGGCGGAGCGGGCGGCGCACACTGTCTCGTATCCCACGCGGCGGCACGCCACCGTCTCGAGATCCGGCAGCTTTCCGCGGAGTCGCTCGACGTCCTCGGCGCTCGTCAGCACGACCGCGCCCGGGTGCTCCAGCAGCCATCCGGCGGCTTTGTCCAGACCGCTCATCTCGTCGATCCGATCGCGGCCCGTGTAGACATTGAAGAGGCCGGCGTACGACGTGCGGTACAGGATCATCTCGCCATCGGGTCCGGCGGCCGTCATGGCCGCCTCGGCCAGCGGACGCGCCGACTTGATGATATCGAGCGCAGGCACCCCGACCCACTGCCCCCATGCGACCAGACCGACCCAGCCGGCCGCAAGACACGCCAGCGCCGCGCGTCCGTCCGGGTCGACTTTGCTGGCGCGGCCGACTTTGCTGGCGCGGCCGACCTTGCCGGCGCGGCCGACCGATCCGAGCGCCGCCATCGCGAGGCAGACGACGCCCAGGCCCGGCAGCAGGAGGGCCAGTGCTCCAGGGAAATGCGAAAACCGCAGCATGCCGGCCTGCTGGTCCGGCGCGAGTCCCCGCAGGCGGCCCACGTATCTCGCCGCCGGTCCGAACGGTGCAACCGCCAGCGCCAGTCCGCACAGGGCCAGGAGGATGCCGCACAACGTCAACGGGACCCGCTGCCTCCACTTCGACAGCGCGCGCCGCGCTTCGGGCAGCAGCGCGCGCAGCTCGAGCGCCACCAGCAGGCTCGCCGCCGGAAACAGTGGGAGCAGGTAGCGTGTCTTCTTGCCCGAAATGACGGAGAAGAACAGGAACGTGAAGACGAACCAGGTCAGCGCGAGCCACGAGGCCCTGCTGGCGCCGCGATCCTTCCAGGCGCCGTAGAGCGCCGTGGGCAGCACGACGACCCACGGCAGAAACGACCCGGGGAAAACCTTGAGAAAGAACTGCAGCGGCTCCTTGTGGTGCCACGACTGGTAGGCTCGGCCGAGATTCTGCTTGAAGAGGATCACCTGGGCGTATCCGGTTCCCCCTCGAGCGATCGCGGGCACGAGCCACGCGGCCGCCACCGCCAGGATGATCGCGAGCCCCCACACCGGGTGCCATGCCCACACGCGGCGCGCGCCGTGCTCCTGTAGCCCCAGCAGAAGGAGCAGGCCACCCGGGATGACGAGTCCCACCGGACCCTTGGTGATGATGGCGAGCCCGGCCAGCCCGTAAAAGGCGGCCCAGAGAATGGGCGATTCCATTTCGCGCGCGCGCAATCCCGTCGCGATGGCCGCCACCACGAGAAATGTGAGCGTCCCGTCGATGACACCCGAAGAGGCGTGCACGACGAACATAGACGACGTCGCCAGCACGAGCGCCGCCAGCCAGCCGGTCTCCGCGTCACCGTAACGGCGGCCCAGGTGAAAGGTGAGCAGCAGCGTGCCGAGCGCCGCCATCACCGAGACGAACCGCGTGCCCGAGGTGGACGGAATCCCGGGAAGACGGCCCGCCAGGATGCCGAGCCAGAAGAACAGCGGCGGTTTTTCGCCGTACACGGCGCCGTTGAGGTGCGGAAGCATGTAGTCGCCGCGGGCGACCATCTCGCGAGCCACCTCGGCGTAACGCGGCTCGTCGGGGTTCCAGAGGTCGCGCAGCCAGACGCACGGCAGGTAGAGAGAACAGGCCAGCAGGACCATCGCCAGGACTGGCCGGTGCGGCAGCACCACCCGGTCGATCCACAGGCGGGTTCGTCCAGCCTGTCCGGCCTCAACCATCGCGGCGGTTCGGTGGGAAGTGTGTGCGCTCCCAGAGCCTGGCGTACTTGACGAACACCACCCATGTGTCGATGCCGGTGATCATCAGCCCCGGGATGCCGTCGAGGAAACCGAGCTGGAAGATGTAGCGCTTCACGAACCGCGCGGGCGGTCGCACCACCAGGTCGAGCACCGTGGCCCGCCGGCCCTTCCGCAGATACTCGTCGGCGCCCCACGACGTGTAGCGATCGATCTTGTGGAGATACGAGTCCCACGAGCGAAAGGTGATGTGCAGCAGCGGGTGCTGCAGCTCGCCCACCGGGCCGCTCACCTCGACGTCGGCATGGACTTCCTTCTCCTGGTACCGACCCTTCGTCCTGTCCCAGAAACGCAGCACGCGGTCACGCGCCCACCCGCCGTATCGAATCCGCCGGCCGAGAAAATGGTTCACCCGGCGTATCACGTAGCCGCTGCGGTCGGGGCCGCGCGCCAGCAGGGCGCGAATCTCGTCGCGCAGCTCGGGGGTGACGCGCTCGTCGGCGTCCACGACCAGCACCCAGCGGTGGGCGGTCTGCGGGATGGCCCAGTTCTTCTGCGAGGCCGAGTTGACGTATTCGCGCTGGATGATCCGGTCGGTGAACCGGCGCGCGATCTCGAGCGTGCGGTCGCACGAGAACGAGTCGACCACCAGCACCTCGTCGGCCCATTTCACCGACTCGAGGCACTCCTCGATGTTGGCTTCCTCGTTGAAGGTCGGGACGATGACGCTGATCTTCTCCATCACAGCAGCGGATTCCGCCCGCGCGTGCGCGGCAGATCCTTCTTGCGGTTGAACGGCCAGAGCCGCCGCAGTCGCTTGAACCTGCGGTGCGATTCAAGCTCTTCCGGGGTCAACTCCCCGGGCACGAGCGCGACCTTCCACTTCAGCAACGCCCTTTCCTCCGCGCGCTTCAGACGCGGGAACAGCACCCGGTGCGCCCACGAGCCCGGCTCGAACACCGTGGCGGAGGAAAAGTCGATGAGATAGAGGTCGCCGGCCTCCGTCACGAGGAGATTGTCACGCGAGCGGAGGTCTCCGTGGATGATTCCCCGATCGTGCACGCGTCCCAGCAGTTCCTTGATGCGCTCGGCCACCCGGGGCACTCCTCCATGCCGGTGATGATACCTGGGAAGCCTCATCCCGCCGACATACTCGATGATGATCGCGTGCCGGTCAAGCCGCCGGTAGAAGCGGGGCACGCCGGGGAACTTCCCGAGCCTGCGGTAGGCGCGGACCTCGCGCGCCAGCTGGATGGCGCCACTCCATCGGATCAACGGGTTCTTCGCCGCGTAGTCCTTCACGGCGACCCGCCCCTCGGCCACCTCGACCAGCAGGATGTCGGCCTTGTTCCACGCGCCCTTCTTGATATAGCTGGAGGCGACCGAGTCGAGCTCGGCGCGGGTGAGGGCGTCGACGCCGGGCGGGGTCTTTGACATCAACCCTCGATTTCGATCTCCTCGTCCACCTTGCAGTCCCGGCAGAGGTCGATGGTGTGGATCTGGCCGCCGAGGAACCGGCGACGGATGCCGACCGCCTTCTCGCCGTTCCAGACTGCATGGATGGAAGAGTTCGTGATGTTGCCCAGCACCTGCTTGCGGGAATAGTCGGTGCAGCAGAGAACCATGTCGCCGTTGAAGTTGATGTACCCCTGTTTGAACAGCCGCGTGCAGGAGGAGAAGTACTCCATGTGCCCGGACTTGCTGAACGACTCGGCGTCGGTGATGTTGCCGCCGCGGTTCTCCAGCGCGGTGTACTTGGATCGCACGCCGCGCTTCTTCCAGTAGGCCACCGCCTTTTTGGCGTCGATGATGTCGGTGGACACCATGGTGATCCAGACCTTGGGCCAGTCGGTGCCGCGCTTGCGCTGCTGCTCGAGAAGGTAGTTGACGTTCTCCATCGTGTGCTCGAAGTGCATCGCGCCCCGCATCGACTTCTCGTAGGCCTCTTTCTCGATGCCCTGGAACGAGACGTACAAGGCGTGAAGCGCCTTGCCGATGTCGAGCATCTCGTTGACGCGGTCTTTCGTCAGCAGCCCGCCGTTGGTGGTCACCACGACCTTGCTGTCCGGGATCTGTTCGTGGATGTAAGCCACCTTCTTGAACAGATCCTTGTCGATGAAGGGTTCGTTCATCAGGTAGGGGCTGATGCGACGCACGCCATGCTGCTTCGCCTCGGCGATGATCCGTTTGAACAGGTCGGGGTCCATCCGCCCTTTGGGCTGGAAGTCGAAGGTCTCGCCGAACGGGCAGAAGATGCAGTCGGCCTGGCAGCCCGTCACCGTCTGGATCTGCAGCGTCCGCGGAAACTCGGGCACGGGACGCCGCGTCAGCTTCTTGCGCGCGATGGTGAGCAGACCATCGCCCGGCTCTTCGACGTAGTACTTGTTTATCTTGAGTGAACTCACGGCGGTGCGGCTTCCCTTCCGGGTTTCATGCCGGGTTTCATGATGGAGGCGTAGCGAGTCGCGAGGCGTGGTTCATTATAGAAACCTCACCGGACAAGGTCAACCCGGCCCGCGTTTGTGGTACTTTCGGCGCGACATGCGATTCCTTTATTTCTACAGAGTCCCCCTGCCGGACCCCCGCGCGGATGCCATACAAATCATCAACACCACCGCGGGAATCGCGCGCGCGGGCGGCGATGTCGTCCTGCACGTCGAAACCCTCGGCGCCGGCTCGACCTCGGAGTGCCTCGATTATTATGGCGTGAGCCTGAAACAAGGCGAACGGATCGGATCGGTCGAGATCAAGGCGATGGGCCCGCACTGGTCGTGGCCCTTCTTCACTTGGAAGACCAGCGTCAGTGCTCTGCGCGCCGCGGGCGGAACGGGTGGCATCCTGTTCGTGCGGGAGGAC
>DASROJ010000300.1:0-15582 GCA_035646975.1 Patescibacteria group bacterium
GGTGAGGATCTACCGCACCATGTACCTGTCACGGCGCATCGACGACAAGGAGCTGCAGCTCAAGCGGCAGACGAAATACTTCTTCCAGATCAGCGGCGCGGGCCACGAGGCGATTCTCGTGGCCGCGGGCATGACGCTGAAGGCCGGCCACGACTGGTTCTACCCCTATTACCGCGACCGCGCGCTCTGCCTTCAGATTGGCATGACTCCGAAAGAGATGTTCATGGCCGGCGTCGGCGCGGCGGACGACCCGAACTCCGGCGCGCGCCAGATGCCGTCGCACTGGGGCCACCGGCGGCTCAACATCGTCTCGCAATCCAGCCCGACCGGCACGCAGTTCCTCCAGGCGGTGGGCTGCGCCGAGGCGGGCCGGTATCTTGCCGCGATGAAGGACGCCACCCGGCTGGCGGGGCAATTCGAATCCGACGAGATCGCGATGGTGTCGGGTGGCGACGGCGCGGTGGCGGAAGGAGAGTTCACCGAGGCGCTGATGACCGCCTGCGTGCAGCGTCTGCCGGTGCTGTTCCTGATCGAGGACAATGGCTACGCGATTTCCGTTCCCGCATCGGTGCAGACACCGGGGGGCAGCATCAGCAAGGCGATGGCCTCGGTGCCGAACCTTTCCATTGCCGAGGTGGATGGCTGCGATCCGCTGGCGTCGCTGGCCGTGATGCGCGACGTGACCTCGAAGCTCAGACGGCGCGAGTCGGGTCCCTGGCTCGTCCACGCGCATGTGGTGCGTCCCTACTCCCACTCGCAGTCGGACGATGAGCGGTTCTACAAGACCGATGCGGAAAGAACCGAGGAGGCGCGTCGCGACCCGATCACGCGGTTCGCCGAATGGCTCGTCGCCGAAGGGCATGCCACAGGGGATTTCCTCACCGAAGTCCGCAAGGAGGCCGACGAAGAGATCAACACGGCCGCAGATGAGGCGCTGGCCGAAGCGAAGCCATCCACCGACAGCATTTATGACCATCTCTACTCGGACGGCGTCGACCCCACGTCGTCGGAGTTCGACACGCCGTCACAGCCCGCCACCGCGCAGCCTGCCACCAAGCAGTCCGCTGGCGCCGCAAACACGCCCGCGCAGCCCACGACGATGGTGGACCTGCTCAACGCCTGCATGCGGGACGAGATGACGCGCGACGAACGGATCGTCGTGTTCGGCGAGGACGTCGCCGACTGCACCGAAGAACACAAGCTCGGTACGGTCAAGGGAAAGGGGGGCGTCTTCAAGGTCACCTGGGGTCTTCAAACGGCGTTCGGGTCCCGGCGTGTCTTCAATTCGCCGCTGGCCGAGGCCAACATCATCGGCAGGGCGATCGGCATGGCGACACGAGGGCTCAAGCCGGTGGTGGAGATCCAGTTCTTCGACTATATCTGGCCCGCCTACATGCAGATTCGCAACGAGCTGGCCTTGATGAGATGGCGCTCCAACGGGGCCTTCAAATGTCCGGTCGTGGTGCGTGTGCCGATCGGCGGCTACCTCGGTGGCGGCTCGATCTACCACAGCCAGTCGGGCGAGGTGCTGTTCACTCACCTGCCGGGGCTGCGCGTGGTCATCCCTTCCACGGCCGAAGACGCCAACGGCCTGTTGCGCACCGCCATCCGGTGCGACGACCCGGTGATCTTCCTCGAGCACAAGCACCTGTACCGGCAGACCTACAACAAGGGGATCAATCCCGGGCCCGACTACATGATCCCGTTCGGCAAGGCAAAGACGGTGTGGCAGGGCGACGACATCACGATCGTCACCTTCGGAGCGCTGGTGGAGCGCAGCGTCCGGGCGGCGAAGAAAGCCGCCGAGCAGCACGGCCTGTCGGTGGAGGTGATCGATCTGCGGTCGCTGTCCCCCTATGACTGGCAGGCGATCGAGGCGTCGGTGAAAAAGACCGGCAAGGCGCTGGTGGTCTACGAAGACGTCAAGTCGTTCGGCTACGGCGCGGAGATCGCCGCCCGGATCTCCGACGAGCTGTTCGAATACCTCGATGGCCCGGTGCGCCGGGTCGCCGCCAAGGACACCTGGGTGGCTTACGAGCCCGGACTCGAGGACGCGATCCTCCCCCAGGAAGCCGACGTGCTTTCCGGCATCGAAGCGCTGGCGAGGTACTGATGACATCGCCCACCGGCGCGGCCGATCCCCTGCTGAAGTATCGCGCCGAGTTCCCGATCCTCGAGCATTACACCTACATGATCTCGCACTCGCTCGGCGCGATGCCTCGCGGGGTGCACGAGCGGCTGCGCGAGTACGCCGACCTGTGGAACCAGCGCGGCATCCAGGCGTGGGAAGACGGCTGGTGGGAGATGCCGTCGAAGGTCGGCGACGTGCTGGGACGGATCATCGGGGCGCAACCCGGCACGATCACGATGCACCAGAACGTCTCGGTGGCCGAGGCCATCATCGCCTCGGCGCTGGATTTCAGCACGCCACGCAACAAGGTGGTCTACACCGACATGAACTTCCCCTCCGTGATGTACGTGTGGGAGGCGCGGCGGCGGCTCGGCGCCCGCGTCCACATGGTCAAGTCGGATGACGGCATCACCATCGACACGGACAAGTTGATCGCCGCCATCGATGAAGAGACGCTGGTCGTGCCCATCTCGCACGTGCTGTTCCGCAGCGCCTTCATCCAGGACGTGGCCGCCGTCGTCGAGAAGGCCGAGAAGGTCGGCGCCCTGGTGGTGCTGGACTGCTACCAGTCGGCCGGCACGGTCCCGTTCAGCCTGAAGGATCTCCGCGTGCACTTCGCGGTAGGCGGGTCGGTGAAGTGGCTGCTCGGCGGCCCGGGCGCCGGCTACCTGTACGTGCGCCCCGACCTGGTCGACAAGTACGAGCCGGCGATCACCGGTTGGGCCGCGCACGCCCACCCGTTCGACTTCAAGATCGGGCCGATCGATTACGCCGACGGCATCATGCGGTGGATGCACGGCACGCCCGCCATCGCGCCGCTTTATCAATGCCTGCCGGGCTACATGATGGTGGCGGAGATCGGCGTGGAGGCGATCAGGGCCAAGTCGATGCGCCAGACGGCGCGGATGATCGAAAGAGCGCGCGGCAGGGGGATGCGGATCAACAGCCCGCTCGAACCATCGCGGCGCGGCGGCAGCGTGGTGGTGGACGTGCCCGAAGGGTACAGCGTCTGCCAGGAGCTGATCCGACGCAAGTTCCTGGTGGATTATCGGCCCGGGGCCGGCGTGCGGGTGGCTCCGCACTTCTATTCCACCGACGAGGAGTGCGACGCCACCATCGACGAGATGGCCAGGGTGGCCGGTCGATGAAGCCCAAGGCCTCGAGCTACCAGGAGTATCTCAGGATCCGCGAGCTGCTCGGGCTGCAGCAGCGGCTCTCGGACCCGCTGCACCACGACGAGATGCTCTTCATCGTCATCCACCAGGTCTACGAGCTCTGGTTCCGCGAGATGATCCACGAAATCGGCGAGGTGATGTCGGCGCTCGGGGTGGGAAAGGTCCGGCGCGCGACGCGTCTTTATCGACGGCTGATCGAGATCCAGCGGGTGCTCATCCAGCAGATCTCGGTTCTCGAGACGATGACGCCGTCCGATTTCAACGAGTTCCGCGACCTGCTCAATCCGGCCTCGGGGTTCCAGTCGGGGCAGTTCCGGGAGCTCGAGTTCCTCTCGGGGATGAAGGACCCCTCGCTGCTGAAGATGCCGATTCTCGATGCCGAGGCGCGCGAGCTGCTGAAGCAACGGCTCGATGCGCCCACCCTGCTCGATGCGTTCGACGAGCTGCTGCGCGCGCGAGGATTCGCGATGCCGGCGCCCGGCGCGGCGGGCATGTCCGAGGCGCGTCTGGTCGCGTTGAAGACGGTGTACGACCATCACGACGATCACGACGACCTGTACCAGCTCAGCGAGGCGATGATCGAGTACGACGAGAATTTCCAGCTCTGGCGCTATCACCACATCCGGATGGTGGAGCGGATGATCGGCCGCAAGCCCGGCACCGGCGGCAGCGAAGGTGTCGGCTATCTCGCGAAGACCCTCGACAAGCGGTGCTTCCCCGAGCTGTGGGAGGTGCGCACGCGGCTGTCGGGCGGCGGCGGGTACGGCGCGTAGCGCGCTGAGTCAGTGGTCCTTGAATTCATGCCCGGCCCTCTCCGGCGAGGTGACACCCTCTTGGGGTCGGGTTGCGCGTCGCCCCGGGCGACGCGCCCCCTACCCCTCCTTCGCCTGCCGCGCCCGGCGCGGCAACCGGCTCAGTCCGGGAGTACCCCTTCGAGAGTGTCACCTCGCCGGAGACAGGCTCCGAGTCATTTACAAGACCTCTGGCTCAGCGCGTTATCCACCGGCTACCCTCCCGGCGCGCGGACGAGCGCCACGTAACCTGCCTGGCTGCCGGCGATCTGGAACGCGCCGAGGTCGAGGCGCGGGTCGGCGCGGGCCTTCTCGAGCCGCTGCACCGTCATCACGATCGTGACGCCTGCATCGCGCGGGATCTCAGCGAGCAGCCGGCGAAGCTCCTTGCCGCTTGCCACCCACTGCACCGGCCTGCCGGAGTAGAAGACGAGGCTCGGGCGATACAGCCTGTACGAGATCAGGATGTCATCGTTCCGATGCGAGAGATCGGCCGACAGTGCCAGCTCCTTCAGGCTGCGATCGCGTGACAGCGGATTGGAAACGACGAACACCGCAACGATGAGCGCGCAGCCCATGACGGTCGACACTGTCAATGTGAGCCGCCGCGGAAGCCACCGCACTGCCAGCAGCGCCAGCGCCGGAGCGGCCGGCAGCAGGTATGCGTCGTTCTTGTCGGCGGGCAGGCTGAAGAAGAAAAGGGTGCCGATGAGCCAGCAGAGCAGGAACAGCGTCGCGGGGTCGCGTGGGCGTGGCGCTTTGACCGCCTTGATAAAGATGAAGGGAGCAGCCAGCGACCAGGGGAAGAGGGTCGCCCACCAGGTGAGCAGGTAGTAATAGGAAGGCCTCGGGTGATCGAGCCCCCAGACCGACCGTTCGAGCGCCTCCCGTCGCAGCAGCTCGACGATGCCGCCGGCGCCGATCCGCCCCGCCAGTCCGGCCACCCAGGGCCCGGCCACCAGCGCCACCCCCGTGATGGCGAGCAGCATGCCACGCCACGTCGTCATTCCCCGCCCGCGCGAGAGCAGCGTGATGGCGAGGATGATCAGGCCCGCCAGCGCGAGACCCACCGGACCCTTGGCCAGCGCCGCCAGCCCGATGGAAGCCGACGCGGCCCAGGCGAGCCGCCGACGGGCGGCGCCGGTCTGCGAGATGGCTTCGTGCCAGAGCAGCAGCGCGGCGGTGACGCACAGGCAGAGCAGCATGTCGGTGATGGCGAGCCGCGCGCAGGCAAAGAAGAGCAGCGTCACGCCCAGCGCGGCGGCGGCCGGGCCGCCTGAGCCGGCGCCGATGTTTCGTTCGGCCCACCAGGCCACCAGCATCAGGGTGGCCAGGGCGGCGAGCAACGACGGCAGCCGGGCAGATATCTCCGATGCCCCCAGCATCACAAACGAAGCTGACTGCGTCCAGTAGATCAGCGGCGGCTTGCTCAGACGGGGCTCGCCGTTGAAGTGGGGCACGATGATGTCGCCATCGCGCGCCATTTCACGCGACGCTTCCGCGTACCGCGCCTCGTCCGGGTCGGTCAGCGCGATGCGGCCAGGCGCGAGTGAAACCACCGCCGCGGTGGCCAGCAGCCAGACCCAGCTGCTCCTCGGTAATCCGGGCGAACGGGCAGGCGGCGAAGACATCGCGCGCATCTTACCCCGCCCCGGCACCTTCCATGGCCCCGCGTTATGATGTCGACGATGAAAGCCGCGCTGGTCAATCATCCTGCGTCGATCGACACCCGGCCGCTCGCCCTGGTCGATGTGCCCGACCCGGTGCCGGGTCCGGACGAGCTGCTGGTCAAGGTGAGCGCCTGCGGCGTCTGCCGGACCGACCTGCATGTCGTGGAAGGGGATCTTCCGGTCCGTAAATCACCGGTGGTCCCGGGGCATCAGATCGTCGGCCGGGTGGAGTCGCACGGCGCGGCGGTGCATGGATTCGCCCGCGGGGACCGTGTGGGCGTTGCCTGGCTTCATCGCACATGCGGTGTCTGCCGGTTCTGTGTGACCGGGCGGGAGAACCTGTGCGACGCGGCCGGGTTCACCGGCTGGACGGTGGATGGCGGATATGCCGAGCGGGTCGTCGCTTCTTCCGCGTTCACGTACCGGCTTCCGGAAGCGCTCGACGACACGCAGGCGGCGCCGCTGCTTTGCGCCGGGATCATCGGCTACCGGGCGCTGCGGCTGACCGGCTGCGGTGACAACGGTCGAGGCTGGGCCGGGGCGCGCCTGGGAATCTACGGGTTCGGGGCGGCGGGGCATGTCGCAATCCAGGTGGCCCGCTTCCGCGGCGCCGAAGTCTACGTCTGCACGAGGGACCGGGAGCGCCACCAGCATCTGGCCGCGGATCTGGGCGCCACCTGGGTGGGAGGCTCCGAAGAAACGCCACCGGTTGCGCTGGATGCCGCCGTCATTTTTGCGCCCGCCGGCGAGCTGGTGCCGGTGGCGCTCGCCGCGCTGGACAAGTCGGGCGTCCTCGTGCTGGGAGGCATCCACATGAGCGCGATCCCGCGGCTCGACTACAGCCTGCTCTACGGCGAGCGGGTCGTCCGCACCGTGGCCAACAACACGCGGGAGGACGGCAGGCTTTTTCTCGAAGAGGCGGCCCGAGTCCCGGTGCGCGCCGAGGTGCGGACCTTCGCGCTGGGCGAGGCCAACGACGCGCTGATCGCGCTGAAGCACGACGCCATCCGCGGAGCCGGCGTGCTGGTTATCTGATCTCTGCCAGCACGCGAACGATTTCCCGGCAGAAGGCGGGCAGATCGTCGGGCTTGCGTGAGGTGACCAGGTTGCCGTCGCGCACGACCTCCTCGTCGACGAACTGCGCTCCAGCGTTCACCATGTCGTCGCGGATTGCCTGGTACGACGTCAGACGCCGCCCCCGCGCCACACCGGAAGATGCGAGCACCCAGCCTCCGTGACAGATCGACGCCACCAGCCGGCGCGCTTCGAACAGCTCCTTGACGAGCCGCAGCACCGCCGGGTCCTGGCGCAGCCGGTCGGGCGCCCATCCACCGGGGATGACCACGCCAATGAACTCGTCGCTGCGGACTTCCGACGCGGCGGCCTGCGCCTTGACCGGGTAGCCCAGTTTCGACTTGTACTCGATGGCCCTCGGCCCGACGATTACGGTTTCGTATCCTTCTTCACGCAGGCGGTACATCGGCACCCAGACTTCCATCTCCTGGTAATCGTTCTCGACCAGGATTGCGATCTTCCTGCTCATGCCAGCCTCCGTTGACTGTGGTATCGTCGTCGAACGTTACCACACGAGGGGTCGATGTGAAGTCGAAGATGACACGAACCCGCATGGCTCTGCTGACGCTGGCGCTGCTGGTGGTGTTGTATGGCGCCGCTTCGATGCGCCGGCTGGAAGCCACCGACGCCATGATGGTCGTCGACCTCCCGCTGCTCGGCACCTCCCCGGTGATCGCGCAGCCGGGATGGCACCTGGTGCCCCTGTTTCTCGGACGCGTGTCGCATTACCCCGCCTCGCCGGTCAAGCTGAGCGTCAGCCTGAGCGGGCCTCAGGCAGCCCGCACCCGTGAAGGGGCCACCGTCGAGCTGGCGGCGGAGCTGACCTATTCCATCCCGGCCGACAGGCTGCTCGCGCTGCATCGCGCGCACGGACCGGGATACGAGTCGGACTGGCTGATACCTCTGGTCAAGACCGAGACGGCCGCGCGGGTCGGCGCCGTTTCCTTCGAGCTGGTCCGCAACCGCGACCCGGAGCTGGCCAGGGGTCTGCGCGCCCGGCTCGACGAGCTGATGACGAAGGACGGGCCGCGCATCGAATCGCTGCGGGTGGCTCAAACCGCCGGTGTTGGAGAGTCCTCGGGGGGAATCCTGCAGGTGAGCGGCAAGCCGGCTGATCGCGATCTGGTGATCATCGGCGTGGACTCGTTCGACTGGCGGCTCATCGACCCGCTGATGAAGCAGGGCAGGATGCCCAACATGGCGCGGCTGATCCAGCGCGGGGTGCGGGCGAACCTGCGCACCATCCGTCCGATTCTCTCCCCGGTGATCTGGACCAGCATCGCCACGGGCGTCAAGCCGTCGCGCCACGGGATCGCCGATTTCGTCGTGACGGCACGGGACACCGGGGCGCTCGTCCCGGTCACGAGCAGCATGCGTCAGGTCCCCGCGCTCTGGAACCTGATGAGCCGCCAGGGGATTGACGTCAACGTGATCGCCTGGTGGGCCACATGGCCGGCCGAGACGGTGCGTGGCAGCGTGGTGACCGACCGTGTGGCGTTTCAGCTCTTCGAGAAGTCGATCAAGGACGACTGGAAATCCACCGACCCGGCAAAGAAGAAGGGGAAGACCTACCCGGCGGGCCTGTTCGACGAGTTGGCGCCGCTGATCGTGGCGCCGAACGAGATCACCGACCAGGAAGTGGGATGGTTCCTGCCGCAGGGCAGGATTCCACCGTCGGCAACACCCGACCAGCGCGAGCAGCTCGACGCGCTGCGCACCGTCATCGCCGCGGGCGAGACCTATCACCGGATCGCCCTGAAGCAGTTCAAGACGTCAGGCGCGCGGCTCAGGATGGTCTACTACGAGGGTCCCGACGAAGCCTCGCACCTGTTCATGCGATACAGGCCGCCGCTGCTGGCCGGTGTGAACCCCGCCGACATGGATCTGTTCGGGTCGATCGTGGAGAAGTACTACGAACGGCAGGATCGGTACATCGGCGAAATCGTCGACGCGGTGGGTCCCGGCGCCACGATCATCCTGGCCTCCGATCATGGCTTCAAGTCGGACAACAACCGGCCACCGAACAGCGACCCGAGAATCGGCAAAGGGGATGCGGCCGAGTGGCACACCCCGGTCGGCGTGCTCGTCATGGCGGGGCCCGCCATCAGGGCGGGCGCCGACATCGGGGCCGCCTCGGTGCTCGACATCGCACCCACCTCGCTCGTGCTGTTCGGTCTTCCGGCAACGCGTGACATGGATGGACAACCGCTCGAAGAGGCGCTGGATCCGGTCTTCCTCCGCCAGCATCCGGTCGCCTGGATCGACAGCTATGGCGGCGCCCGGCAGCCGGGCCAGGAAATGGCCGCCGGTTCGGAGGCCGAAGCCGGAGCCGGGGCCGGCGATGCCGAGATGATCGAGAAGCTCCGGTCGCTCGGATACATCGGCGAGGAACAGATGACGGCGCACAACAATCGCGGGATGATGGCGATCGACGACGGGGACTTCGACGGCGCGATCGCGGAATTCGAGCGGGGTCTCGCCTCGAAGAGCGACGCCGCTCCGCTCATCCAGGCCAACCTTGCGAGCGCCTTCCTGCAGAAGGGGGATCTCGACAAGGCACGCAGCACCGCCGAGCAGTCGCTCGCGGGGAATCCACGCAACAAAGGGGCCATGATGGTCCTGGCGGGTGTCGCCATGAAGCGCGGCGATCCAGCCGAAGCGGTGCGTCAGCTTCGTCGTGCCATCCAGGTGGATCCGACGTTCGTGCCGGCCCACGCGAAGCTGGGCGAGGTGCTACAGAAAATGGGCGACGACACCGCGGCGCTCGCCGAGTTCGAAAAGGTCGTGGAGATTTCGCCCCTGAGCGCCGTGGAGTACAACAACATCGGCAACATCCACCGCAAACGGGGGGATGTCGATCGCGCGATGCAGGCGTTTCGCGATGCCATCAAGGCGGACGCCCAGTACATCGGGGCCTACAACAACCTGGGTCTCTGCCTGCAGGACAAGGGGAAGCTCGCCGAGGCGAAGGATTTGTACGAGAAGGCTCTCGTCATCCGGCCCGATAACGCGATCCTGCTCAACAGCCTGGGAACGCTGCTGGAGCTGCAGGGGAATCATGCGGGCGCCATCGCCCAGGTCGAGCGGGCGGCAAAGGCAGACCCGAACTGGGCGGTGGCTGCCGGCAACCTCGCCACGCTTTATTTCGAAGCGGGTCGCATGGCCGATGCAAGACCGATGTTCGAGAGCTGGACCCGTCTCGAGCCGGCCTCGGCCGAGGCGCGTCTGGGACTCGCGCTCACATTGCTGATGTCGCAGCAGCGGGACGAGGCGATCAAGCAGTTCGACGAGGTGCTGCGTCTCGATCCGGCCAACATCCGCGCGCACATCGCGCTTGGCGAGACGCTGGCCCGCGGAGGGCAGCTCGACAAGGCCCAGAGCCACCTGGAGCGGGCGGTGCAGCTCGATCCGCGAATTCCCCGCGTCTACAACACGCTGGGAGAGATCTACCTCAAGCGGGGGCTCAAGCAGGAGGCCGCTCGCGCCTTCCAGAGATCGCTGGCGCTGGATCCCCGTCAGAGCCAGGTGAAGCAGCGGCTCTCGTCCGTCGGCAATTGAGCCGGTCGAGTCATGCCAGCAGACAAAAAAAGGCGGGCCGCGTTTCCGCGGGCCCGCCTCGTGTCACGCTGTGATGGAGCAGCGACCTACTTCTTCTTTCCCTGGAACTGCCATCTCGCTCCGACATTCCAGCTGTTGAACGAGATGTTGTCTCTGCCCCTCTGGTTTCCGTTGCCCGGAACCAGGCCGCCTCCCGCGAACGGGTCGGTGACCAGGCCATCCCAATTCGACGCTTCGTACCCGACGTAGACGTCGACGGGGCCCACGTCCCAGATCGCCTTGATTCCGAAGTCACGGATTTCGCCCTTGATGTTGTCGTCCTTGACTTCGATCTCCTCGGCGAGCGCCGTGCCGCCGTCGTCACTCAGCTTGGCGTTCCCCTCGGTATCGGCCTGCAGGAACGAGAAGGCCGCGCTGGCCTCCACCGAAAACCGCTTGGTGAAATCGAACACGGCCGTGGCTCCGACGCGGAACCCGAGCGCGTCCGATTCGAAGTGCTTCTCCTGAGCGTAGGCCTCGCCGTAGGTTGTTTCCTCGGCGAAAACCTCGTCAGTCTCCTCGAAGCTGGCGGAGCGCAGGCCGGCCAGCCACTTCACCGTGAACTTGTCGCTGACCGACATGGGACGAATGTAGTCGACGTCCCGGTGGACGCCTTGACGTTGGTGTTCGCTTCGAAGTCCACGCCAGTTACGCCGTCGTAGAGGTACTGTCCGTAGTAGGAGCTGTAGCTGATGAACAGCGGGTTGAACTCGCCGCTGACATTTCCAGACTCGCTGTCGTCGTTGTCGAAGCTCCAGTAGGAGACCTGGAGGCTTCCCTTGCTTCCCCAGCTGTATCCGACGCCGAGACGCCACGTGAAATCGTCATCGTTGTTGACCACGAGACGCTCGGTCTGGCTGACAGACCCGCTGAAATCGGTGTGATTCCCGAAATTCTGATCGAGGCTGTTTGGCTGGGTCAGGGCCAGATCGAGATTTCCGTACCAACCCTTGTAGTCCGGGTCGCCGGCCATGGCCGGCGCGCTGAGCGCCACCATCGCCAGGACGGCTGCTACCGACAACAAAGAGATGTTGCGGAGAGGAAATTGCTTACGGACATGCATCCGGTATCCCCCAATATGGTTCAGTGAATCTGAGATTCGACCAGGTGGTAGAACTCTCAGGGACCGAAAACCAGAGTGTGCCGCTCACCTCCTTCCGACGGTACGTGCCCTAGCTGAACGCAGGCACAACGACCGGCGAGTGTTTATATGCGATTGGAGTCATCTGTGTCAAGTGCTTGTTTAAGGAAGCCCCAGGCGCCTTGTTGACGCCCGGCGGGGCTTTTCGTACCATCGGGCCAGGATGCGCGCCCCCACGGTCATTTCCCTCGGTTTGCTGTCATTCCTCCTGGTCGCCTGCGCCCGAGGGGGGGCGGAGGACCCTTCCTACTCGGGCACCATCGAGGCGGTGGAGGTGGATGTCTCCCCGGAGGTCGGCGGAAGAATCCTCTCGCGCCCCGTGGACCAGGGCGACAGCGTCAGGAAGGACGACATCGTGGCGGTCATCGATCCTCAGACCTACAGGATCGCGCTGGCGGAGACCGAAGGAGCGCTGGCGGAGGCCAGGGCAAAGCTGGCCGAGATGACGGCAGGCTATCGACGCGAGGAGGTGGAGACCGCGACGCACCAGGTCCAGGAGGCCGAAGCCCAGCTCACCCAGACCGAATCGCGGGTCAAGCGGGTGGAGGAGATGCTGGCGCAGAAGATCGCCACGCCTGATGACAGGGACGTGGCGCGTCGCGACCGCGATGTGGCCAGGGCGCGCCTGGATGCCGCGAAGTCCCATCTCGGGCTGCTGGCCCACGGCTACCGCCGCGAGGAGATCGATCAGGCGCTGGCGGCGGTGTCGCGCCTGGAGGCGGCACGCGATCAACGACGGCTCGACCTGGAGAGGACCACGGTGAAGTCCCCCTTCGCCGGCACGGTGACGGAGAAGCTCCAGGAGCCGGGCGAGTATGCAAAACCGGGCGCCCCGATCGTGAGCGTGGCCGATCTGGAGAACCTCTACACCTGGGTCTACCTGGGAGAGGCCGACCTTCCTCGCGTCAAGATCGGCGACGAGGTGATGGTCCGCGTGGACGGCTTGCCCGGGCATGACTTCCCCGGCAAGGTGGTCTATGTCTCCCGGACCGCGGAGTTCACTCCAAAGAACGTGCAGACGGCGCAGGACCGCGTGCAGCTGGTCTTCGGGGTCAAGGTGGCCGTTGCGAACCCCGACGGCGCGCTCAAGGTCGGCATCCCGGCCGATGTTCATCTCAAGCCAGGCGCCGCGAAGTAGCCCCCATGCCAGGCATCGTCACGGAGAAGCTCACCCGCCGCTTCGGCGCGATCGACGCCGTGGTCGATCTCGACCTCGAGGTGGCGGTGGGGGAGATCTTCGGTTTTCTCGGTCCCAATGGCGCCGGCAAGACCACCGTGGTCAGGATGCTCTGCGGCCTGCTCGCCCCCACCAGCGGCCGCGCCACGGTGGCCGACCATGACGTCGTTCGCGAGACGCGACAGCTGAAGGAATCGATCGGTTACATGTCGCAGAAGTTCGGTCTTTACAACGATCTCACGGTGCGCGAGAACGTCGAGTTCTTCGGTGGTGTCTATGTCGCCGACCGCCACGAGGCCAGACGCCGCTGCGAGGCGGTGCTGACGGAGATGGGGCTGACCGATCGTTCCGATCAGCTTGCCGGCCAGCTCAGCGGCGGCTGGAAGCAGCGTCTCGCGATGGCCACGGCGATCGTCCATTCGCCGGCCATCCTGTTTCTGGACGAACCCACGGCGGGCGTCGACCCGGTGTCGCGCCGCGAGATCTGGGACCTCGTCTATGCGCTGCAGGGACGCGGCATCACTTTGTTCGTCACCACGCATTACATGGAAGAGGCGGAGCGATGCAACCGGATCGGCTTCATCCATTCCGGGCGATTGGTGGCGCTCGGCACGCCGACGGACCTGAAGGCCAGCCGCATGGGGGCCGAGGTGGTGAGCCTGACCGGGCCCGACCTGTACGAGATCTACCGCAAGCTGAAGGGGACTGAGCTGGTGCTCGACGTGAACATCTACGGCAATGACGTTCATGCCGTGGTGGCCGACGCGCAGGCCGCCATTCCGGCCATCCGTGCGCACCTCACCAGCGCCGGATTGACGCTCACCTCGGCGCAGGCGATCCCCCCCTCGATTGAAGATGTGTTCGTCCGGCTCACCCGGAGAAGCTGATGCACCGGCTGCGAGCGCTGCTGCGCAAGGAGTTCATCCAGATGATGCGCGAGCGCCGCACCGTGGTGATGAGCCTCGTCGTGCCGGTGACGCTCCTGCTGCTGTTCGGCGTGGCCGTCTCGTTCGACATCCGGGAGATCAAGCTGGGCATCTGGGATCGTGACGACTCGTCGCGCAGCCGGGAGATCATCCGCGCTTTTCTCTCGTCGGAGTACTTCCGCGAGGTGGGGAGGATCGCCGATTCCGCGGGCGCCGAGCGGATGCTCGACGCGGGGGAGGCCGCGGCCGTGCTGGTGATCCCGCGCGGTTTCGGCCGCGACGTTCACGGGGGCGCGCCGGCTTCGGTGCAGGTGCTGCTCGACGGCAGCGACTCTTCCACCGCGAGCGTCGTGCAGGGCCACGTCCGCAACATCGTGCAGACCTACACCGCCCAGACGATGGCGGCGCGTCTCAGGGAGCAGGGGGTCAAGGGGACGGGAGACCTCCTGCCGATCGACTTCCGCCCGCGCGTTCTGTACAACCCGGAGCTGAAGAGCCGCAACTTCATGGTGCCCGGTCTCATCGGCGTGCTGCTCACGATGCTCGGCGTGCTGCAGACCTCTCTGGCGATCGCCAAGGAAAAGGACCGCGTGACCCTCGACCAGCTTCGCGTCACCCCGCTGCGGGCCCGCGAGATCCTGGTGGGCAAGGTGCTGCCGTACGCGTTGGTGGCCTTCGCCAACGCCTGGATCGCGGTGGGTGTCGGCCGGTTCCTGCTCGATGTGCCGGTGCGGGGCA
Source organism: Patescibacteria group bacterium (assembly GCA_035646975.1). Lineage (GTDB taxonomy): Bacteria > Acidobacteriota > Polarisedimenticolia > JACPZX01 > DASXTC01 > DASROJ01. Next base: position 14,421 of record DASROJ010000300.1, read on the forward strand.
GTCTCTGGATCTTCACGCTGGGCACGGTGTTGTTCCTCATGTCGGCCCTCGGCGTCGGTCTGGTCATCTCGGCCGTCACCGAGTCGCAGATGGCGGCCCAGTCGGCGGCGTTTCTTGCCTCGGTGCTGCCGGTTTTCTACCTGTCCGACTACATGTTCCCGCTGCGCAACATGCCGTTCTGGCTTCGGGGGTTGAGCTACGCGCTGCCCGCCCGTTTCTACGTGTCGGTGCTGCGCAGCACGCTGCAGAAGGGGGTCGGTTTCGAGGCGCAGTGGGGGGCGCTGGCCGCTCTGGCGATCTATGCCGCGGCCATCGGCAGCGTGGGGATCCTCGCGATCCGGAGGGCCTTGAGATGACCGGGGGCCTCCACCGGCTGTACCGACTCTCGATCAAGGAGTTCCTGCAGCTCAGACGCGACCCGCTGGCGTTGCGCCTGACGCTGGTGGCGCCGATCCTGCAGCTCGTGCTGCTCGGCTATGCCGCCACCCGGGACGTGAAGCACATCCCCACGGTCATCTGCGATCTCGACCGCTCGACGGCCAGCCGGGAGATGATCCGCGCGGTGATGGAATCGGGTTATTTCGATCCCGCGGGGCGTGTTGATCGGATCGACCAGGTGCCCGAGTGGCTCGACGATGGCCGCGCCATCGTGGCGCTCGTGTTTCCCACGGACTACGCGGAGAAGCTCGACTCGGGGGGCCAGGCGCAGCTCCAGGCGATGGTGGACGGCAGCAACAGCAGCGAGGCCACCACCGCGATCGGCTACCTGTCGGGCATCGTCCTGGACAAATCGATCCAGATCGCGGTGCGGCGTCTGCCGCCCGAGGCGTTCGAAGGCCCCGCCAGGCCGCCGGTGGAGGCGGAGATGCGGGTGCGATACAACGAGTCGCTGGTGAGCAGCCACTTCATGATCCCCGGGGTGGTCGGCCTGGTGATGCTGGTGAGCACGCTGCTGCTCACCGCCATCGCCGTGACCCGCGAAAAGGAAATCGGCACCATCGAGCAGATCCTGGTGACGCCAATCCGCCCGCACGAGTTCCTGCTCGGCAAGATGATCCCCTTCTCGCTGCTCGGGATGGTCAACGTGGCCGTCGTGCTGGCCGTGGCGCGCTTCTGGTTCGGCGTGCCGATGCGCGGCAGCCTTCTTCTTCTGTTCTCGCTG
>DASROJ010000301.1:0-2300 GCA_035646975.1 Patescibacteria group bacterium
CAAGATAACCTTCATCGGACCCAAGCCGGCCGTCATCGCCCTGATGGGTGAGAAATCCAAGGCCCGCGAGACGGTGTCGAAGGCCGGCGTGCCGATCCTGCCCGGCAGCGGAGGAACCCTCGCCGACGAGACCGAAGCGGCCAGGCTGGCCAAGCAGATCGGCTATCCGGTGATCGTGAAGGCGGCCGCGGGCGGCGGCGGCAAGGGGATGCGTATCGCCAACGACGAAGACGAGCTGATGCGCGCGTTCCCGGTGGCGCGCGAGGAAGCACGCGCATCGTTCGGAGTCCCGGACGTGTACATGGAGAAGTATCTCGCCGAGCCGCGCCACATCGAATTCCAGATCCTCGGCGACAGCCGGGGGAACATCGTCCACCTGGGCGAGCGCGAGTGCTCCATCCAGCGCAGGCACCAGAAGCTCGTCGAGGAGTCTCCTTCCACCGCGCTGACGCCGAAGATGCGCCAGAAGATGGCGGAAGCGGCGCTCACGGCGGCGCGCTCGGTGCAATATGAAAACGCCGGGACGATCGAATTCCTGCTGCAGGACGGGCAGTTCTATTTCATCGAGATGAACACGCGCATACAGGTCGAGCACCCGGTGACCGAGATGGTGACCGGCATCGATCTGATCAAGGAGCAGATCCGGATCGCCGCGGGGGCGCCCTTGTCATTCACCCAGGAGCAGATCATTTTCCGCGGGCACTCGATCGAGTGTCGCGTCAACGCGGAAGATCCGGTCACGTTCACTCCGTCGCCGGGGTTGATCACCTCGTACCATCCGCCGGGCGGACCCGGCGTCAGGATCGACACGGCCGTGCATTCCGATTGCCGCATCTCGCCCTACTACGACTCGATGGTGGCCAAGCTGATCACGTACGGCAACAACCGCGAGGAGGCGATTTCGAGGATGAAACGTTCCCTGGAAGTCATGGTCGTGGAGGGAATCAAGACGACCATTCCGCTGCTGATGCGGATCATGAATGACGCGGATTTCCAGAAGGGAAATTTCTCGACGAAGTTCCTCGAGCGCTGGCTTCCCTAGGGGCCTGACCGAGCCATGACCCGGACAATCTCCTAGCTTGGCCCTCCCGATGCTCCGGCTCCCCTGCGTCTACCCCATCACCGATCGCGCGGTGGCGGCAGGACGGTCTCATGCGGATCTGGTCGAGCTGCTGTGCCGCGGCGGCGCCCGCCTCATCCAGATGCGTGACAAGTCGGCCCCGCCGGACCGCCGGCTGCTCGCCGAATCCCGCGCAGCAGTCGCGGCGGCGCGGCGACATGGGGCCCGGTTGATCCTCAATGACAGGGCGGACGTGGCGGCGCTGTGCGGAGCTCACGGCGTGCATCTGGGGGACGAGGACCTGCCGGCGTCCGCGGCCCGCGCTCTTCTCGGCGCCGATGCGCTGATCGGTGTGTCGACCCACAGCGTGGATGAGGCGATCTCTGCCGCCCGAGAGCCGGTGGACTACGTTGCGCTGGGCCCCGTCTTCACGACCGGCCACGCGTCGGTGTCGCGTTTGCCGCTGGGTGTCGACGCGGTGGCGCGTGCCGCTGCGTCGATCGACCTGCCGCTGGTCGCCATCGGCGGCATCGATTTGTCGCGCGCCCGCGAGGTGCTGGACGCGGGCGCCGCCTCGGTGGCGGTCATCGGTGACATCATGTCGGCGCTCGACATTCCGGCCCGCGTGGCCGCCTACCTCTCGCTGCGGAGCTGAGACCTCCGCCACCCGCTTCTGCTTCGCAGGCCGACACGACCCGGGACAGCTGGCCGGGCGATCCGTCCCACTGCATGACGCCCCCGTGACACCGTGGCCCCTGGGATGCCTGGCACATCGCTTGTAAGAGACGGGAACAGGCTTCCCGGTCGGGTTCCGTGTCATGGAGGGCAACATGAAGCACCCTGCGTTTCGGATGGCAGCCGCGGTCGGGCTGGTGGCGGTGGTCGTGGGACCACTGCGCGTGTACGCGACGGCAACCCATCCCCCCTCGTCGATGGGGGAACAGGAGTTCTCTCCGCTGTTTGCAAAACGCCTGGAAGTCGGCGTGGCGAACATGGACAAGCCGGCCGACAAGGTCTACATGGCGGGGTTCCTGATGAACGACTTCGGGCCGGTGGAAACCCCGTTGAGCGCCAATCCCATGAGCCTCTGCCTGGGCAGCGGCTGCTTTGGCAGCGGATGCCTCGGCAGCGCCTGTCTCGCCTCGGCATGTTTCGGCAGCGCCTGCGCGACATCGAAGTGCGTGGGCAGCGGATGCGTCGTCAGCGTGTGTGGTGGGTCAGCCTGCGCGGGGAGCACATG
>DASROJ010000302.1:0-4361 GCA_035646975.1 Patescibacteria group bacterium
CGGCAGCTCGGGTGACTGCCCCGCCGCGCTGCGCGAATCCACCTCGTGGCGCAGCTCACCCATTCCTCGGTCGTACTGTCCCTCGATCATGGCGAGCCAGACATCCAGCCATCCCAGCTCGATGGTCGGGTCCGCCCGTCGTGCGGCGTCCCGAAGAGCGCGCACCGGTTCCGCGTGGCCGGCCCCGGCGATCAGGCTGGCGAGCGCCCTGAGCGCGGAGGCATCCCCCGGATTGAGCCGGAGGGCCAGGATCGTCTCCCTGGTGGAAGCGACCGGGTCTCCCGCCAGAAGCAGCGCGTTGCCCAGCGCCGCGTGCGCCGGAGCGCTCCTGTCATCGAGCGTCACCGCGCGCCTCCCGGCGGCCAGCGCGCGGGCTATCCAGGCGGGATCGGAGGAAATCCCGCCCAGGAACATGTTCGCGCTCGCCGTGGAGAGCTCCGCCTGGGCGGGGGCGAAATCCGGGTCGAGGCTGATCGCCTGTTCGAGCAGCTCGACGGCTTCGGGAATCGGCGCGCTCTGCCACGTCGCAATCTTGCCGCGCGCGAGAAGATAGAGGTAATGAGATGTGCCATCCCTTCGGCCCGCGTCGACGAGCCGCGCCGATTCCATGTCGCGAAGATCGGGCATCATCGCGGCAAGGGAATCCTTCACGATGGCGCGCTCTGCCTGCATCAGATCGGATACGTTGCTGCGGAAATCGCCTTTCCAGATCGTGGCACCGGTGCCGGTGTCGATGAGCCGGACACTCACCTCGTATTGGTCGCGGGTCTGCTGACATTCCCCCAGCATGACGACCGTGGCATGCAGGCGGCGGCCCGCTTGCAGGGGATCCGGCGCGGCGGCCAGCGCGCCAAGCGTCGCGCTCATCGGCCGGACGACCAGCCCGGGCGACGCGGACAGGCGGCTGGTGATCGCATCGGCCAGGCCGACGCCGAATGACGCGACCTCCGGATCGGATTCCACCGAGGTGAACGGCATCACGGCGAGGACCGCGCCGGCCTGTCGGCCGCGGTCCGGCTCGCCGTCGGCGTTGGAGATCCACAGGGCGCCCGCCGTCATCAGGACGATCGCCAGGGCGGTGGTGCCGACCACGGCGAGGGTCGACAGCGCCTCGCGACGCTTCATGCCGGCCCGGGACGACCGATTCATCCAGGTCCGCATCGCGCCGGCTCTCTATCGAAATCCGGCGAGCGCGGCCCGGTCGACGATCGCCTGCGCCCGGCCGCGCACCAGGGTGAGCGCCTGCTGATACCTGAGGTCCTCCCTGAAGACACCGGACAACTCGACGCGCCTGAAGCTGGCAAGGTCATAACTGCCCAGTGCCGCGGAATGTACCAGCCAGGTGATGGCCGCTTCGTTGTTGCCCACCAGCGCGAGGGCCCTGCCGACCCACAGGCTGTACTCCCAGTCGGCCCAATAGGCGCTCCGGCCCCGATCGAGAAGGTTGCCCACCGTCGCAGCGTCCCCCATCCTCGAAAACGCGAGCAGCCGGACCAGGTCGGCGTAGACATAGTCCGCGGAAATCTCCTCGAGCATCGCGGCCCAGCGAAGCCCTGCGGCGGCATCACCCGTCTCGAATGCCATGAATCCCAGGTTCTGCACCGGCATCTCGATGGAGAGCCCCTCCCGTCGGCGGTGGTCCAGCTCCGCCTCGAACAGGCGGGCGGCCTCGGCGACGTTGCCCTCTCCGGTGGCCAGGTAGACGTCGACCCAGCCTGGATAGATGGTGGGGTCCACCTGGAGCGCCCGGTCGCGCAGCAGACGCGCGGGCCGCAACGCGCCCGTCTGGGCCAGCAACGCGCTGGTCAAGCGCAGCCCCGCCGGGTATGTCGGATCAATCTCGATCGACCGCATGAGCTCACAGGCTCCCGAAATGGGATCGCCGGAGTAACGCAGAGCGTACCCGAGCGCATAATGCGCCGCGGGGTCGGCATCATCCAGTTTGACCGCGCGCCGGCCCGCGGCGATGGCACGCGACAACCATGCCCGATCCGAAGACATTCCTCCCAGGAACATGTTGGCGCTGGCCTCGGCCAGTGCGGCCTGCGCCGAAGCGTAGTCCGGATCGTTCGCCGTGGCCTGCTCGAGAAGCCGCACCACTTCCGCGATGGACCGGCTTTCGTACCTGGCCATCCGGCCTCGCGCGAGAAGGTAGAGATGATGCGAGACGGGATCCGGACGGCCTCGCGTCGATGCCTCACCAGGCAGGGCCGGCGCCGCGCCGGGGTGGAGCCGGTTCAGCAGAGCTTCGACAACCGCCTCTTCGATGAGCCGCGGATCATCCGGAACGCTGCTGAACTGCTGTTTCCAGAGCGTTGCTCCGGTGGAGGCCTCGATGAGGCGAACGTCCACCCGCGGGTTCTCTTCCGTTGTGTAGCGACCGACCAGCACGAGCGAGGCCTGGAGCCTGCGCCCGGCTTCCCGTGGATCGTTGACATGCGAACAGACCTGCATCACGGCGCTCATGGGCCGCACGATCAGGGATTGCGCCCGGGAGAGATGACCCGTGATCGAGTCGGCGAGCCCGATGCCGAAATTACCTGCGTCGGCATCACGGGAATCCGTTTCGAACGGCAGCACGGCGACGGCCCCGGACGGCTGCTCCTTGTTGGCCGCGGCTCCCACCAGGGCCGCCACGAGCAGCATGAGCGCGGCTGTCGATACCACCGCGGGGCCGACCCAGCGCCGGGACACGGCGTCGGCCGGACCGGCCAGCCGCGCGAGGTGAACCGCCAGCTCGTCGCTCGAGCGAACCGGGCCTCCATCGCGAGCTGGCTTGAACGCATCGATCAGCTTCGCGTATCCGGGCGTGAGGGCCACGCTTCGCCGATTCAGCCCGTCCATCAGCGAGACGATGGCCGCGAGATCGTCCCGACGCGCCTCATCCTCGGTCCGCTCCGGCCATTGCGAGTCGGGCTCGAGTCCGACAAGCCCGACTGAGCCCGTCGGCGTGATGAGGACATGCGCGGGGTCGATGCCGAGACCTGCAAGATCATGCTGATGGGCCGCCGCCACGGCCGCGGCCACCGAGGCTCCGATGCGTATCGTCTCGGATTCATCGAACGAGCGCCTCAGCATCCGGTCGGACAGGGATTCTCCATCGACCCACTCCGCCACGATCGACATGGCGCCGCTGCCGGCATCGGGGCCGGTGATCTCGAGCACCCGGGCAATTCCCGGATGGCCGAATTCCATCAGCCGGCGCGCCGCGCAGACAATCCGGCCCAGTCGCTCAGGGTCGGCCGTGATCTCGGGGTGCAGCACCTTGAGGCGGACGCGCAGACCATCGCGCATCCTTTCGGCAAGGTAGACCGTGCCGGTCCGCCCCTGGCCGGCGCGCGCCAGGATCCTGTAGCTGGAAAGCGTGTCGCCCACCATGATGCCGGCCATCTTAGCTTGATTCACCCGGATCCGGGCGATAGAATGAGCTACTTTCCGCGCAGCCATAGAGTTACGGAGATCCATGTACACCCTCAAGAGCTCCGGCGGCCACCTGGTCGTCATCAACAGCATTCCTTTTGAAATAGAAGAAAAGCGGGTGCTCAGGGAGCTGCGGATCCCCAGGATCAAGTTCGTGAAGGAGCTGAAGGAGGAGGGGGTGGCCAGGGCCATCAAACAGGCCATCGACACCGCGTACACGCTGATCCATGGACGCGCCTGCTACAAGACGTTCAAGATCAAGGAGGTTCTCGCAGACCGGGTCACCATCGACGCGTCGGACACGATTTTCGTGGGCAGCAACATGGTGAAGCTGCTCGCCAACTCGGACTACGCCACGCTGCTCGCCACGACGATCGGACCGGACCTGGAGCGCAAGGTGGATCACATCAAGAAGACCCATACCGCCGATGCCTACTTCCTCGATGTCGTGGGCGGGTGGATGGCCGACTACATGGCCGACCGCGCAGATGCGATCGTTCAAAGCGAGATTCTCCGCAGCGGCTACGCGCGGACGATGCGCTACAGCCCGGGCTACGGCGACTGGGACCTTCCGGTGCAGAAGGAGCTGCTGGATCTCATGGAGGCAAAAGCCATCGCGCTGAGCTGCACCGAGACCTCCATCCTGCAGCCGCGCAAGTCCGTGACGGCCGTCATCGGGTGGGAGCGAAGAGGCTGATGCTAGCGAAACTCCGCAAGGGCGTGATGATCCTGGACGGCTCGATGGGGGCGCTGCTCCAGGGGCGGGGACTCCCGTCGGGTTACGCGCCCGATCTCTGGAACCTCGAGAAGCCCGACGTCATCGAGGCGGTCCAGCGGGAATACGCCAAAGCCGGCTCCGACATCCTGCTGACCAACACCTTCGGCGCGAGCCGCCGCCGCCTCGCCGAGTACGATGCCTATGGAAAGCTGCGGTACATCAA
>DASROJ010000303.1:0-4997 GCA_035646975.1 Patescibacteria group bacterium
CTGGGGGTGCGTCAGGCGATGGCGATGGATGGTGGATTCGAATCGCAACTCAGCGTCCGCTCGGGCGCCACGGTCTACCTCGCATACGGCCAGTGGCACATCGACGATCGAGGGGACCGTTCGATGCCGGGACTCAAGGTCGGCCTTCCTGCGGTGATCGGCCTGTTCCCGAGAAAATGATCGCAGGCTGCCGCTAGTTGTAGTTCTTCATCTTCGGCCAGAGCTCCCGCAGGTCCGTCTTGAGCCCGCGGCCCACCCATATCGTCAGGCCGTCCTCGTAAGGCATGCAGTAGCGGCATTCGAACAGCCCGGCCTGCGATACTTCGTTGAAGTCAGCCTCTTCGTCGCTGCGGTCGCCGCCCACGACGATGACCAGATCGCCGCTGGAGTCCCGCGGCCCCCAGAGCCAGTAGTTGTTGTGATTCGACACGACGGGCGGCAGTCCGTATCGGCCGCCAAACAACTCGATCGCGCCGGCTTCGCCGTAGTTCTGGGCGAAGATGACACACCGTTTCCTGTCGGCTTCGTCCAGTCCGTCGTAGACCCGCGCCACCGTCGCGGCGAGTTCCTCCCAACCGAACATGTCGGCGTAATGCTGCGGCAGAAGCCCGAGCCGGGAATGTTCCTCCTGGTGCGGCGCGACGCCCAGCCTGGCGGAGTAGGCGATGAACGTCTCGACCGGAAGCACGGGCAACGTGAACGGCGCGGCGATGGCGCCACCGGCGAGAAGCAGCACGAGGTACAACGGCACGACCAGGCGCCAGCCTCTCTTTTCGAACCATCGATCGAACGCAACGCCACCGGCGGCGAGCATCATCGGGAACGCCGGCGAGAGGTAGGAGGCGCGCGCCTTGCCGCTGACCATCAGGAACAGGAATATCACGAGGAACACCCACCCGAGGATTCGCCACGGCCTGCCCTGGCGGCCGAACATGCAGAACAGGAATCCACCGAGCCAGAGCGGCAGGGCGAACGGGTTGAGGGCGTTGAGCTGCATTCGGAGGAATTCCGCGTAGCTCACGTCGGCCATCTTGTGCGCGGTGGCGTTGCGCATGAACTCGAGCGTCGGCCACCCCGTGGCTGCCTGCCAGATCACATGTGGAAGGAAGATGACGAATGCCAAGGCGCCGGCCAGCCAGGGCCAGCGCGTGGCGAGCGTTCGCCGGGCCGGCGTGAGCAGCAGCCCGACGCCCATGCCGCCGCCCAGCCAGAGCAGGCTGATCTTGTTCAGCAGCCCGACACCGAAGGCCGCGCCGAGCAGGATCCAGAGACGCTGGTCGCCTGTCTGCACGATCCTCACCAGCAGCAGGGCGCACAGAGTCCAGAACACCAGGTCGAACGCGTTCATCGAATAGATGTGGGTGGTGAACAGGAACACCGGCGCCACGGCCACGCCGACCGCCGCGAGGATCTGGCCTCTTCTTGCGGCACCCATCGACCGCGCCATCAACCCCGTCATGAAGATGCAGGCGGCGCCCAGCAGCCCGGGGACGAATCGAACCGCGGGCAACGAGTCGCCGAACAGCCCGCGAATGATGGCAAGCGCCGCGATCGAGAACGGCGGATGATCGACGTAGCCCCAGGCGAGTCGCTTGCTGCAGGCGATGTAGTACAGCTCGTCCCGGAACCAGCCGTACCGGTTGATGACCAGCAGGTGGGCCACCCAGTACGCCAACCCGAGGCCCGCGAGCGCCACCAGGTCGCCGCGGCGGCCTTGCCGCGGTTCGCTCATCTTTCCACCGGCCACTCCTCCGGCATCAGCCGCCCCGCCGGTACGACTGCGCCTGCTTGCGCAGCTCGTCGACACGCTCGGCGGGCGCGCGACCCGAGGACAGGTATTTCTCGATTTCGCCCGCGGCTTCGGCGTGACGGCCCGCGCGGGCCAGCGCCCGGGCGAGGTCTTCACGCCACTCGACTCGTTCGGGGTTCAGCGACACCGCCTGCGCCATGAGCTGCACCGCCCTGCCGGCATCGCCTTGCTTGGTCTCGATCAGCCCGAGCCCGTAGTACGCGCCGGCAAGACGTGGCGCGAGCCGGAGCCCCTTCTCGTAGGAGGCGCGCGCCTCGTCCACCTGCCCGAGGGCCAGCTCGACATCCCCCATGGCCACCTGGAGCTCGGGCGCATCGGGGGCGATCTCCTGGGCCCGGCGCAGCGTTGCGAGCGCTTCGTCGTGCTTGCCCTGCAGGAACCGGACCCATCCGAGACTCATCCACATCTCGACGTTGCCCGGGTCCACCTCCGCCCCATGCGCGTAGATGACGGCGGCTTCATCCAGCTTGCCGGCCCCTTCGTAGATGCTGCCCAGCGTGAGGATGGAGGGCACGTGATTGGGCTCGCGCAGCAGGACTTCCTTGTAGCGGCGCACCGCTTCGTTGTATTCCCCCTTGATGAAGGAGATGTTGGCGAGGCTCGCCATCGCGTGGATGTGTTCGGGAAAAATCTCCAGCACCTTGTTGAAGACGGCGGTGGCCTCGTCGAACCGCTGCATGTTGATCAGGCACCAGCCGATGTTCGACATCGCCACGGTGTCCTTGGGCGAACGCTGGAGCAACGTCTCGAACTCGTGGATGGCCTCCGGGTAGCGCCCCATGCTGGACAGGGCACCGGCCATGTAGAAGCGCACCGAGGCGTTGCCGGGATTCTCCCTCAGGATCGAGGCGGCCTCGCGGACGGCGACATCGTACTGCCCCGCGCCGAACGAGACGTAGACACGGTTGATCCGGGCGAGCATCCCGATCATGTCCTTGGGGTCCGCCAGGTTCCCGGTCGTCGACGGCGTCCGACCGCCGCCGGATGCGTAGCCTAGCGAACGCAGCCTGGCCATCGTCTCCGCGTCGGGTGACAGCATCTCCGCGCCGGCCCCTTCGCGGGCAATCGTCTTGCGCAGCGTCTCGAGCCGGGCGCGGTAATCGGCCACCAGGTCGGGATGCGTGGCGGCAAGATTGTCGCGCTCCTTCGGGTCGGCGGCGAGGTCGTACAGCTCGGGCCTCGGCGCTTCGATGAACTTGTACTTGTCGTCCTGTATCGCGAAGGTGGGGCTCCAGCCGTACAGCAGGAGCGGCGCCATGGCCTCGGTGTAGGCAGTGCGGCCGGGCATCCTGCGATCGCCGGCCGAGATCAACGGCCAGAGCGACTCTCCCTGAGCCGGCGCGGCCGCCTCGTGCGGGTCGATACGCATCAGCTCGAGCACGGTGGGCATGATATCGACCGTTCGCACCACCCCCTTGACACGCACACCGGACGGCACGTGGGGAGGCATCGAGACGACGAGCGGCACGCGCGCTTCCTCCACGTACGGAAAGATGCCGTGAGAATCCTCCCCGTGGTCGCCCAGCCCTTCGCCGTGATCCGCCACCAGCACGATCAGCGTCCTGTCCTTGAGTCCCATTTCCTTGAGCCCCGCGAGCAGCCGTCCGATCTCCGAATCGACGTAGGCGATCTCGGCGTCGTAGGGGCGGCGCGGATATTGCCGGGGAAACGGCGCCGGCGCGTTGTAGGGATGATGCGGATCGAAATAGTGCACCCACAGGAAGAACCTCGACGCGCGCGCCTGCCGGAGAAACCCCAGGGCCGCCTCGGTGACGGACCTTGCCGGCCGCTCGGCGAAGAAGGCCTCGTTGGGGCTGCGCGCCGGCAGCGCGTCGTCGTACTCCTCGAATCCCTGGTCGAGCCCGAACATCGAGTCGAGGACGAAGGCCCCGACCACGGCGCCGGTGCGGAAGCCACGCGCGCGCAGCACTTCGGCAAGCGTGAGCGCTTCCGGACTGAGCCGGTAGTCGCCGTTGTCGCGAATGCCATGCGTGGGCGGCCAGGTCCCGGTCAGAATCGTCGCGTGCGAGGGCAGTGTCTCGATGGCCGGCGTGATGGCGTTTTCGAAAAGAACGCCTTCGTCGGCCAGCGTGTCGATGACCGGCGTGCGGATGTCGCGATCGCCGTAGGCGCCGAGGTGATCCGCCCTGAGCGTGTCGATGGTGATGAGCAGCACGCTGGCGTCGCCGGTGGCGCCGCTGAAGCGGCCGCCTCCTCGCAGAAAGACGAGATAGAGAACCACGGCTGCCGCGATCAGGACACCGCACCCGATCCAGAGGATCGTCCTGCGGGGCGGCGCCTTCGTCTTCGCGCTCACCGCTTCCTGGAGACGATCTTGTAGGTGTTGTCCTTGACGTTGCAGACGGTGCAGTAGGGGAACAGCTTGTCCGCCTCGAGGTCCAGGCAGGTGGAAGTGCCGAGGAGCTTGCAATTCAAGCACTCGTACCGCCCGGTTTCTAGCACCCTTTCGCCTGTTTTCCAGGTTCCGCTGCTGTTGGGCATAGGCTCAGGATCTAAACACAGGAGGAGTTTCGAGTCAAAGTCAGGCGGGCGTCGCCGGCTGGAGATCGATTCGCGCGACGCACTCGATGTGATACGTGTGAGGGAACATGTCGACGGGAAGCACTCGCGCCAGCCGGTAATCCCGCTCGGTGATCTCCTTCAGATCGCGCGCAAGGGTCGTCGGATTGCACGACACGTAAACCACCCGCCGCGGCCGGAGCCGGAGCAGATGTCGGATGACGGCGGAGTTGAGACCGGCGCGGGGCGGGTTCACGATGATCACGGTAGGGGGTCTTCGGTCGGAAGCCAGGGCGATCAGAGCCTTGCGTGCCTCTCCGCAGATGAAGTAGACGTTGCGCACCTGGTTCAACGCGGCGTTGCGCTCCGCGTTGCGCACCGACTCGGCCAGCGATTCGACGCCACGCACCTCGCCCGCCTTGCCCGCGGCGAGAATCGAAATCGCGCCGGTGCCCGAGTAGAGATCGAGCACACGATCCTCGCGGGAGAGGTCGGCCATCTGGAGCGCGGCGCCATACAACCTCACCGCCTGTTTCGAGTTGGTCTGGAAGAACGAGTTCGCGGTGATCTCGAAGGTCCGTTCCATCAGCACTTCGCGGATCGACGACGTCCCGAACAGCGTTTCATCGCGGCTGCCGAACGCGACGGTCGCGCGGGTGGCGTTGAC
>DASROJ010000304.1:0-6638 GCA_035646975.1 Patescibacteria group bacterium
GCCCGGAGCAGAGCAGGGTGGTCAGCAGGACCACGCGGCAGATCATCATGACCGCGTTCTGCCGCTGGAGTTCGTGGTTCACTGTCGTGTTTCTCCGGGAAATCCGAGCCGGCCCGGAGCGTCAATCCTCCCGGCCGGCGCTGGCCACGTTCTCGGCTACGGCATGATGCTGATGAGGCTGAAGATCGGCATATACATCGCGATGACGATCCCGCCGATCATCACGCCGAGAAACGAGATCATGATCGGCTCGAGAAGGGTCAGCAGGCCGGCCACCGCGTTGTCGACCTCGTCGTCGTAGAAGTCGGCGATCTTCGACAGCATCGTGTCGAGGGCGCCGGTCTGCTCGCCGACGGAGATCATCTGCGTGACCATCGGGGGGAAGACGCCTGTCTCCTTGAGCGGCTCGGCAATCGTCTTTCCGGCTTCGATGCTGTTGCGTGTCTTGAGTATGGCGTCCTGCACGACCCTGTTGCCCGCCGTCTTGCCTGTGATGTCGAGCGCGTCGAGAATCGGCACACCGGAGGAGATCATGGTGCCGAGGGTGCGGCAGAACCGCGCCACGGCGATCTTGCGCATCAGCATGCCGACGATCGGCATCTTGAGCATCATGCCGTCCACTTGCCTGCAGCCGGCTTCCGTCGCGTAATAGGGCCGGAATCCGAACCAGTAGGCGCCGGCCATCGCTCCAAGGATGATGAGCGAGAATCGCTGCATGAAGTGCGACAGGCTGATGACGATGCGGGTGGGCAGCGGCAGCGCGGCGCCGTTGCCGAGGTTCTGGAACAGCGCGGCGAACACCGGGATGACGAAGGTGAGGATGACCCAGATGACGCCGATTGCGATGGTGATGACCGCCACCGGGTAGATCATCGCCTTCTTGACCGACGACTTCAGCTTGACCGCCTTCTCGATGTGCTCGGAGAGGCGCTGAAGGATGGTATCGAGAATACCGCCCGCCTCACCCGCGGCGACCATGTTGCAGAACAGCTCGTCGAACACCTTGGGATGCTTTCGCAGTGCGTCCGCCAGCGTGGAGCCCGATTCGACGTCCTGCCGGACCTGGAACAGGACGTGCTGGAACGCGCGGTTGACTTGCTGCGTGCCGAGGATCTCCAGGCACTGCACCAGCGGCAGACCCGCGTCGATCATGACGGAGAACTGGCGGGTGAAGATCGCGATCTCTTTCTGGCTCACGCCGCCGCCGAACTTCGGCAGAGCGATCTCCTTGCCCTTTTCCGTGACGGCCGTCACGATGATCTGCTGCTTGCGCAGCATCGAGATGACGGCGTCCTTGTTGTCCGCCACGAGCACGCCCTCCTGGACGGCTCCACCCCGGCTTTTTCCCTTCCACGCGAATTGCGCCATGCCTGTTCCTCCCCGTTCCTATGCGGACGCCATGGTCATGACTTCCGTGCCACGGCGGCGCCTGGCGCCGGCTGATTGATCAGCCCGGTGCCTCTGTTGATCATGTCCTGCAGCTCATCGACGTTGCTCGACCTCGCCATCGCCGTCTGAAGGCTGATCTGTTTCTTGGAGTAGAGCGTCGCGAGCGACTGGTTGAAGGTCTGCATTCCATGCTTCGACTGGCCTGACTGCATCATCGCGTAGATCTGATGGACCTTGTCCTCGCGGATCAGGTTCCTGACCGCCGCGTTGGGCACCATGATTTCCATCGCCAGCGCCCGGCCCTGGTTGTTCGCTTTCGGCAGCAGCGACTGGCAGAGGATTCCCTCCAGCACGAACGACAGCTGGGCGCGCACCTGCGACTGCTGGTGCGATGGGAACACGTCGATGATCCTGTTGATGGTCTGCACAGCAGAATTGGTGTGCAGGGTCGCGAAGGTAAGGTGGCCCGTCTCGGAGATCCTCAGCGCCGCCTCGATGGTTTCCAGATCGCGCATTTCGCCGATGAGCACGACATCGGGGTCTTGTCTCAGGACGGACCTCAACGCGTTGGTGAATGAATGCGTGTCGGCGTGCAGCTCCCGCTGGTTCACCATGCACTTCTTGTGGGCGTGAAGGTATTCGACGGGGTCCTCGATGGTGACGATGTGCTCGTGTCTTTCCGAGTTGACCTTGTCGAGCATCGCCGCCAGGGTGGTGGACTTTCCCGAGCCTGTCGGCCCGGTCACCAGGATCAGACCCCGGGGCTTGTCACAGAGCTTCGACACGACTTCGGGAAGCCCGAGGTCCTTGAAGCTCTTGATCTCCCAGGGAATCGTCCTGAACGCGCCGGCCACGGCTCCTCTCTGGCTGTAGATGTTCGCGCGGAAGCGCGCCAGCCCCTTGATGCCGAACGACAGGTCGAGCTCGAAGCTTTCCTCGAAGCGGTGCTTCTGATTGTCGGTGAGGATCGAGTAGCAGAGCTGCTTGGTCTCCGGGGCCGCCAGCGGCGGCAGCTGGAGCGGGATCAACTTGCCGTCGATTCGGATCTGAGGCGGCGAATTGGTCGTGATGTGCAGGTCCGTTCCGCCCTGCTCCACGAGTGTCTTGAGTAGCTGGTGCAACGTGACGGTCATGGCGCTCCCCTAGAGAACCGTTTCCCTGAGCACTTCCTCGACTGTGGTCAGACCATCACGGAGCTTGCGAATTCCGCTGCCGCGAAGGGTGATCATCCCGTCTTCGATGGCCTTCTTTCTCAACTCAAGCGCCGAAGCGCCGCAGAGGATCATTTCCCTGAGCGCGTCGCCTATCTCCATCACCTCGTAGAGCCCGAGGCGTCCTTTGTAGCCCGTGTTGTTGCAGGTCGTGCACCCCTTGCCCTTGAATAGCTTGATGCGCGGGGCTTCCTCCGGTGTGAACCCCACCTCCACCAGCGCGGCGGCGGGCATGTGGATCTCTTCCTTGCACGTGCCGCAGACGCGGCGGATCAGTCGCTGGGCGCAGATCAGGTGCACCGAAGTGGCGACGAGAAACGGCTCGATTCCCATGTTCATCAACCGGTTGATCGTGGACGGCGCATCGTTGGTGTGAAGCGTGGAGAGCACGAGGTGGCCGGTCAGCGCCGCCTTGACAGCGATTTCGGCCGTCTCGAAGTCGCGGATTTCGCCGACCAGGATGATGTTCGGGTCCTGGCGCAGGAAGGATCTCAGCGTGCTGGCGAAGTTCAGCCCGATCTGCTCCTTCATCTGCACCTGGTTGATCCCGTGCAGGTTGAACTCGACCGGGTCTTCGGCCGTCATGATGTTCGTTTCCGGCGTGTTGACGCGGGCCATCGAGGAATAGAGCGTGTTGGTCTTACCGGAACCGGTGGGCCCGGTCACCAGCACCATCCCGTAGGGCTTGAAGATCGCCTTTTCGAACTTCGCGAGCGATTCGGGCTCGAAGCCCAGCTTGGTCATGTCCAGCATGAGGTTCTCCTTGTCGAGGAGCCTCAGCACGATCTTCTCTCCGAAAAGGGTCGGCAGCACCGAGACGCGATAGTCCATCTCCTTGCTCTTGCTCTGCAGCTTCATCTTGATCTTGATGCGGCCGTCCTGGGGAAGGCGCTTTTCGGCGATGTCGAGCTTGGCCATGATCTTCAGGCGCGAGGTGATGGCGTCGCGCAGTTTCATGGGAGGGTTCATGATTTCGTAGAGCACGCCGTCAATGCGGTAGCGGACCCTGAAGTCCTTCTCGTACGGCTCGATGTGTATGTCGCTGGCTCCCCGCTTGATCGAGTCGGTCAGGATGAGGTTCACCAGCTTGACCACCGGCGCTTCCTCGGTGGCCGCCTCGAGCCGGGCGAGATCGAGCTCTTCGTCGTCTTCGAGCAGCTCGAGGTTGTCCGGATCGGTCTCGGTGATCTCGTCCATCACCTTTTTCAGCTCGAGCTGGTGCGAAGAGCCGTAGTACTTGTCGATGCCTTCCTTGATGGCAAGCTCGGACGCCACGACCGGCTCGACGTTGTAGCCGGTCATGAACTTGATGTCGTCCATTGCAAAGACGTTGGTCGGGTCGACCATCGCGATGGTGAGGGTCGCGCCGGTCCTGCTGATGGGCATGATCAGGTATTTCTGCGCCACCTCCGACGGGATCAGCTTGATCACCGTCTCGTCGATCTGGATCGAGCTGAGATTGATCGCCGGGACGCCGTATTGCTGGGACAGGAGCTGGGTGATGTCGTCTTCCTTCACCAGGCCCAGCTTGACGAGGTTGTAACCGAGCTTGCCGCCGTTGACCTTCTGATGCTCGAGGGCCTTGTTGAGCTGGTCGGCGGTGATCAAGTGGGCCTTGATCAGCATCTCCCCCAGCTTGATCGCCATGCTTCCCTCGTCAGAGTGATCTCGCGGCCGTCGTGCATGTGGCCGCTCGCGCGACCCGACCGGAGGCAACGGCATCGGCGCAGGGCCACGCGGCCGGAAAAGCCGCCAGCCAGCGCCATTCACGGAACCGGGGGCCAAAACTTATGTCGAGTGACACTTTTGTCAAGGCTGGCTGACTCATTGCTCGATAAAGACTTGGAGGCATTCCGTCATCGACTCCGCCGACGGGTCCCCGCGGGCCGTTGACATCGCGCCGATGGGGCCTGTAGCCTGCGCCGATGTTCGAAAGCGCCCGCCGCGCAAACGAGCCCGCCTCCTCGCCCGATACCGTCCCCATCCGGGACATCGCCGTGCTGTTTTTCTCAAGCCGTCTGGCGCTCCTGCTCGTCGGCCTGCTGTCCACCTGGCTGATGGCATCGGGACTCTCGGTTCAGAAGGGAAACCTCGTCCAGCACCAGCCCGCCGCCCGGCCGCTGGAAATCTGGTCGCGCTGGGATTCGGAGTGGTACCTGCTGATCGCCGAAGAGGGATATGCCGGCGAAAGGGTGACAAGCCGGTTCGAGGGATTGAATGTCGCCTACGAGCCGGAGGCCACGGCCGGCTTCCTGCCTCTTTATCCGATGTTGATCCGAATGCTCAGCCCGCTCATCGGCGGTGTCGCCGCGGGAGTGCTGATCTCGAATGTCTGTCTGGCGGGCGCGCTCGTGCTGCTCTATCGACTCGTCTGTTTCGAGTCGGGGGGCGGCGCCGCCGGTCGTGACGCGGGCCTGGCGGCCTGCGCCGCGCTGCTCGTCTTTCCGATGAGTCTTTTCCTGTCGGCCGTCTACGCGGAGTCGCTCTTTCTGCTGCTGTCGCTTGCTGTGTTCGAGCTCGCACGGCGCGGCCGGTTCGCTGCGGCCGGGGCGGCGGGGGCCGGCGCGGCGCTGACACGCCCGTTCGGCGTGCTGCTGGTCGTGCCGTTGCTGCTCGAGTGGTGGGCCGCGCGGCGGGCAGGCAGGGCCACCGCGTCCGGCTGGATCTGGGCGCTGCAGGTGCCGATGGCCCTGTGCGGGTTCATGGTTTTCTGCGCCCGCGCGTTTGGCGACCCGATGGCGTTCGTCACGAGGCAGACGAGATGGCGCGGGGCGATGTCGGGGCCCTGGCGCGGATTCGTGCGATGGTGGGATTCGGGGCCCGCGGCCCACGGCGCGCACAACTCCACGCTCGAGATGATCATCGCGGTCTGCTTCGTCGCGATGCTCCCTTTCATTTTCCGAAGACTCCGCGCGCCGCTTGCGGTCTACGCCGCCATCGGCGTGCTGTTGCCCCTCTGCTCGACGGTCTGGTCGTTCGGCAGGTTCGCGCTCACCGTCTTTCCCGCCTTCGCGCTGATCGGTCTGGCGTGGGCGCAGGGAAGGCGGCGGCTGCCCATCCTGTATGGATTCGTCGCGGCGACGCTGTCGGGGCTCATGATGGCGCTGTTCGCCAACTGGTGGTGGGCCGGCTAGAAGCGTGTCCGAGTCGTCGTTCGGGCCGGAGCTCAATACCCCAGCAGGAGGCGCTCGCCGAGCACCGGGGGAAGCCCGGCCTGCTCGATCAGGGATTGCGCGCGCTGCACGTCGTAGGCGACGCGGAACGTCTCGAGCGTGCGCCGTTCGGCATCGAAGATCGCGTAGGCCGCTTTCGGGTCGTGGTCGCGTGGCTGTCCGATCGAGCCGGGATTGATCAGGTACCTCGCCCCGGGCTCCAGCCTCAGGACGCCGCGCTCCGGCGGTGTGAGCCTCAGCTTCGAGCGGCCCCCCGAATGCACGAACACGCACGCGAAGTGCGTGTGCCCGAAAAAGGCAATCTCGAAGTCCCCGTCCTCGAAGGCCCCGCCCGCATCGATCTCGCCGAGGATGTATTCCTCTTCATCGAGCGGACTGCCGTGGGAGATCACGAACCCGCCCGCGTCAACCGGACCTTGCGGAAGCTCGCGCAGGTATCTCCGGTTCTCGACAGAGAGCACATCTCGTGTCCAGAGCACCGCGACCTTCGCGGCGTCGTTGAAACTCTGCGCCTCGGTGATGCCACAGGCCGCCTTGTCATGGTTGCCGCGGACAATTGCCGCCGGCTCGAGCTCGCGCACCATGCCCACCGTTTCATTGGGGCTCGCGCCGTATCCGACGATATCCCCGAGCACGACGCAGCGGTCGAACCCCCGCCGGCCCGCATCGTCCAGAACGGCGCTGAACGCCTCGAGGTTGGAGTGGATGTCGCTGAGCACCAGGTACCGCATGCCCGCGAATCTACAGCCGCGCGGGACGTGACCGCAACCCCCGCGGCTCTCGAGCGCCGGTGGGCACGGCACCCCGCGCCGGCTTCACGGCAGCGAGGGCAGCTGGGCCACGATCTGCAACGCGACGGCGTCAG
>DASROJ010000305.1:0-2602 GCA_035646975.1 Patescibacteria group bacterium
GATCTCAAGCAGCTCACGGTGCCCGAGCTCAAGCAGCTGGCCGCCGAGCTTCGGGAAAACCTGATCGAAGTGGTCTCGCGCACGGGAGGCCACCTGGCCCCGTCGCTCGGCGTGGTCGAGCTGACCATCGCGCTGCACTACCTGTTCGACTCGCCGACCGACAAGATCATCTGGGATGTCGGCCACCAGGCCTACGTGCACAAGATGCTCACCGGCCGCCGGGAGGACCTGCCGACCATCCGCCAGCACAAGGGGATCTCCGGCTTCCTGCGCATCGCCGAGAGCAAGCACGACGCCTTCGGCGCCGGCCATGCCTCCACATCTATCTCCGCCGGGCTGGGCATGGCCACCAAGCGCGATCTGATGGGAGAGAAGTTCTACGTCGTCACCGTCACCGGCGACGGCGCGATGACCGGCGGGCTGGCCTACGAGGCGCTCAACAACGCCGGGCACGCGGGCCGCAACATGCTGGTCATCCTGAACGACAACGAGATGTCGATCTCTCCCAACGTGGGGGCGATCTCGAGGTATCTCACCAGCCTGAGCACCAATCCGTTTCTCAAGAAGCTGCGCGAGGAGTCGTACGAGCTGATCGAGAAGCTGCCCAAGGGCACCACGGCGGCCGAGCTGGCCAACAGGCTCGAGCGCAATCTCAAGAACGTGCTGGTGCCCGGCGCGCTGTTCCAGTCGCTCGGCTTCCACTACTTCGGCCCGATCGACGGCCATGACATGGACGGCCTCATCGACGTCATCCGCAAGCTCAAGGACGAAAAAGGCCCCGTGCTGCTGCACATCCTCACCAAGAAAGGACGCGGCTACAGCCATGCCGAGGCCGATCCCAACACCTATCACGGTCTGAACCCGTTCGACGTGGCGTCGGGCAAGAGCCTGCCCTCCAGCAAGGCCCCGCCCGCCTACACGTCGGTCTTCGCGCAGGCCGCCCTCGAGCTGGCGGAGATCGATCCGCGCGTGGTGGCGATCACCGCGGCGATGGCCGACGGCACCGGGCTGGTGAAATTCCAGCAGAAGTTCCCCGAGCGGTTCTTCGATGTCGGCATCGCCGAGGCGCATGGCGTGACCTTCTGCGCCGGCATGGCGCTGCAGGGGATGCGCCCGATCGCGGCGATCTACTCGACGTTCCTGCAGCGCGCCTACGACCAGATCATCCACGACGTGGCGGTGCAGAACATCCCGGTGGTGTTCTGCCTGGATCGGGCCGGGCTGTGCGGCCCCGACGGTCCGACCCATCATGGCGTGTTCGACCTGACTTACCTGCGCGCGGTGCCGAACTTCATCGTGGCGGCGCCAAAGGACGGCTTCGAGCTGCGCAACCTTCTTTACACGGCGGTGATGCAGACCGAGCATCCGTTCGCGATCCGGTATCCGAAGGAATCCTGCCCCGTCGATCCGGGCAGCGCCCCGTTCAAGATGATCCCGATCGGCACCTGGGAGCACCTGATCGAAGGCGACGACCTGGCGTTTCTCGCCGTCGGCACGATGGTGGAGCATGGACGCAAAGTGATCGAGAAGCTGGCGACCCGCGGGGTGAAAGCCGGGCTCGTCAACTGCCGGTTCGTCAAGCCGATGGACACCGCGATGCTCGAGGCGCTGGCGGGGAAGTACCGTGTGCTGGTGACGCTGGAGGAAAACACGCTGCGCGGAGGATTCGGCACCGGTGTCTACGAGGAGATGCGGGAGATTCGCGCTGCCTCCCATGGTTCCCATGGCGTCGGCAGGACCGGCCCGCTGCTGCATCACGTCGGCATTCCGGACCATTTCGTTCTGCATGGCGGCCGCGGCGAGTTGTTCGCCGAGATCGGACTGTCGGTCGAGCAGATCGAGCAGACCGCGCTCGACCTGATCGAGAACCTCGCGAATGCCTGAGCGCGCCCGCGTCTCAGGATCCGCACGGGTCGCGGGATCGGTGCCGGCCGGCACGCGACCACCCAGGGTCACCGCTTCGGCGGCGTCGTTTGCCTCCGCGAAGGGGGATATCGCCGTCTGTTTTGCCTTCGAGCAGGAAAAGACCCTTGCCATCCCCGGGGTCGCCGCGAGCAACGCCCTGATCCGGACGCTGGGCCTGGTGTCGCGCGGGGAATCGTTCAAGGGCAAGCGCAAGGAGATGGTCCTCTGGCAGTCGGCGGGCCGGTTCCCGGCGCAGCGCTATCTGATCATCGGGCTGGGACGCAAAGACGACTTCACACCCGACGCGGTGCGCGAAGGATGCGGACTGGCGGGGCGCCGGGCGATCCTCCTGAAGGCAAAAAAGATCGTCATCGCGCTGCCGGCCGCTTCGGATGGCTGCCCGATCGAGTCGCTGGCCGAGGCCGCCACCGAGGGGATCGCGCTGGGCGCCTACAAGCTCTCCAAGTACCAGACGCAGGACAGCGCGCAGCCCTCCAACCTGGGCGGCGCCGAGCTTCACGTGGGCCACAGCGCGCTGGCCGGCGCGCGCCGCGGGGCGGCGCGCGGGGCGATCCGCGCCGAAGCGGTCAACCTGGTGCGCGACCTGGTGAACGAGCCGGCGATGGTGGTCACGCCGCATCGCATGGCCGAGGTGGCGCGCGGCATCGCGAAGCAGCGCAAGCTGCAGATAAGGGTG
>DASROJ010000306.1:0-9720 GCA_035646975.1 Patescibacteria group bacterium
CACGATCTCCCACTACTCGGACACATTTCTGACAGGCAAGCACGACTTCAAGTACGGGGTCGAATTCGAGCGGTCGCACGTTCGGAGCCAGTATGGTTATCCAGGCGGCGCCTATTACTATGACAACGCTACGTACGGGTACTCTTATGCCTATCTCGGATACAGCTACGACCTCAAGGCGGTCAATACCCGCGCCAGCGCCTTTGTTCAGGACTCAAGGCAGGTAAACGACCGGTTCACCATCAACCCGGGCGTCCGGGTTGATTTCAATCGGGGCTCGGTGCCGGGCAGCGCCAACATTTTCCGCACGGTTCCCGTGGCTCCAAGAGTCGGCTTCACCTTCGATCTGACCGGCAAGAAGACGACGGTGTTGAAGGCGCACTATGGACGATACTTCGAGGCACTGTTCGGAAACTACTTTGAGCCGCTGACACCTGGAGCCTACTCACAGAAAGACACCTACTTCATTCCGACCGGAACACCCTTCGATCACAATAACCCAGACCCCGCGCTTCTGGTCAGATCCGAGGTGCCCAAGCAGGTTGTGATCGACCGGGGTCTCAAGCAGCCGCAGATGGATCAGTTCATCATCGGGCTTGACCACGATCTGGGACACGACTTCGCCCTGACAGGCACCCTGATCTACCGAAAGAACAGGAACTTCATCGAGACCGTCAGCAAGAACGGCGATTTCACCAAGGTAAAGGGGTTTGACCCGATCACCAGCAAGCCGGTCACCCTGTTCGATCAAGGCAACATCAACGACACGCTGATCATCACCAACCCGGACGGGATTGATCGAGATTACCGGGCTGTGATGCTGACGGCCACGAAGCGATTCAATAAACGCTGGCAGCTCATCGCCTCCTACGTGCGCTCGCGCGCGGCGGGGAACATCGACAACGTCGATTTCAACACCTCGACCTCCAACAACAACAGCGGGCAGAACGGCGGTGTGGGGGCGTTTCTCGACACGCCGAATTCTCTGGTCAACGCGAAGGGCCGTTTGACCAACGACCCGACCAACCAGTGGAAGATCCAGGGCACCTATGTCATCCCGAAGATCGAGGTGAAAGTGTCGGGCAATTACACCTGGGTCACGGGCCCCACCTGGACGCGAGTGTCGAGCTGCCTGGACCAGGACCCCGATCCGAATGTCACGGACTGTTTCAACTTCAATCAGGGGACCGTCCGCTATTTCGCGGAGCCTCGTGGCAGCCAGCGCCTCGACGCGAACAACAACTTCGACTTTCGCGCTGAGAAGTACTTCAAGTTCAATGGGACCGAGCTGGGGGTCTACGCCGACATCTTCAACGTCTTCAACAAGGGAGAAGACACGGCGGTCAACATCCGGGATGGATCGTCCTTCGGAGACACGCGCAGCTTCTCCGCTCCACGTCAATGGAGGTTCGGGCTCAGGTACAGCTGGTAGGGAAGCGCGCGACTCAGGATTGCGGTGAGGGGACGCGGCGACGCGAGACGATGTCGATCGTGAGCTGAGCCAGCTCGAGGAACCACTCGGCCTCGGCCAGGGCGCGATCGGCGTCGGCCGCGAGGATCTTTTCGATCGGGATGTCCTCGGAGAACTCCACCTGCCGCTCCCGCGTCAGGTCGAGATAGATGCCGAGGATGCGGTCCTTCTGCGAGGTCACCTCGGGGGGGAGTTTGCTCATGTTCTTCGTGAGCGCTTCTCCCACGTCGACCCAGCGCGACACCTCGATGCCGATGATCCGGAGCATGCCGCGCATGCAAAGTGTCACGATGTCGCGGGCCTCGCGGATCACGTCGGCGAAGTCGGCCTCGTGCCTGAGCGCATCGAGGGCGGTGAGCCGGTCGCTGGCGCGCTCGAGAAAGGCTTCCGCCAGTCTGAGGTTGGTCAACGAGATTCTCTCAACCACCGTGCCGTTTGCCACTGGACCTCCACGTCAGGTATGAATCGTTGCACATTCTAGCAAAATTGGTACCACTGTCCAAAAAAATATTGCGCACAAACGCGCACTGGTCACTGGCTTGAATCGCCTGCACCGCAAGGCTTTGACGCGCAAGGGCGGCTTACCCCTGCGTGGGTGGTAAGATTTCTCTCGATGGAAGCCACTCGCCCTCCAATTCCTGCAGTCGAGCCGGTCCCGCCGCCAGATCCCCCGGTCAGAGGTCTGCGGCGACTGTTCAGGGTGCTGGTCGGCGCCCCGCGTAACCCGCTGGATCCACGCATCTTTCACAAGATCAGCCTGGCGGCTTTCTTCGCCTGGATCGGTCTGGGGGTCGACGGGCTGTCGTCGTCTGCCTACGGTCCCGAGGAGGCCTTCCGCGCCCTGGGCGACTACCAGCACCTCGCCATCCTGCTCGCCCTCATGATGACGGTGACCATCGCCATCATCTCGGCCTCCTACTCGCAGATCATCGAGAACTTCCCGACGGGGGGCGGCGGCTATCTGGTGGCCACCAAGCTGCTCGGTCCGGCCGCCGGTGTCGTCTCGGGCTGCGCGCTGGTGATCGATTACGTCCTGACAATTTCCGTTTCGATTGCCAGCGGCGCCGACGCCACATTCAGCATCCTGGGGCCCGAGCTGCGCTCCTACAAGCTTGCTGCCTGCTTCGCCGCGCTGGCCCTGATGATTATCCTGAACATGCGGGGCGTGAAGGAATCGGTCACGGTGCTGATGCCGATCTTCCTGGCGTTCCTGGTCACGCACGCGCTGGTCATTCTGGTGGGCATCTTCGGCCACCTCGGCAACTTCTCCATCACGATCAACCGCGCGGTGGAGGAGGCCCATACCGGCGTCGCCGCGCTGGGAGCGTGGGGATTGTTCTTCGTCTTCATGCGCGCCTACGCGCTGGGCGGCGGCACCTACACGGGGATCGAAGCGGTCAGCAACGGGCTGGGCATCCTCAAAGAGCCACGCGTCGCCACCGGCAAGAGGACGATGCTGTACATGGCCGTCTCTCTTTCCTTCGTGGCGGGCGGCATCCTGGTCTGTTACCTGCTGACCGGCGTCACGTACCACGAAGGCAAGACGCTCAACGCGGTGCTGCTGGAGACGGTGGCCGGTGGGTGGACGCTGGCCGGCTTGCCGATCGGAGCGGGATGGGTCTACGTCGGTCTGCTGTCGACGACGGCGCTGCTGTTCGCCGCGGCACAGACGGGGTTTCTCGGTGGTCCCGGCGTGCTGTCCAGCATGGCGATCGACGCCTGGGTGCCCAAGCGGTTCGCCCTGATCAGCGAGCGTCTCGTGGTGAAGAACGGCATCCTGCTGATGGGTGTCGGCGCCGGTCTGATGCTGCTGTACAGCCACGCTTCGGTTCACATCCTGGTCGTGATGTACAGCATCAACGTGTTTCTCACCTTCAGCCTGTCACAGGCCGCCATGTGCCGGCACTGGGTGCATGAACGGGCCGGAGGCCGGCGGTGGAAAGGCGGCCTGGCCATCAACGGCATC
Organism: Patescibacteria group bacterium; assembly: GCA_035646975.1. Lineage (GTDB taxonomy): Bacteria > Acidobacteriota > Polarisedimenticolia > JACPZX01 > DASXTC01 > DASROJ01. Next base: position 3,438 of record DASROJ010000306.1, read on the forward strand.
GGCCTGACACTGACCGTCTGCATCCTCTTGATCACGGCAACGCTGAAATTCACGGAAGGGGCCTGGGTCACGCTGACGATCACCGCCTGCTTCGTGCTGCTGTGCATCCGCATCCGCGGCCACTACACGCACATTCGGCAAATGCTCAAGCGGCTCGACGAGGACCTGATGACCATCCCTCTGGCCGACGGGGCGCCGGACGCCGTGGCCCACGCCAGTCCCATGGACAAGAACGCTCCCACCGCGGTGATGCTGGTGAGCGGGTACTCGGGCCTCGGGCTGCACTCGTTCCTGGCGCTGCACGCGTTGTTCCCCGGCCAATTCAAGAACATCCTGTTCATCTCGGTGGGAGTGATCGATTCGGGCAATTTCAAGGGGGTGCAGGAGATCGAAAACCTGGACAACAGCACGCACGCGATACTGGAGCAGTACGTCACCTACGCCCGCTCGCTGGGGTTCAACGCCGACTCGAGATACTCGCTCGGCACGCTGATGGTGCCCGAGATGCGCAACCTGTGCGCGAAGGTGAGACAGGAGTTCCCCCACTCGATCTTCTTCGCGGGACGGCTGATCTTTCGCGAGGAGAAGTTCTATCACCGCTGGCTGCACAACCAGTCATCCGCAACGCTGCAGCGGCGGCTCCAGTTCGACGGGATTCCGTTCGTCATCCTGCCGATCCGCGTGCTCTGAGCCACGCGAACGGCGGGGCGTCAGCCCAGGATGCCCAGCTCCCGGCCGACCTTCTTCATGGCGGCCACGGCGAAGTCGAGATCATCGCGCGAGTGCGCCGCGGAGATCTGGCAACGGATTCGCGCCTGCCCCTGGGGGACCACCGGGTATCCGAACCCGGTCACGAAGACCTTCTCTTCGAGCAACCGCTCGCTCATCCTGATGGCGAACGACGTCTCGCCGAGGATGACCGGCACGATCGGCGTCGGGCCCGGCAGCGGCTTGAACCCCGCCTCGACGATCATCTCGCGGAATTGCTTCGTGTTGTCGTGCAGCTTCTTCACCAGCTCGGGACGCGCCTCGAGCTGCTCGACTGCCGCGAGCGCCGAGCCGGCCACCGTGGGGGGCAGGGCGTTGGAGAACAGCTGCGGACGCGAGCGCTGCGTGAGGTAGTCGCATACCGCAGCCGGGCCGGCCGTGAACCCGCCCGCCGCGCCGCCGAGCGCCTTGCCCAGCGTCGAGGTGACGATGTCGATGCGGCCATGCAGCCCGAAGTGCTCGGGGGTGCCGCGCCCCGTGGCTCCCATCACGCCGGTGCCGTGCGAGTCGTCCACCGCCACCACGGCGTCGTACCTGCCGGCCAGCTCGACGATGTCGGGCAGGCGGGCGAGGTCTCCTTCCATCGAGAAGACCCCATCGGTGAAGATGAACCGATGACGCGCGCTCATCGACGCCTTGAGATGCTCTTCGAGGGCGGACATGTCGGAATGCTTGTAGACCTTGCGGTTGGATCGGGTGGCCCTCACGCCGTCGATGACGCTGGCATGGTTCAGCTCGTCGGAGATGATGACGTCTTCTTCGCCCAGAAGGGTCGGCGTGAGACCGGTGTTGGCGGTCCAGCACGAGACGTAGGTGAGGGCGGCCTCCGTGCCGAGAAACGACGCGAGCTTTCTTTCGAGACTCTGGTGAACGTCGAACGTCCCGCAGATGAAGCGTACCGAAGCGGTGCCCGCGCCCACCCGATCGAGCGTCCGCTTGCCCGCCTCGACGACCGCTGGGTCGGCGGCCAGGCCGAGGTAGTTGTTCGAGGAAAGCACCAGCACGCGCCCGCGCCCCGCCATCTCCACCCATGGAGCCTGCGGGCTGGTCAGCGTGTTGAGCCGTTTGTAGACCCCCTGAGTCTTGAAGCCGTCGAGCTCCGCCTGAAGCCGCCGCACGAACGATTCATTCATCGTCAGTCACCGTCCAGTGAGAGGATCACCTTGCCCGCGCCCGCGTGGATCGCCTCCATCGCCTTGTCGTACTCGCCGATGCCGAAGCGGTGCGTGATGACGGGTGTGGGGTCGAGCAGTCCCGCGCGAAGATAGGAGCGCATCGCGTACCAGGTCTCGAACATGCGCCGCCCGATGATTCCCTTGATGGTGACTCCCTTGAATATCACGTCGCGCGAAATATTGATCGGCACCTCTTCGTCCGGCAATCCGAGCAGGCAGACCGTCCCGCCGTCCCGGACCACCTTGAGCCCGCCGCGCAGCGCGCGCGGGTGGCCCGACATCTCGAGCACCACGTCGGCGCCGAGACCGTCGGTCTGCGCGCGCACGATGCTTTCCATGTCGTCCGAGGCGGGGTTGATAGTGACGTGCGCGCCCATCCGGCGTGCCAGCTCGAGACGGGCCGGCTGCACCTCCGAGGCGAAGATGCGGCTGGCCCCCGAGGCCTTCGCGATTCCGATGCAGAACAGTCCGATCGGCCCGCACCCCGTCACCAGGACGCTGCGCCCGCGAACATCCGCCGACATCACGGTGTGAAACGCGTTTCCGAGCGGGTCGTGCAGGGCCGCGACATCCAGCGTGATCTCGGGGTCGACCTTCCAGACATTGGTGGCGGGCATCACGATGTATTCGGCGAACGCGCCGTCGATGTCCACGCCGATGATCCGGACGTTGCGACAGATATGCGCGTTGCCGGTGCGGCACTGCATGCAGAACCCGCACGCGATGTGCCCCTCGGCCGTCACGACATCGCCGGCGGCAAGACCCACGACCTCGGCGCCGACCTCCTGGACCGCTCCGGCGAACTCGTGGCCGATGATGACGGGGGGCTTGAGCCGGCCGGCCGCCCAGGCATTCCATGCGTAGATGTGCGCGTCGGTCCCGCAGAGCCCCACACGCTTCACCTTGATCAACACGTCGCGCGGACCCGGACGTGGAGCGGGGACCTCCTTGAGCACAAGACCTTTGCCGGGACGTTCCTTGACGAGGGCTCTCATGGCGAGTGGCGCGAGTGTACAGCGGTGCTCAAGAGTGGGTCAAGAACCCGGATGCCGCCGCGCGAAGGCTGACATCGTGAACCTGAGCGCCGGCGGGGTGATGAAAGTGGTCACGATGACCATCATCACGATGGCCGCGAAGATCGAGTCGTCGACCACGCCGAGCGCATGGCCGATGCTCGCGAAGATGAGCCCGACTTCGCCGCGCGGGATCATCCCGACACCCACGCTGATCCGATCCAGCCCCCGTTCGAGGACTCCCAGGCTGCAGATCTGCTTGCCGAGTATCGCCGCCAGCGTGAGGGCCCCGCCCAGAACGAGCGCCTTCGGATCCCGGAAGGTCTCGAGGCGGACCTGGATCCCCATGAGCACGAAAAAGATGGGAACGAAGAACGTGGTCAGGGGCTCGAGCAGCTCTCCGAGCGGACGCTGCCCGCTGAACCGTTCGAACGTGGCCTCCTTGAGCACCAGGCCGGCCGCGAACGCCCCGATGATCGGCGCCAGCCCGACGAGATCGGCCAGCCAGGCCATGCCGAAGCAGAACGTCAGCGCCGTGATGAGCTTCATGCCCCTGACACGCAGGCTGGAGTTGTAATGCGCGAATCCGCGCACGAAGCGCTCGCCGATCAGGAGCGAGATGGCCAGAAAGATAATCGACACGGTCGTGATGCGGGCAATCCCGCCGAAGCTCACCGTGCCCGCGGTGACGATGCCGCTCACCACGGCCAGGAGGATCAATCCCAGGACATCGTCGATGACCGCGGCCCCCAGGATGATCTGCGACTCCCGGTCCTTGATCCGGCCCATGTCCTTCAGCACGCGCGCGGTGATTCCCACGCTGGTGGCCGCCAGCGTCGCACCGAGAAACAGATGGGCGTTGCGGGAGATGTCCGGCCGCAGCGCCTCGCCGACGAGAAAACCGAGGACCATCGGAGCGATGACCCCCAGGGTGGCCACCAGCAGGGAGGAGCCACCCACCTTCATCATGTCGCCGAGCTGGGTCTCCAGCCCGACCTCGAACAACAGCACCACCACGCCCACGCGCGCGAAGATGTCGATGAAGGGATCGGACCCCAGACCGGCGAACAATCCGATGCCGGTGAGATAGTCGAGGTTGCCCACCAGCACGCCGGCCACCAGCTCGCCCAGCACCGCCGGCTGGCGGATCCGCTCGAACAGCTCGCCGCCCAGCTTGGCCGCCAGGAGGATGACGACCAGGCCGAGCAGGAAGGGGGCCACCCGATCGTGGTGCGGGGAGGCCGGGGCCGCCACGGAGTCGGCGGCGAGCGGCAACGCGGCGAGGAACATCCACGGCGTCTGCAAAGTGCCGCCATCTTGCGGGCGGCGAGCTTCGCTGTCAAGCCACGCGGTCTCTTTGAAGCGCCGGCGACGCTGTGCTACCTTCCGCCCGCATGTACACCGTCACCGAGACCGTCTATTTCTGCTATGGGCATCGCCTGCTCGAGTACCAGGGCAAGTGCATCCATCCGCACGGTCATAACGGCAAGGTCGAGATCGAGCTGGCCGCCGAGGGGCTCGACCGACTCGGGATGGTGGTGGACTTTTCCGACATCGGCGATGCGATGAAAGGCTGGATCGACGCCAACCTCGATCACCGGATGCTGCTGCGCAGGGACGATCCGCTGTGCGAGCTGCTGGCAAAGCTGGGCGAGCCGTTCTACGCGATGGACGTCAATCCGACCGCCGAGGCGATCGCCAGGGCCATCTATGATCAGGCGGTGAGCCGGAAGTTCCCGGTGCGCGAGGTCCGGCTCTGGGAGACCGAGTCGTCGGTGGCCTCGTACGCGGCCGGCGCGTCGGCTCAGGGCTGAGGCGTCAGGGCTGTCGTCGGATCGATGGCCGCCCCGTTCGAGCGAATCTCGAAGTGCAGGTGGTTGCACGACGCGTTGCCCGAATGGCCCACCAGCGCGATCACGCCGTCGGTCGTCACGCGATCACCCAGGCTGACCAGGTTCTTCATGTTGTGGCCGTAGTAGGAGACCATCCCATTGTCATGCTCGATGGCGATGAGCCGGCCGTAGTTTCCGTAATGCTCTTCCACCAGCACGACCGTTCCTTCAGCCACCGGGTGGATGGGTGCGCCGGCCTCCGACCCGATATCGATCCCCTGATGACGGTGGCCGCGCCGGGGACGATCGAATCCCGATATCACCCGACCGGCCACCGGCCACGGCAGCGCGTCGAAGCGTCCGGGGATGTCGGCCACCGCGGGGGACATCGCGGGGGAAAGACGCGCCGGGATGTCGGCTGAGCCGGCGCCTGTCTCGTCGGCGTCGTCCAGCGGGATTGCCGGTGCAGCCGGACGCCGTACGGCGGGATGCCTGGCGCGACGTGTCGTCGTCCGGGCCGCCGTCGTTCGCTGTCGAGCGGGCGCGACGGACGTGCCACCGGAGGGAATCACCAGGCGCGTGCCCGCGCGCAGGCTCGCGGGATTGCGAATGCCGTTGGCCGCGGCCAGCCCGTCGAGCGGGACGCCGTAGCTGCGCGCGATCGAGTAGAGCGTTTGACCGGGCCGCACCGTGTGACGCAGCGGCGTCGTGGTCGCGGCGTCGGCCGACACGGTTGTAATAATCGCCAGAAGGCAACCGAACAGGCAGAACAGCGTGAAACGGTGAATCGCGCCGCTCCGCGTCTCGTTTTTCATGGCGGCACACAATATAAGGGAATCGGGCGGGCTGCACCAGCCCGAATCGGCCGGACGGCGAACCCTATTCCGCCGAATCGATCACCCTCGCGCGGGTTTCGGGCAGTGTCCAGACCCATATCGCCGCCATGAAGGCGAAGCCCGCGGCCAGCGCGATGCCGCCCGACAATCGATACTTCTCCGAAAACGCCTGCACGACGATCGGGGCGGCGAACTGGACGCCGCGCGCTCCGTTGTAGATGCCTCCCATCGCGGTGGTGCGCAGCCGAGTGGGAAACAGCTCGGAGAAATACGGGCCGAAGTTGGACCAGGTGCCCGTGCCGATGCCGACGATCGCCATGGAGGCCAGCAGCAGTCGTGTGTCGGCGGCGACGATCTCCCATCCCAGCGTGATCAGCAGCAAGCCGGCGCCCATCAGCGAGGCGAAGGCGGTGAACACTGGCTTGCGTCCGAACCGATCGGAGGCCAGTCCAAACGTCAGGTAGCCGATCAGCTCACCGCTCACCACCACGAGTACCCAGAGACCCGACTTCGCCACGCCCAGCCCCCGTTCTTCGCGAAGGTAGGTGGGAAGCCACGAGAAGGTGAACCAGTAGGCCGACATGTTGAAGAGCGTGAGCACGAGGGCACACAGCGTGCGTCGGGCCATTCCTCGAGCCAGCAGCGCCTTGATGTTGGCC
>DASROJ010000307.1:0-4146 GCA_035646975.1 Patescibacteria group bacterium
TGGCGGGCCGGCCGCCGGCAGGGCAGCGGGACCAGCCCGGCTGCCTCCTGAACCGGCTGCGCTCCCCCGCCGGCCTCACTCAATCCGCCGCCTGCTGAAGCTTCTCGATGACCTCGTCGTAGTATGGGCGGTCCTTCAGGCTTGCATACTCCCCTGGAAAGCAGACCGTGGTGATGTCGGCCATGGCCGGGGAGAAGTTGCTCAGCGTGACCGCGCAGCGCAGGCCGTTGCCGAGCCGTGTGTTGTCGATCATCGGGAAGTCGTACCAGCCGAGGTAGAACTCGGCCCGGGTGTCGACCGGGTCCTGCGAGTTCGCCGGCGCCTTGACCTCGAGGCGCATCTTGAGCTGCTGGGTTTCGGCGTCGGAATCCAGCACGTACAGGTTCACGTTGCACGCCTTGCCACCGATGTCGATCGACTCGCTGTCGAGCGCGACGCCGGATCTTCCCTGACGCCGGACCTCCTCGAGGTCCACCGTTCTGCGGAAGCTCCGGCCATGCCCTTCGAGGGCGAACAGCTGCTTGGCGGATGTCTCCCGGGCGATCCGGTTCAAGCGGGCGCGGTACGCCAATCGGTCCTTGACCTCGGGAGCTTCAAGACGCCTCGCGATATCCATGAAGAGTGGTTTGAGGTTCAGCGACTCGTGGAAGTTGTAGGCGAGCAGCTCGAGGTTGAGCACCTTCGTGTCGAGGTCTCCGGCGCCGGGCTTGAGAAACGTCTGGATGATGGACACGAACATGTCCTTGCGCAGGCTGCTCTCCGACTCCTCCCGCCGGCTCATCAGCTCGGAGTAGAGACGCGCGTTGGTATCGAGGGCCTGCCGGCGGTTGAGCACCTGGGAGCCCATGACTCCCACCGCGGTGACGGCGAGCGCCGTCAGCAGCCCCCCGACTGGGTGGAGGACGACCGCCACCTTGTCCCAGCGATCTTTCGGCCTGTTCGGGATCTCCATCACGCGACCGCGCTCACCATTGCTACTTGCGCCGGACGGCGAGCTTGCCGTCCTTCAGCTCGACGCTCAGGTCGACCTGGACGGCATCCTCGTACGACGCCACGTCCAGGCTCGCGGATTGCTGCTTGTATCGGACGGTCATGGTGCATTTGCCCGTTTCGTTGAGGACGATCCGGTACGATCCGGTCTTGTCGGTCTTGACCGCCGGGTAGCTCTTCTCGCCGCACTTCATCTCCAGGGAGGCGGCCTCTCCCACGGAGGCTGAGCCCTCGACGATCTTCCCGTAGATCTCACCTGCCGCCGCGAAGGACCAGGCGGACAGGAGCGTGGCGACAAGCGGTGCCGTTCTTCTGAGGTTCATCGCGTCTCCATGGCTGTCTCCCGTCGCGCGCCCGTACGAAGCCAGGCCCGCAACGAAAGCTACGCTCCAAGCCTATAGCAAACGCCGACCGCGGGCCAACGCCCATGGAGCAAAGCTGATCAGGAGTTGTCCTTGAGGTAGCCATCGAATCGATCGAAGGTCCCGCCCCAGCCTTCCTTCATGCCATCCAGGCTGTCGCGGAAGGTCTTGCGCTCGATTTCGGTGGCCTCGAAAGGCACCCAGTACACGGTGACGAGCGTCCTGGGCCCGAAGTCCTGGAACAGGATGGTCGACAGCGTCTGCTTCGGCCAGTCCGGCGACAGTGGATGCACGCCGAGGCCCCCGTCCTTGTCGGAAAACGACTGAACGAAGTGCAGCTTTCCGGGCTTTTCGATCTCGCGGAAGACCCACTTGCCCCACATCTCGATGCCGTTGCCCTTGATCCCGTAGTGGTAGGTCCCGCCCGGGCGCAGATCGAGCTGCGAATGAAAGGTCTCGAATCCCTTCGGGCCAAACCATTTGCCGAGCTCGACGGGGTCGGTCCACGCCTTCCAGACCCGTTCGCGCGGAGCCTCGACAAGACGCGTGGCGACGAAGGCGCCCTGCAGATGGGCGGCCAGGCGCGACAGCGTCTGATTCCCGCCGTCGACCACGCCGTACTTCATGACGGCCAGCTCCCGCATCGCGGCCGTGTCGAACACCACGCGGAGGGTCAGCTCGGTCCTGCCACCCCTGTCCTTGAAGGTGACCGTCGAGCGGAAGTGGATGCCGGGCCCCTCCTCGGCGCCGCCGCCGTTGGTGTAGACGATGCGCTCGTTCTCGACGACCTCCTCGTACTTCGTCGCGTTGGCGTAGCGCACGCCGTCCGGTCCGATCATCGTGTGGGTCCAGAAACCGCCAGCTTTGAACTCGCGGCGTTCGGTGTCGGTCGTGAAGCCGTGCGGCCCCCACCATCGGACGACCTCGTTCGGGTCCGCCCACGCCCGCCAGACCCGCTCGGTTGGCGCGTCGATGAGACGCGTGATGACGATTTCGCGATCCTTCGTGTCTTGAGTCTGCCTGGCGTTGGTCATGATCAGGGGTTCTCCTTGAGGTAAGCTTCGAGAGCGTCGAGTCGTTTGTTCCAGAATTCCCGGTAATGCTCGATCCAGGCCTCGGCTTCCTGCATCCGCTTCTGTTCCAGGCGGCAGCGGTGCTCGCGTCCATGCTTCTTCCTCGACAGCAGGCCGGCCTGCTCCAGGATGCGCATGTGTTTGCTGATCGCGGGCGCGGAGACGTTGAATGGTCTGGCCAGCTCCGCGACGGTCGCCTCTCCGGCCGACAGGCGCGCGAGGATGCCGCGCCGGATCGGGTGCGCGAGGGCGCCGAAGGCAAGGTCCAGGTGACGCTGATTATAGTTAACCATACGGTTAAATATGGATCAGCGACCGGATGGTGTCAAGAGCCGATCAGACGACCCTCTCGGGGCCGAAGCCTTTGAGGCTCTTCCGGGCAGAAGGATTCCTCTGGACGATCAGCCTCAGGAGATCCGGCCAGTAGTGCGTGGCCTTGCAGCGTGTCCGCATCCTGGCGCGCACGAACCCCGCGTCCTTGAGCACGGAGTGCTCCTGCAGATAGCCGAGGTGGAGCGGCGATTCCGGACGCGACAACGACGCCGCAACATCCTCGTGCTGTCATCCATCGAACTACTTGCCTCCGGCCCCCAGCAGCGCCGTCCAGTGGCTGATCGCGTGAAAGCCGATGCTGTCCCGGCTCGTGGTCGGCACGTTGAGAACGAAGCGATTGCCGTCCGGGGTCAGGTCCTCGAAGATCGGGTTCTCGTCCTCGGGACGTTCCGGCATCAGGAAGAGGCGCAGCGGCGCTTCCGGCCTGAAAACGGAGCCCGTTTGAAATGAGACCGCCATCAGGTATCCGTCGGCGCCCGCATAGACAAGCTCTTTTCCGTCGGCGCGCCATCTTGGCTGCCGGCCTCCCTCGGTGGAGATCTGCCACTGTCCCGCCGCGCCATCGAGGCCCCGGATGTACACCTCGTTTCGGCCCGACTGATTGGAGACGTAGGCCATGCGGCTGCCGTCGGGCGAGGCCTGCGCCCCCCGTTCGGTGAAAGGCGTGCGCAGCACCGCGCCCGGCTCGCCGCCACCGGCGGAAAGCATCATGATGTCCATGTCCGTGCTGGGATCCTGCAACGAGAACAGCAGACGTTTGCCGTCCGGCATCCAGCTCCCGGTGTCCTTCCAGGTGTCCGATGCGTAGAGCAGGCGCGTCTCGCCGCCGCCGCTCGCCGATGTGACGCAGATGTCCTGCACCCCCTTGGGCTGGCACAGGAAGGCGATCCGCTCGGAGTCGGGAGCCCACGCCGGGATCGTGTAGAGCCCGCTCTGCTGCGTCAGGCGAAAGGCGCGATCGAATTCGAGATCGCGTATCCAGATATCGGTCAGCGACTGGGCCGAGTCCGCGTGCATGTAGACGATCTTGCGCCCGTCGGGAGAGATGCGGGGACTGAGGTAGAACGAGGCGGCGCCGATCGCGCCCATCGGCCGCCCCTGGCGGTCGTACCAGCGCATCTCCGTCGTCCGGCGCGACTCGGGGAGGTAGACGAGTGTCTGGTCGTTGGACACCGCGAACGGGATGAAATTCTTCGGCTCCCAGAAGCTCAGCTTGTCCTTGACGATCAGCTCGGGCTGTCCGTCGAGACGCAGCGACTTCTCGTTGAATCGCCAGGCGTACAGGTTGCCCGAGCGTCCGTAGACCAGGTACCCCGGCTGCACGTACAGCGCGTTGGAAGCGTCGTCGATCAGCACTGAAGCCTCGGCGGTGTCGAGTGACGCGAGCA
>DASROJ010000308.1:0-10100 GCA_035646975.1 Patescibacteria group bacterium
GCGAAGAGAGGCGGACGTGGTGGAGGTGTTCCGCGACCCTGCGCGCGATGCGGCGTTGAACCCGGTGGATGTCGACATGGGAGACATTCCCGACATGGTCCCCTCGCTGGCGTCGGTGGCGATGTTCGCGACGGGGCCAACCTCGATCAGCAACATCGGTCACCTCCGCGTCAAGGAGACGGATCGGATCGAGGGTGTGGCCGCCTGCCTGCGCGCGCTGGGTGCGACGGTTGACGTTGGAGCGGACTTTCTGGTCGTCCGGCCGCCTGTCGGCGGAGCCTCGAAGCTGCATAGCGGTGACATCGATCCGCGAAGCGACCATCGGCTCGCGATGGCCTTCTCGATCGCAGGGCTGGCGATCCCGGGTGTGAGAATCCTCGACCCGGGATGCGTGGGCAAGTCGTTCCCCGGTTTTTTCGATCAGCTTCAGGCGCCTGGCCGAGGCTGATTCAACAAATCGATCAAATTGCTGAATGCCGATATCCCATTGTGGCGGTATATTCCGATGCTGCAGTGTTCGGGTGCAGATCTCCCTTTCCCCTGCCGTAGGAGTGAGCGTTCTATGAGAATAGTGAAACCTGTCCTGTTTTCGATATCATCGTCACTTCTACTCGTGCCCGGCACGACGATCTCGCCAGTTTCACCTGCCATCTCAGCGACCGCGACAGACACCGAGCGGGAGCCGGGAGGACCACTCGACGCGGGAGCCTCGCTGCTTCAAGTCATCGATGCGGGAGGTTCGCTGCGCGCGCTGGTCGGCATCGACGTCACCTCGGGTTCAACCGATGCCGAGGCAACGGTGACCCAGGCCGACCCCGGCGCCAGGTCACAGGGGGCCGCGTCAGGGCGCGAGCTCGGACGCGCTTCGCTTCACAGGGGCCAGCCGATCCGGATGCTGGTCGAAAGCGATCTGCAGCCCGGCCGTGAGAACCATCTGTTCTTCCATCTCGATGCGCGCGGCAAGGATGGATCGCGCGCCGAGACGACTCTCTACCTTCGAGTGAACCTCGACGAAAGCCTCGAACCACGCGAAGTGGGTGGCTACCTCGAATACCAGGGCGCCGCCGGCGAGGAGGTGCATCCGTGAAAAGCCTCCGGCCACTCGCCATTGCCATACTGATGCTGCTGCCCAGCGCCACGGCGTTTGCCAACTGGACCGCCACGGGCAGGTTTCTCTATGTCGACCGCGCCTACGATCAGACCGGATTCACCGGGGCGGAGCCGCAGCTGGCCGTTCGGTCCGCCGATGTCCACATCCTCGATTCGAAGAACAAGATTCTCGCGTCCACCGTGACGGATGCGAACGGCAATTTCAGCGTGCTGGTGGTGGACACGAGCACGCGCACCGTTTACGCGCGCGTCACCTCGAAATCGGCCAACACGCCGGGGCTGTTCATCGAGGTGCGCAACACCACGGGCAACAACTGGAACAACTATGCCGTCAAGAGCGCGAACGTCTCGAACCATGGGCCGAACACGAATTACAACTTCGGCACGATCGTCGCGCTGAAAGGCCAGGGGGGCGAAGCGTTCAACATCTACGACCAGATGCTGCGCGGCGTCGACTACATCGCCTTTCTTCGGGGCTCCCGGCCCGGCTCGGCCGACAATCTGATTGCCGCCTGGGCGATCAACCGCGGCGTGACCGATTCGGTCTACAACCGGTTCACGCGCACGTTGAACTACCGCGATACCGCCGGATACGACGACACGCCGATTCTTCACGAGATGGGCCACTACTTCGTCGCGGAGTTCTCCGCCACCGACGGCGCCGCAGGCTCTCACACCTTCAGCGACTGCAACGTCGACCTGAAGCTCGCGTGGGAGGAAGGGTTCGCCACCTACTGGGGCAACTCGGTGCTGAGGAACCTCAACATGTCAGGCTGCAACATCTACATGCGGAGCAACGGCGGACCGGGCCCGGGCAATCTCGTGCGTTACGCCGACCTGGAAACCGACACCCAGTATCTTTGCAGGGGCGACGCCAGCGAGGTATCGGTCTTCTCATTTCTCTGGGACATCGATGACTCGGCCTCCACTCCCGATTCGACACCCGGCATCGATGATGCGCAGGATTCGGTGGCCCAGCCGGACTCGCAGGTCTGGGAAGTGATGCGCGACTACATGCCCACCGCGGTCAACAAGTCGATGGAGGATTTCTGGGACGGCTGGTTCAAGGCGCCCATCTCCAACGGCCTGCTTGCCGAGTTGAGCTCCATCGCCGGTATCGTCGGCGTCGACTTCTCGGAGGACGCATCCGAGGTGAACAACTCCGCTGCCACCGCCGCCCTCATCGCGGTGGGCAGCGGGCCCACGCCGGCCACTCTCTTCTACGACCCGGACGGCGACGGCGCGGGGCAGGCCGACACCGATTACTACGTGTTCAGCGCGACCGCCGGACAGCTGTTGCGGGCGGAAACGACCAGTCTGATCAGCGATGGCAACACCCTGCTCGAGCTGCTCGACTCCGACGGCGCCACGGTTCTCGCCTCCAACGACGACCGCGCCGTGGGAGATCCCAGCTCGCTCATCAACTGGACCGCGCCACGCTCCGACGTCTTCTACCTGCGTGTGACCCATGCTCCCGACCTCGGGATCTACGGCTCGTACAGCCTGACCGTGACCCCGCTCTAGCCCGAAAAGAAAAAAGCCCCCGGGGATCGCTCCCCGGGGGCTTTTTTTTTCGATCAGCCGCCCTTCTAGAACCGGGCGCGTGCCTGCGCGGTCAGCCTCCAGCCGGCGTCACCGCCGTCGCTGGTGGCGCCGAATCCACTCCAGTGATCCTTGATCGCGTCGCCCGGATCGAACCAGGACAGCGCGGTGTTGAACGAGAAGTTCTCGGTCATGTTGTAGTCGTAGAACAGATCCACTTCGTTGCCCAGGTCGTCGTTGCACGACTGCCCCGGCGGCGGCGTGGTGCCGTTGAAGCAGGGATCCGCCAGCGCGCTGCCGGTCGAACCGAAGGTCAGCGGAGAGACGCTGCCGGCCTCGGTGTTGTCCTGCTTGAAGTTCCACAGGGCGACGCCGAAACCGTGCTTGTCATCCACGTTCACCCTCCAGCCAACGCTCAGAGCCTGGATGTTGCTGATCGTGAACAGGTCGGCGTATCCAAGCCGATTGTGGAAGTCGGTGAACAACGGCACGAACGACTCGTTGTCCTTGTCGTTCGGATCGCTGTCGCCGCTGGCCATGGTGTAGCCGCCCCAGATCTTCTGGTCGGTCTTTCCACCGTGCCATGCGTAGCCGAACGATCCCTCGAACACCCATGCCTTCTGATCGAGCTTGGGGAAGGCGGCGCTGCCGTTGGAGCATGCAAGCGTTCCGCCGCCCGCGATGTCGATGTTGAAGGGGAACGGTGCCGCGCAGGGCTGGTAGTCGCCGAACTGATAGGACGCCTCGGCGTTCCACTCGAAACCGTTCTTGCCATGGATCATGCGCCCCCAGCGGCCGCCAATGGTGTAGATCTTGCCGCGCCTTTCATTGTTCGCCGGGTCGATGATCGTGTTGTTCTGCGTCTGCAGGAACGCGTATCCCGCGACATCCTGGTCCTTGTCCTTGCCGATCATCCATCCGACGTGACCACCCAGGATGTCCTGGTCGCCACCGCTGTTGGGTGACAGGGTGACCGCCGCAAGGTTCGAGTCGGAAACGCGTGTCCAGAAGGCCGAGATGTTGAACCTGTCCCAGTCCCAGTTCGCCATCGCGCCATCGTGCGAGATGCCGTTGTAGAAGTCGAGACTGCTGAAATGCAGCCCGCGATCGAAGACGATCTCCTGACGCCCCAGGGTGAGATCGAGATTGCTGCTGCCGATGTCCTTCAGCTTCACATATCCCTGATAGAGGCTCACGCCGCTGTCGAGGAATTCGATGCTGTCGCCGAAGAACGGATCGGTCTGACCGAACAGCCCGCCGCCGGCAGCGCCGGATGCCTGGAACTCGCCATAGACCCAGATGTCGTGTCCCAGGTCGCCCTTGGCCGCCAGACGCACGCGGTAGGGGAAAATGTCGAAGTCGTCGTCGCTGCTGCCTCCCAGCGTCGAAGAGCCGGTGTCGGTGAAGTCCGTGAGATTGCTCCACGCCTCGCCGCGGAACCTGACCTCACCATGGATGCTGAACTTGTTGTCGGTGTCATCTTCGGACATGGCTGCCTGGACAGCGCCGCCGGCGAAAAGCACCGCGGCAAAGCCCAGCAGGAACATCCCAAGTTTCCTCATGTAGATTCTTCCTCCGTCAGTCTTCGATGAAAGTCTTCCGAGTGTCTGCTTCCGCTTGCTAGATGAACCAGGAAGGGCGCGGCCTTCCTGGATTGACGTGTCTTCGGTTGGATGAGTCGATGCCTCAAGGTCGTCACGCTCAGGCGTGTTCCGCCCGCTTTGCTCGGCCTCCCACCTCCTTTCGTTCATTCAGGTGATGAACCCCGACCGCACGAATCGCCGCGAGTCGTCAAACTTCCGCGCCGTCTCTGACGCGGTCGAACCAGCCCATAGATTCGCCCCCGTACAAGGCTTGGCAATCATGGTGGCCGGGGGGACTTTCAGTGCGCCGGAGCTTTGGCGCTTACATCCGCGCAACCCGTAGGAAAGCTTCTCCTGCTAGAGTCGGGAACCCTGTCGCGCTGTGTCTCTGCTCGCTGGCAGGCCAATGGTCCGTGTGCCTCGAAAACTGGCGTTCCACGGGGCCTTTCCAGCCGTCCGTGTCAACTAACTGAAAATAATACAGTTAGAATCTCCTGTCTTCCAGAGCCCTGCGTAAAGCGGGTGGGTTATAACCTTTCGGTTCCGATCGTGTCAAGCGCTTTCTGGCCGGCCCCTTCACCGGGTACCGGTGAGTGGAACGAGCGCCAGCAGCATCACCTGCTTCACCCCGATGAGGAACGGTGCGATGTCGGCGTACTCATCCGGGGTGTGCGCCCCATCGCCTGTCGTGATCCCGATGGCGATGCCGGGAATCCCCCGCGCAATCGCCACGTTGTGGTCGGCGGTCCCGCGCGGTGTCACGCTGATCTGATTCCAGCCCAGGCTTTCCAGCACACGCCGCGCCGAAAGAACCAGCGGCGACTTCCCGCCGCCCGGCGGACTGGTGCCGGCCAGCCGATGAAGGGTTTCGATGTGACACTCGACACCGACGCCGCGGGACGCACGACCCGCCAGCTCGGTGACCTGTTTTTCCAGCATTCCCACGGTTTCGGTGTCGTTGGAGCGGATGTCGACCGTGAACCAGGCTTCACCGGGCAGCGCGTTGGGGACGTCGCCGGCACCCATCGACCCGATGTTGAGCCAGCTCTCGAGCTCTTCGGGGGACCGCCTCAAGGGGATGGCGCTGATGGCGTCGATGGCGCGGGCGGCGGCCAGGATCGCGCTGGGTTTTTCGTGGGCCTTGAGCGTGTGCGCCGCCTCTCCTTTGAACCGGATTTTGAGCCACACGATGCCGGTGGCGGCATAGGAGATCTGACCCAGCGATCCATCCACCGCGATGAAGGCGCCAATCTCGTCGGCGTGATCCCGAACGAAGCGTTCGGCCCCCTGCAACCCGACTTCCTCCTGGGCCGAGGCCAGTATCCAGGTGTCGGCCGCCGGGGCGAGATCGTGATTCCTGATCAACGAGATCGCCGCCACCAGCGCCGCCAGACCGGAAGAGTCATCGCGGACGCCCGGCCCCCGCAGCACGCCACCGCCGGCCTGCTGGGTCCTGCGCACCGAGTAGTCGGCTCCCGCCGGCGCCACCGTGTCCATGTGGGCCGAGAAGACCACCTTCTTCAGCGCCGGGTTGCTTCCTTTGAGCAGCCCGAAGACATTTCCGGCCTCATCGCGACCCACGCGGGACAAGCCCAGATCGCGCAGCCTCGTCTCGAGGTAGTCGGCGCGCTGGCCCTCGCCGCCCGACGGGGCGGGAATCTCGGCGATACGCACCCACTCCCTGACGTATGGCTCGAGCTGAAGGTCGGCGTCGGCCAGCGCGGCCCGCACGGAGGCCAGCGGCACGAGCGGCTCGCCGGCCATCATCTTCGGGCCGACTACGGAGCTCAGGACAAGAAATCCGATCACCAGCATGGCCTGGGGTCTGGACACGGCGCTAAGCTAGGTCATGCGGGTGGTCGGTTGCAATGGAGGCGGTGGCTGGTCTTGAAGACGTTCGATGAGTTCACACCCGGCGGTCTGGCCCTGCTCGCGGTGGTGGTCACCGGCGCGGGTATCGCGATGGCGTTCGCGTGGCGCTCTCGCCGGCGAGCGGCCGCCGCCGAGCCGGCCGCGACGGTGGTCGAGGCGTCTTCTGCTGCGCCGATCGACAACCCCGCCCGCGTGTCCCCGGACCTCTCGGGTCTGGCCGGCGCGCTGGCCTCGGAGCGCAAAGGGGCCCCGGGCCCGGCGCTGAGAAACCTTCTGCATTACGCGATTCCCCCGGAGCACCGGCCCCGACTGGTCGGCCTGAACGATGCGGTGGAGGTCTGCGTCCGGGCGATGCAACCCGGCGACGCATCAGGCTGCCGACTCGGCTTCGACCCCGATCCAAACGTCGGGGCGGTGCCACTGGACCTCGACGCGTTCCACCTCCTCCTGCTCAACCTGCTGCTCAACGCGCGCGAGGCCGCCGGCTCCACGGGTCATGTGGAGGTGAGAACCCAGCAGCTGGATGAAATGGCGCTCGTCGCGGTGCGCGACGACGGTCCGGGGGTGCCCGCGGCCGATCTCGAGAGGATCTTCGAGCCTTTCTTCACCACCAAGCCGCTGGCCGCGGGACTCGGGCTGACACTCTGTCGGCGAATCGCCTCGGCTCACGGGGGCACGATTTCCGCCACCAACGTCGTGCCACGCGGACTGGAAGTCGGCGTGAGAGTGCCTCAGTAGTCGATCACCTGGAACAACTCCTCGAGCAGCTGGTCGGCGACAAGCTGCACCTCGTTCATCACCCGCTGCCCGAACCTTATCCCGCTGATCTCCCCGACGGCCATGTAGCTCACGCCGTTCTTCCGCCACATCCAGGCCCGGAACTTGTGAAGGCGTCCCGGGGGAACGTGTCCCGGCATCGGAGACTGGACCAGTCCGTCCATGATCCAGACATCGTTGCTGACCCGGGTGCCCTGGGGAAGGATGTTGATCGCCCGCTCCTTCCAGAAAGCGTGCACCCGCTCGATCAACGTGTCGAACGTCATGGCCCCGTCGGGAGCCGGCTCCCACAGCACATAGAGCCGGCGCAGCGCATCGAGCTCCAACGCCAGATCCTGCCCCTCCGTCTTCGTGACAGCCGGATGCTCCGCCGCGGAGAACTCACCCGTGTCGAACAGCTTCTGCACCCGGTACCCCGCCACGGGGGACCAGGCGAACGGGATGCCGTAGGAGATGTCGGTGTTCTCGATTTGCCTGCGGTTTTTCGCCCATGGAAACTCATCGACCTTCGCGTTCTCGTGGCAGCGCACCGTGCGCGCCATTTCTTCCATGAGACGCATCAATCCCTCGGGGGCGCTGACCTGGAGGTTCACGTTGGCATCGGCGATGAACAGTCGTCCCGACTCGGGGCAGGCCCAGACATAGTAACGGCTCTTCCAGCCGCCGTGAGCCGTGGTTGTCTCGATGAGCACGCCTTCGTGCGAAGGCATCGCGATCTTCTTCCCCTTCAACGGCTGATCGAAGGTCATCCCCTGCCAGAGACTCGCGACGGCTTTTTCCGCCTCCGCGACGTTCAGCTTGTCCCCCACGCCGCCTTCGGCCGCCAGTGGACGCCAGTGCAGGTAGAACAGCGGCCAGACGACCCGCTCCACCGTCGTGCGGCCCGTCGTGGCGTCACCCGCGTTCTCCACGACGGTCCAGCCGGTCGACGTCCTGTCGAGCACCTCGAGATGAATGTGGGACAAACCGGGCGGGGCGGCCGCCGGCGTCTCGGCCAGAGCCACCGTCGGAAGCATCCCCCCGGCCACGAAGGCGAAGGCGAAGGCGGCGGCGTACCTCGCGCCGGGCGTCGTTGTGGGGACAGCGGTATTCCTGGCGATGCTCGTCGAGTCCGGCGTGCGCACGATGGAGATCCTCCCCGCAGGTGTCCGACTATAGCAGGCTGACGGGCAGTCGGCTAACGGCGGGCCGTCCGGCCGGGCTCCCGGCAAGATCAGTACAGGTGCCGGCCGCCGTCGACACGGAGGCATTCCCCTGTGACGAATTCGGTCTGTACCAGAAAAAGGACCGCCCGGGCGATTTCTTCTGCCCCGCCCCATCGGCGGAGGGGGGTCGCGGCAATGACCTTGGCGCTGTCTTCGTCCGACAGGTCGGGCGGCGGCAGGATCGGCCCCGGCGCGATCGCGTTGACCAGGATGTCGGGGGCCAGCTCCAGCGCCAGCGACTCGGTCATCCCCGCCACGGCCGCCTTGGCGATGTAGTAGGGGGCGTATCCGGTGTAGCGGGGCCGGCCGCTCACCGCAGTCCAATCGCTGAAGTTGACGATGCGCCCGGCTCCCGCCTTGCGCATGTGCGGGGCCGCCTTCACGGAAAAGAGAAATGCGCTGCGCGCGTTCGAGTCCACCGCTTCGGCCCAGGCCCGCGAGCCGAGCGACGCCAGCGGCGCGCTGGTATAGGTCGACGCCATGTTGATCAGGATGTCGATGCTGCCCAGCTCGCGAGCGGCCCTGTCCACCGCGGCGCCCACCTGCGTCTCATCCAGCGCATCGGCCTGAAGGGTGACGGCCCGCACGCCGGCGGCTCTCGCCGCATCCGCCGACGTCTCGGCCGACCCGCGCGACTCGCGCCAGATGAGCGCCAGCGAGCAACCGTGCTGCGCCAGCTCGTGGGCGACCGCCTGTCCGATGCGCGCCCCACCGGTGACCAGGGCCACCTTGCCTTGCGGGTCCATCGTCTCTCCCGGATCAGTGTCTCGCGCCGCCGACCGCCATCGGGACCATTGTACTCTGTGAAGGTACTCTGTGAAGACGCCCGGCTGAAGGTACAATGCGCCGTCATGTTGCCTGCATTCCAGTTCGGCCTGGCCTGCTTCTTCGCGATCTTCCCGATCGTCAACCCGTTTTCCGCCGCTGCGCTGCTGATCGCGCTCACACCTGGTGAAACCGAGCAGCGGCGTCACGAGCAGGCGCGCCGCGCCGTCTTCTTCATGACCGCGATCATGGTCGTCTCGTATTTCGCCGGCGCCTGGATCCTGAGCTTCTTCTCCATCAGTCGACCGGCGCTCGTGCTGGCGGCCGGGGTGCTCGTCTGCCGCAGCGGATGGCGCGCGATCACCGGGGCGGAGCGGCTGACCCAGGCGCAGCAGGACGAAGGAATGACCAAGGTCGACATCTCGCTGACGCCTCTGGGCATGCCGATGCTTGCCGGGCCCGGGACGATCTCCGTCGTCATCGGGCTTTCGGCTGACGCCCGCGGGCTGCTGGCCAACGCCGGCGCGGTGGGGGCGATGCTGGCGGTGTCGCTCGTCAGCTACCTGGTGCTGGGCGCGGCCCCGGCGGTGGTGCGCTTCCTGGGCGAGACGGGACAGGCGGCGGTGTCCAAGGTGATGGGGCTCATCATCCTGTGCGTCGGGATACAATTCCTGATCAACGGGCTGACAGTGATCGCGCCGGGGTTCATCCGGCCATGAACGAGGGATCATGAGCAAAGTGGTCGACCTGTTCGACGAATGGGCAAGGAATGGACGAGCCGAGGGGATGGAGATCGGCCATGCTCCGGCGGCGCGCGGGGCGTTCGAGCGCCTCAAGCTCGGACCGGAGGGCCGTTACCTCGACATCGGATGCGGTGACGGGTACACGGTACGATGGGCGGCCGCGGCCGCACCGAAGGGTCGAGCCGTCGGACTGGACGCCTCGGCGGAGATGATCGCGCTGGCCCGGCGTCTGTCGCCCGGCCTGTCCAACGCCGAGTTCGTCACGGGAGGGTTCCCCGAGACCGACCCGCCGGGCGGTCCCTTCGACGCGATTTTCTCGATGGAGGTCTTCTACTACCTCGCCGACCTCGACGCCGCGATGAAGCGGGTCCACGAGCTGCTGCGGCCTGGCGGACGGTTCGTCTGCGTGGTGGATTTCTATGGCGAGAACAAGGCGAGCCATTCCTGGCCGGCGGATCTCGGCGTGCCGATGACGCTGCTCGATGCCTCGGGCTGGGCCGCCG
>DASROJ010000309.1:0-15460 GCA_035646975.1 Patescibacteria group bacterium
AGGCCATCAGCGCCGAGGTGGCATAGCATCCCGGATTGGCCACGAGGCGGGCGGAGTCGAGGCTGCCGTCGCACCATTCGGTCAGACCGTATACCGACTCTTCCAGCAGCGCCGGCGCCGGATGGTCGAAGCCGTACCATCGAGGGTAGGCTTCGGCCTGCTTGAGCCGGAAAGCACCGGAAAGATCGATGACGCGGATGCCGGATGCGATCAGACGCGGCGCCAGGTCCGCGGAGACCTCGTTGGGCGTGGCGAGAAAGACGCACCCGGGCCGCGAGGCGAGCATTGCCTCGATATCGAGGCGCTCGACATCGAGGCGGGCGCCCGCGGGCGCCGTCACCGAGGCCGCATCCACGCGGCCGCTCGCATAGCGGCCGGTCAGCTCGACGCCACCGTGCCGCTCGAGCAGCGAGCAGAGCGCCGCCCCCGCGTAGCCGGTCGCGCCGATGACCGATGCCTGGATCCTTGTGTGCATTTTTCCGTCAAAACCCCCCGGTCCCGAGAAAAACTCCGATGACGCCTCCTGTCAGGTTCGAGGACGTCTGGCCGGACGCGGCCGGTTCATCAATGAGCGCACCTGCATGGCCAGCCTGCGGGCCGACGCCGCGCTCTTCGCCGCGAGAAAAATGGTGTCGTCCCCGGCAATGGTGCCGACCGCCCCCACGGGTTCGGCATCGTCGATGGCGCGCGCCACGGGCTGCGCGGCGGCGGGCGGTGTCCGCAGGATCACCAGCGAGCCGGCGATCTCGACGGAGAGCACGTACTCCCGGACCGTCTGTTTCATCTTCTCCTGTCGCGCCTCCGCGGTGGAAAACGACAGCCCGGCCGTGGTCAGCGCCGACAGGTCCGACGGTGTCACGTAGCCCGTCGGCGTCTTCACCAGTCCGAGCTCCTTCAGGTCCCGCGAAAGGGTGGGCTGTGTGATCGCGAAGCCGCGGCGGCGCAGCAGGGTCAGCAGCTCCTCCTGCGACCGGACCGGCATCTCGCGCACGAGCCTGACGATCTCCTCCCGCCGCGTGGTGGTCATCGGCGCCCGCATCTTCCTGCCGGTGCTTCGAGCGCCCGCGGGCGGGGATGGAATGCATCTTTATTCACAGCCATGAATATTCATGCAACGGGGGGTGATTGTCAAGAAAGATCGCGGGGAATTTCAGATCTCGAGGCGTGACCTGAAGTCGGCCATGGTGCGGGTCAACCCTTCCTGCAGACCGACCTTCGGTTCCCATCCCAGCAGTGTGCGCGCACGGGTGATGTCGGGCTGACGCACCTTCGGGTCGTCCTCCGGAAGAGGGCGCAGGACGATCCGGCTGCTGCTGCCGGTGATGCGGAGGATTTCGCGCGCCAGCTCCATGAGCGGCATCTCGGTCGGGTTGCCGATGTTGACCGGGTCGTGGGTGTCGCTCATGAGCAGGCGGTAAATTCCCTCCACCAGGTCGGAGACATAGCAGAACGACCGGGTCTGCGATCCGTCGCCGAACATCGTGATCTCCTCGCCCTTGAGCGCCTGCGCCATGAACGTCGGGATGGCGCGGCCGTCCTTTATCCTCATGCGCTCGCCGTAGGTGTTGAAGATCCGGACGATCTTGGTGTCGACCGCGTGGTACCGGTGATACGCCATCGTCAGCGCTTCGGCGAATCTCTTTGCCTCGTCGTAGACGCCACGCGGTCCGATGGGATTGACGTGACCCCAGTACGACTCGGCCTGCGGATGGACGAGCGGGTCGCCGTACACCTCGGAAGTGGAGGCCAGCAGCAGGCGCGCCTTCTTCTCCTTGGCCAGTCCGAGAGCCTTGTGGGTTCCGAGCGAGCCGACCTTGAGGGTCTGGATCGGCAGCAGAAGGTAATCCAGGGGGCTGGCCGGGCTGGCGAAGTGGAGGATGCAGTCGACCTTGCCCGGGACATAGATGTATCCGGTGACGTCCAGGTTCAGGAACCGGAACCGATCGTGCCCCATGAGGTGGGCGACGTTGTCCGGCGAGCCGGTCAGCAGGTTGTCGACGCAAATGACGTCGAACCCTTCGCGGAGGAATCGATCGCACAAATGGCTGCCGATGAATCCGGCGCCACCGGTGATGAGAACGCGTTCCGCCATGAAGAACCCCTTTGAGGACAAACGCGCCGCATTATACTTGCTGGCGCGCCGGCACGCATCCATGAGTCGCGCTGCCCGGCGCCGCAGGAGCTACGAGGGTGGAAAAACTCAGCAGGAAGCTGGCCCGCGCCATCGTCCCGCCGCTGGCGGCCGCCTTGATCCGTCTCACGCGGTGGACGATGAGGCTGTCCTGGGTCGGACGCGAAAGGGTCGACGCACTGCGCGCGCAGCGGCGCCCCTACATCCACGCGTTCTGGCATGGGCACCTCTTCATGATGCCGTACTCGTATCTCGGAGACCGCATCGCCATCATGATCAGCGCGCACCATGACGGAGAGCTGATTGCCCGCACGATGAAGCGGTTCGGCCACGAGGCGATCCGCGGTTCGTCCACCAGCGGGGGCGCGGTGGCGCTGAGGGCCGCGGTGAGGGCGCTGCGCGGTGGCGCCGATGTCGGTTTCACTCCCGACGGTCCGCGCGGGCCGAGGCATCGCGCGCAGATGGGGGCGGTGGCGGCGGCGCGCCTCTCGGGCGCTCCGATCGTGCCGGTGGTCTTCGCGGCCTCCCGCCGGAAGGTGATGCGTTCGTGGGACGGGTTCATCGTGCCGATGCCGTTCTCGCGTGGCGTGTTCGTGTACGGCGAGCCGATCGAGGTGCCGGCATCGGCAGGAGCCGCGCAGCTCGAATCCGCCCGGCTCCTGCTCGAGCAGCGTCTGTCCGATCTGACGCGGCGCGCCGGGACGCTGGCCACGCGCGCCGCTGACGCCGTCGCGGGGATGGGGACGCATCATGTCTGAGGCGGGCCGCGCGACCCCGCGCCCGGTGGCGAAGAGAATCCTCGTGGTGGCGGGGGAGGCCTCCGGGGATCGATACGGCGCGCGTCTCATCCAGGAAGTCCAGAGGCTGGCGCCCGGCGTGTCGTTCACCGGCGTGGGCGGCCGTCGCATGCGGGAAGCTGGGCTGGCTCCCCTGATGGACGCCGAGCGGATCGCGGTGCTCGGGTTTTTCGAGGTGCTCACCAGCCTGCCGGTGATCCGCAAGGCGTTCAACCGGTGCGTCGAGGAGCTCAGACATGGCGTGGATCTCGTGCTGCTCATCGACTACCCGGGCTTCAATCTTCGGCTGGCGGGCCGGGCGAAAAAAGCGGGCGTGCCGGTCATCTATTTTGTCAGCCCGCAGGTCTGGGCCTGGAAGCCGGGTCGCGTGAAGACCATCGCCGAAACGGTGACGAAGATGCTCGTGATATTTCCGTTCGAAGTCGAGTTCTATCGTGAAAGGGGAGTGGATGTCACCTTTGTCGGCCATCCCCTGGTCGAGATCCTCAAGACGGCCGGTCCGCGTCCCGACCGCGCCGGCGTCGCAAGACGTCTCGGGCTGGATCCGGAGCGCCGGATCATCGGCCTGCTGCCCGGCAGCCGGATCAAGGAGGCGCGGCGCAATCTCGCGCCGATTCTCGGAGCCGCACGTCTTCTGCGCGGGCGCCACGAGGACCTCCAGTTCATGATCCCGGTGGCCACGACGCTGACGCGCGAAGCGATGGCCGCGATGGTCGATCTGCCGGACGTCGTGCTCACCGATGGCGATTTCTACGATGCCATGAGCCTGTGCGAAGCTGCCATCGTGTCGTCGGGCACGGCCACCATGGAAACGGCCCTGCTGGAGGTGCCGATGGTCATCGTCTACCGTCTGAATCCCCTGACGTACAGTCTCGCGCGCCGGATGACCTCCCTGGACACCTTCGGCATGGTCAATCTGGTGGCCGGCAAGCGGATCGTCACCGAGCTGATCCAGTCCGATTGCACACCCGGGAGAATCGCCGACGCGATGGATCGGCTGCTGACGGATCGGGTCCTGTACGAGCGCACGCGGCGCGAGCTGCGCGTCATGAAGGAGCGGCTTGGAGGGGAAGGTTCGTTTTCAAGGGCCGCCGAGATCATCGTCGCGACGCTGCACTGATGTCGGGACTGCGGCGCAGGCCTCGAGGCCTCTTCGTTGACAATGCGGGACCTGCACGATAGATTCGCTTCCGGAGGGGTTTCCAGCCTGTGACGCCGACATCCCAGCGCATCCCCGTCGCCGTCGCAGAGATCGGCTCCGCAAGCTACCCGAATGAGCCCCCGTTCGATCCGCCGGAGAAGTTTCCGGAGCTGCCCGTGGACATCTGGCACCTCGACCCGTCCAACCGGGTCTATTCAGGAGTGCGTGAAGCCTTCCACCTGCTCGGTCTCGACGCGGAGCACTATGGTCGCACCGAGTGGAATCCGCTGGGGGGCATCGTGCGACCCGGCGATCGGGTGGTCATCAAGCCGAACGTCGTCCGGGATTTCCATGGGGGCGGTCTGAATCTGGAGGCTCTCGTCACGCACGGCTCGGTCGTGCGGGCGGTGCTCGACTACGTGGCGGTGGCGCTCAAGGGGGCCGGCTCGATCACCGTCGGGGATTCGCCGCTGCAGTACGCAGACTTCGAAAAGACACTCAAGGCCACCGGGCTGGCTCGCGTCATCGAGGAGGCGCGAGGCTATGCGGGCGTGCCGATACAGGCCGTCGATTTCCGCCGGACCCGCTCCGAGAAGCGGGGCGGTCTGATCGTGGCGCGGCTTCCGAACCCCGGGGATCCGAACGGATACCAGGTTGTCGACCTCAGGAAGCGCAGCAGCTTCACCGGGTTGAATCCGGGACGCATGCGCCGGTTCCGCGTCACGCAGTACGACCCGAGCACGATGGGGCGGGCGCACAACGAGTCGAGCCACGCGTACCTGTTTCCCGCGAGCATCCTGCGGGCGGATGTCCTCATCAATATCCCGAAGCTCAAGACGCACCGCAAGGCCGGCCTGACCGCGGCGATGAAGAATCTCGTCGGGATCAACGGCTCGAAGGACTGGCTTCCTCACCACACGCAGGGCGCAAAGGACGATGGCGGGGACGAGTACCTTCATCGGAGCCTCCGAAAATCGATCATCGGATTGCTGCGGGATCGAATCTCGGGCCGTCATGGCCGCATCGTGCGCCAGACGCTGCACCTGATGGAGCGCTCGGTCAGGGCCACGGGGCGGTTCGTCGACTTTCCCGACCCGTACTGGGAGGGCTCGTGGCATGGCAATGACACGGTCTGGAGAATGGTGCACGACCTCCATCGTGTCCTTTTCTACGCCGACGTCACGGGCGCGATCCGCGAGCAGGTTCAGCGTCGCTGCTTCGTGGTGGTGGACGCGGTGGTCGCCGGCGAAGCGGACGGCCCCATGCGACCCACCCCGCGCCCGTCCGGTCTGGTGGTGGCCGGCGGAAATCCGGTGGCGGTGGATGCGGTGTGCTGCCGCCTGATGGGATTCGATGAAACGAAGGTCCCCCTGCTGTGTCATGCCATCGGGCAGGACATCGAGCCCACCGTGCCGGATATCGGAGCGATCCAGGTGATGTCCAATACCGGGAGGTGGAGGCAGCTCTTCGACCTGCCCAGAGCGCAGACGCTCTGCTTCGCGCCGCCGGACAGCTGGGCAGGAGCCATCGAGCTGCCGGCATGAGACGGACCCACAGGAGGATTCGCGCATGACGACCGACGCGGGAAACTCGACCCCCCCAGCGCGGATTGCCGGCAGCGCCACCGCAGAGGGCACCGCCCGCTACAAGGAGCGGTTCAGGAGCAGGCTGTCGGAGGACCACCATCGGCAGGCCGGAGGCCTGTGGCTGTCGTCCGTCGGCATCGGCACATACCTGGGTGAAGCCGATCAGCGCGACGACGCGGGCTATCGCGACTCGGTGGTCGCCGCCGCGAGACTGGGCTGCAACGTGGTCGACTCGGCGATCAACTATCGGTTCCAGCGGTCGGAGCGAAACGTCGGCGACGCCCTCCGGTCGCTCTTCTCGGCTGGATTCTCGCGCGATGAGCTGGTCGTGGCGACGAAAGGGGGATTCATCCCCTTCGACGGCGACTATCCCGCCGACCCGGCCGGATGGGTCAGCTCCAGGCTGTTCGAGACGGGGATCGCGTCGAGGAACGATGTGGTGGCTGGATGCCACATCATGACGCCGCGTTATCTCGAGACCCAGATCGAGTGGAGCCGGGGAAACCTCGGGTTGCAGACGCTCGACATCTACTACCTGCACAATCCCGAGACGCAGCTGCAGCACGTGGAGCGACACGAATTCCTCAGCCGCATCAAGGCGGCGTTCGAGACGCTCGAAAGAAATGTCGCCGCCGGGGTAATCGGCATTTACGGCGTGGCGACATGGGACGGATTCAGGCTGCCGCCGGATCATCCCGGTCATCTGTCTCTCAACGAGCTGCGCGTGGTCGCCGAGCAGGTCGGCGGGTCGAAGCATCACTTTCGCGCGATACAGCTTCCGGTGAATCTCGTGATGAGCGAGGCCTGCCTGCTGCCCACCCAGATGAGCGATGGCCGCCGCGTCAGCCTGCTCGACGCGGCCGCGGACGCAGGCATGGTGGTGATGGCGAGCGGCTCCCTGCTGCAGGGCAAGATCATCCCTGCGCTCGGAGCGGATTTCGCCCGGATGCTTCCGGGCACGCGCACCAACGCCCAGCGGGGGATCCAGGTCGTCCGCTCAGTGCCCGGTGTGGCGACCTCGCTGGTCGGGATGAAGAACCCGGCGCACGTGGAGGAGAATCTCGGGGTCGCGGCGCTGCCGCGGCTTGCGGGCGAAGAGGCCATCCGGATCCTCGAGGCCTGCACGCGTCGTTGAGCGACCATGCCACGACATGCCGCGACATGACACGACAGGTTCCTGAGGAATCCGATCGGGCGCGGGTCGAGCAGGCCCTCGAGAACATCTGCCTCGGTCTCCTGCTGACACTGCTGGTGATCGGCGGCCCCTTCGTGATCAAGTACCGGTCTGAAGGAGCGGTCCACTGGGGCTACTCCGCGCGATATCTCTACGGTGTGGTCATCCCGCTGGATCTCGTATCGCTGACGCTGGCCGCGCTGGCGCTGGCGAGGCAACGCCGCGCGGCCGTGCTGGCGAAGGTTCTGCCTCCTGCATTGCTCGAGACATTCCGTCCGGTGGTGGGCGCCTGCTTCCTGCTGGCCGGGGCGGCGTCGGTGGTCTACGGCTTTCTCGTCTCGGATGAATACGTCAGCCTGCTCATGATGATCGTGTTGCCCTGCGCGATCGCGCTGGGTTGGTCCATGACGACGGGCGCCGCCTCCGGCGGAGCGGGCCCCTCGCGCGCCAACCTGCTGCTGGCCTGCCTGCCCGTGCTGGTCGGGGGGATCCTCCTGTTCGCCGTGGAGATCCCGGGTCTGCTCGCCGGATCCCCCCTGGTGGTCTGGGGGGATGAGAGCACCTTCGCGACGCTGTTCCCACGCGAAGCGCCCTACATCGGCCCCGGCGGACGGCTCAAGCCCGGTCTCGACGTCAGGATGCGCGCCCCCGAATACCCCAATGGCGCCCGGCTGGCCACCAACTCACAGGGATTTCGCAACCAGCGCGAGTTCGGCGCAAAGCCCGCCGCCGGCGAGCTTCGCCTGCTCAGCCTGGGTGATTCGTTCTCCACCGGTTTCTGCGCCGAACAGGATCGGTTCTTCGGCTCGCTGCTGGAAAAACGACTGGCCTCGACCCGGCCCGGCGGCGAGGTGACCGTCATGAACGCGGAGGTGTCGGACCCGGCCTATGGTCTTTATTACCTGCAGCAGTTCGGCGTCCATTACCACCCGGAGATCGTGATCTACGGTCTGTCGGGAAACGACATGATGCAGGCCGAGCAGTTCAGCGGTGATGACCGTCTATTCAAGCTGGACGGACGGGGCAGACTCCTGCCCAACCCGGCGTTCGACCCGACGCTCGCAAGCGCGTGGGACCGCTACCGCGAGTTCGAGTATCCCGCCATGGGTTCCAGCGCGCCCTCCGCCCCCGGTGTTCTGGCGACGCTGCTCTCCAAGCTGGTGAGATTCCATTTCTTTTCCGCGCTCACGGCAGCCGCGGAGCGCCAGCGCAGCCAGCCTGTCGACATGCCCGGCTATGCACAGCAGTACGAAAGTGCCGACGGACACAAGAGGTTCATCGACGGGTCGGCGAACCTCGGTTTTTTCTACCGGAAACGGCTCGAGCCGGTGGAGCGGATGTACGCGGCGGCATTCGAGCTCATCGAGGCGATGGATCGGTCGGCTCGCGAGGGGGGCGCGCGATTCCTCCTGGTGATCTATCCCCAGCGGTACCAGGTGCAGCCGCGGGACTGGGAGGTCATGAGAAAACGATGGAACCTGGACGACCTGGATTTCGATCTGGGCCTTGCGAATCGTCGCCTGGAGGAGTTCTGCCGCACGGAGGGGGTGGCCTGCTGTGACTTGATGGAGCCGTTCCGCCGGGCGGCCACCGGTCAGGACCTCTTTCTGCCCGGCGGCGACACGCATTTCAATCGTCATGGACACGAAGTGGCCGCCAGGGCGGTGGAAGAGTGTCTCATCCACGCCCCCGACCCGGAAAGGCTTCAGAGCGCCCGGTGAAGACCCGGGTTGATTAGACAGACCCCCATGGGGCATAATCCCTCGTCACGAAAGAATGAAAGACCCGGCGCTGCACGAGCCCATTTGGCGGTGCCACGGCGCCGCGGTGCCGCGGCGCTATCCACCCGAAACCGAGGCGGACCAGGTGATCAAGAGCATGACGGGGTTTGGCCGGGGCGAGGCCTCGGCTGGCCCGTTCAGGGCTGCGGTCGAGGTCCGCAGCGTCAACCATCGTTTCGCCGATCTGAAGATAAAGCTGCCCACCGAGCTGGCCGGGCTTGACCAGCTGCTCCATCAACGCATTCAGGGCCGGGTCAGCCGGGGACGGCTCGATGTCAACGTCAGCGTCTCGCGTGGCGCCGACGAAGCGCCCGGGATGGAGATCAACCGGCCGGTGGTTTCATCTTATGTGAAAGCCGCGGAGAGCCTCAAACAGGAGTTCGGGCTGGCGGGCGAAGTGACGATCCAGTCGATTCTTGGATTACCCGATGTCCTGAAGTCGCGGATTTCACCCGGAGCGGCGAGCCGGGAGGAGCAGGAAGCGGTCCTGGCCGCCTTCGACGCGGCGATGGCGGCGCACGACGCGATGCGCCTGGCGGAAGGAAAGATTCTCGCACGGGACATGGCCGGGCGAATCGAGGTGATACGCAAGCTGCAGGAGCGCATCGCCGAACGCGCTCCGAACATGCTCCCGCTGTACGTCAAGCGGCTCAAACAGCGGCTGGGCGAGCTGGACGGCGCCGGGGCGGGAGGCAACCGCAGGATCGAGATCGATGATTCGCGTCTCGCGCAGGAGGTCGCGCTGGTGGCCGATCGCTCGGACATCACCGAGGAGCTGGTGCGGCTGGCCGGTTACCTCGAGCAGCTGGCGGATCTTCTCGGCCAGGCGAGTGAGCCGATAGGCAAGAAGCTGGATTTCATCATGCAGGAGATGAACAGGGAAGCCAACACGATCAATTCGAAGGCGATCGATCTCTCCATCTGCCAGGACGCCATCGACGTGAAGGCCGAGGTGGAGAAAATTCGAGAACAGGTCCAGAACATTGAGTAACCGGGACATCTTCGTCGTGACAGCTCCCTCGGGAACCGGAAAGACCACGCTGATTCGACGGCTGCTCGAGGATCTGCCGGACGTGGACTTCTCGGTTTCGTACACGACACGACCGATGCGGGCGGGAGAAAAAGAAGGCGTCGATTATCATTTCATCGGCCTGGAAGAGTTCGAGCGGATGGTGGCCGACGGCGAGTTCCTGGAGTGGGCCGAGGTTCACGGCCAGCGTTACGGCACCAGCGCGCGGCTCGTCGATGCCAGCCTGGCGCGCGGCCGGGACGTGCTGCTCGACGTGGACACCCAGGGCGCCGCCAGCGTCAGAAGGCTTCGCGGGGAGTCCGTGCTGATCTTCATCCTGCCGCCCGATTTCGAGACGCTCAAGAAGCGGCTCACTGGACGGGGGCTCGAGCCGTTGCTGGACATCGAGCGCCGGGTACGCAACGCCCGCGCCGAAGTCGAGCGATGCTCGAAGTTCGACTATGTCGTGATCAACGAGTCGCTCGACGAGGCTCTGCTCCGGCTCGAGGCGATACTGCTTGCCCATCGCAGCCGGACGGACCGCCAGGCGGAGGCGTGCAGCCGGATACTGGCGAGCTTCCGCGCCGGTTGAACGGAAAGATTGAAACGAGGAGCAACAGGAGGTCTGATGAGAATACTCCAGTATCCCGACAACATGATGAGCAAGTTCAAGTTCGTGGCCGTCGCCGGCCACAGGTGCCGCCAGCTGCAGAAAGGGGCGACACCACGCCTGAACTCCCGCTCCAAGAAGTTCACCACCGTGGCGCAGGAGGAAGTGCTCGCGGACCTGGTGCCCTATTACGACGGACCGCCGCCGGTGGTGGTGGATGGCGCGGAGATCGAGGTCGCTCCGGAGGTGGGCGCGCCCGAGTAGCGGCGGCTGCCTTTTCGCGCAGAGGAAGCCAGCATGCAGGTCGTGCTCGGAGTCACCGGTGGCATCGCCGCCTACAAGGCCGCGGAGATCGTTCGCGCGCTGCAGCGCGAAGGAGCGCAGGTCACCGTCGTCATGACCGCGCATGCGGCCGAGTTCGTCACCCCCCTGACATTGCAGACGCTGTCAGGCCGCAGGGTGATCACCTCGCAATTCGGATCGTGGCAAGCCGCCGATCCGGCTGATGTGGAGCACATCGGCCTGGCGCGCAACTGCGACCTGCTGCTGGTGGCCCCGGCCACGGCAGGGACGATCGGCAGGATGGCGGCGGGGCTCGCCGATGATTTTCTTTCCACCTTCATCCTGGCGGTGACCTGCCCGGTCGCCATCGCGCCGGCCATGAATACGAGGATGTGGGAGCATCCCGCCGTCCAGGAGAACATCGGACGACTCAAAGCCAGGGGCGTGCACGTCCTCGGACCCGACACGGGGCCGCTGGCCTCGCGATCCGAGGGAAGCGGAGTCGGGCGCATGGCCAATCCCGAGGAGATCGTGGCCCATGCCCTCGCGATCGTCCGCGATGCGCGCGGCGCCGGCGCGGGTGACTCGCCGGGCGCGCGGTCTCTCGAGGGGAAACGGGTTCTGGTCACGGCCGGCCCGACGCGCGAGATGATCGATCCGGTCCGATACCTGTCCAACCCGTCCACCGGGAAGATGGGTTTTGCCATTGCCGAAGCGGCCCGTGATCTCGGCGCGCGGGTGGTGCTGGTCTCGGGGCCGACCCACCTGCCGGATCCCGCGGGCATTACGATGGTTCGCGTCGCATCCGCCCAGCAGATGCGAGATGCCGTGATCGGGCGTGCCGACGGAGCCGGCGCCTCCGATGTCGTCGTGATGGCGGCTGCCGTGTCGGACTTCCGGGCGGTGACCCCCGAACGACACAAGGTGAAGAAGGATCAGGCCGCTCTCCAGGTGTCGTTCGAGCGCACGCCCGACATCCTGGCGGAGATCGGCGGCCTGCCCGGAAAGCGTTTTCTGGTGGGGTTCGCGGCGGAAACCGACGACCTGGTCGCCAACGCGCGACGCAAGATGAAGCACAAGCGGCTCGATCTGATCGTCGCCAACAGCGTTGCCGCCGAGGCCACCGACAGTGGATTCGGCTCCGACTCCAACGAGGTGGTGGTGCTGGAGCCGGAGGCGCAGGAGCAGCGCTGGCCGGTCATGAGCAAGAAGGAAGTGGCGCACAGATTGATGGACCTGATCGCCCGGAGGCTCCCGTGAGTCGGATCGAAATCGATAGTGACGATGAGGCAGCGGGTGCAGATGGCGTCGAGCGTGTCGATGGAGTCAATCGTGTGGATGACCTGAGAGATCAGGTGTTGAGACACCTGCGGTTCTACCAGGAGATGGGCGTGTCGGCTCTGGACCTCGGCAGGACTCCGGCGTCCGGTGCGCAAGACCCGCCTGCGTCGACACCGACCGCCGACCCGCAGGTTCGATCCGGCCGCACGCCCGCCGGCACGGTATCCACCGCGGCGGCCGACCTGGAGGCGCTGCGCACCGGGACCATCGGCGACTGCAGACGGTGCAAACTGTGCGACGGCCGGGCGAACATCGTGTTCGGGGACGGCAGCGCGCTGGCGCGTCTGATGTTCGTGGGGGAGGGCCCGGGCGCCGACGAGGATCGGCAGGGATTGCCGTTCGTGGGGCGTGCGGGACAGCTTCTCAACAAGATCATCGAGGCGATGGGACTCCGTCGCGAACAGGTGTATATCGCCAACGTGGTGAAATGCCGGCCACCGGACAACAGGACGCCGCAGCCCGACGAGGTCGCCGCCTGCACACCGTTCCTGTTCCGGCAGATCGAAATCATCGCGCCGGCCGTGATCGTCGCGCTGGGATCGCCCGCGACACAGGCGCTGCTGGAAACCTCGGCCGGCATCACCAAGCTGAGAGGGTCCTTCCGGGAATTCAGGGGCATCCCGGTCATGCCGACCTTCCATCCGGCGTACCTCCTGCGAAACCCCGCCGCCAAGAAAGAAGTCTGGGACGACATGCAGAAAGTCATGACGCTGCTTCAAACATGAACGAGGGGGAATGATGTTCGGGTTTCTGTCCAACGACAAGGCGTTTTTCGACATCTTCGCGGACATGGCCGACAAGATCAACGAGGCCGCCGGGCTGCTCAAAGCCATGGTCGAAACCGCCGAGCGTCCCGAGGAATACGCCGCGCGTATCAAGCATGTCGAGCATCAGTGCGACGAGCTGACCCACAACCTGGTCCGGAAGCTCAATTCCACGTTCATCACACCGCTCGATCGCGAGGACATCCACGATCTGGCGGTGAAGCTCGACGACGTGGTCGACCTGATCGACTCCACCGCCGATCGGATGGTGGCGTTTCGTATCAAGGGCACATCGGTGGAAGTCCACGGTCTGACGGACGTCCTGCGACGTCAGACCGAGGTGATCAAGCTGGCCGTGACAAACCTGGGCAGGACCGACAAGATTCTCGACCGTTGCATCGAGATCCATTCGCTGGAAAACGAGGGGGATCGGCTGTTCCACAAGGGTCTCGTGAGGCTGTTCTCGGAGGTCAAGGATCCGATCGAGCTGCTCAAGCAGAAGGAAATCATCGAGAAGATCGAGCATGCCACCGACCGCTGCGAGGACGTGGCCAACGTTCTCGAAGGGATCATGCTGAAGAACGCCTGAGGCGACGGCGCGGGGTCATGCTGGAAACCAGCCCAGCTTCAGGACCAGGAAGTAGCTCAGCGCCGAGACCGCCGCCGCGGCCGGAATGGTCAGGATCCAGGCCCAGACGATGTTGCCGGCCACTCCCCAGCGCACGGCGGAAAGACGCGTGGTGGCGCCCACGCCCACGATCGACCCGGTTATCGTATGGGTGGTGGAAACGGGGATTCCACCGATGGCGGCTCCGATAATGGTGATGGCGCCGGCTGTCTCCGCGGCGAAACCGCCGACCGGCCTGAGCTTCGTGATTCGCTGACCCATCGTCTTCACGATCCGCCAGCCCCCGCACATCGTTCCCGCCGCGATGGCCGCATGACAGAGCAGGATGACCCAGTAGGGGACGTCGAACGTCTTGAGATAACCGTTGGCCACCAGCAGGCCGGTGATGATCCCCATCGTCTTCTGGGCGTCGTTGGTGCCGTGCCCGAGGCTGTAGGCTCCGGCCGAGAGCAGCTGGAGCTTTCGGAACCAGCGGTCGACCCGCCCGGGTGTTGCATTGCGACAGACGATGTTGATCAGCGTCATGATCCCGAACCCGAGGACCAGGCCGATGGCCGGCGACAGGAAGATGAAGAGAACGGTTTTCGTCCAGCCTGAGACGATGATCGACGAGATGCCGGCCTTCGCCACCGCGGCGCCGGCATAACCGCCGATCAGCGCGTGGGAGGAGCTCGACGGGATTCCGTAGTACCAGGTGAGCAGGTCCCAGAAGATGGCGCCGATGAGACCCGCCATGATGACATGATTGTCCACGACCTGGACATCGATGAGGCCCTTGCCGATCGTCTTGGCCACCGCGGTGCCGAAGGTGAAAGCGGCGATGAAATTGAACAGGGCCGCCCAGGCGACGGCCACGGCCGGTGTGAGCACCCGGGTCGACACGACGGTGGCGATGGAGTTGGCCGCGTCATGGAACCCGTTGATGAAGTCGAAGGCGAGCGCGACGATGATGGCGAAAACGAGAAAATGATACGGTTGCACGGTCGCTGCCTCCTCCCGCCAGCCATCCGCCAGAGGACGGCCGCGGGGCGCAAGCCACCCGGTTGACCGATGTTCGTGCCGCCAGCCCTGAACGAGCGCGGAGTATAGAAGGAGTGGGACGGCAGGATCAACCTCGTCGGCGCGCGGCCCACACCGCCTGGTGCACGACACCTTCCAGAATGGCGAGCTCGCGCGAGGTGAGAAGCGTCCGATTGAAGATGAGCCGTAATTCGCGCATCATGTGGGCACGCGCCGTTCCCTGGAAGAAGCCGATCTCCTCGAGGGCGCTCTCGAGGCGGGCATAGAACGCCTCGAGCTGTCCGTGGTGCGGGTGGAGCGCCTGCGGATCCCCCTGGCCGATCGGCTCGTGGGGAGATGACGCGGAGGATTGCAGGGCGGAGAAGGCGAGTCTTGTCTCGTAGAGGAACAGCAGCGCGGCCTGCGCGAGGTTCAGGGAAGGATAGGCCTCGGACACGGGGATGGAGCCGACCAGGTGACACCTCGCGAGATCCTCGCGTGTCAGCCCGATGTTCTCCTGGCCGAGAAGCAGCGCGACGTTCGCGGTCGGATGCGATTCAACGTGCGTGGCGATCGCCGAGGCGATCTCGCGTGGCGGCAGGGTGCGCGCGCCGTCGGGCGGATTGGAGGTCGTGCCGACCACCAGATCGAAAGGAGACAGCGCCGCGTCCAGGGTGGGTTCCGTGTGGCGCGCCGACAGCAGATCGGCGGCCTGCCAGGCCATGCGGCGGGCCTCGTCGTCAAACCATGCGGGGTCCTCGTAGCTCATCGGGTTGGCCACGATGAGGCGCGTGAATCCCATGTTCTTCATGGCCCGCGCCACCGAGCCGACGTTGCCCGGGCTCCTCGGACGCAGCAGCACCACGCCGAGTCGTGAGAAGAGGTCCGTGTCTCCCATGTCTCCAATGCCGCCCATTTCGCCCACTTCGCTGAGGATACCACGCTACGTCGACGTCGCCGTTCCTCTCCCGGTGAGGTCGCTGTTCACCTACCAGGTGGCTTCGGACACGCCGGGTTCGTCGGAGCCGGGCGCCCGCGCGGTGGTCCCGGTGGGCAGACGTCTCGTGACCGGCGTCATCGTGAGACCGGCTTCGCCGGGAACGCTCGATCCCGGCAGGATCAGGAACGTCGCCGAGCTTCCCGACGAGGCGCCCATCCTGCCCGGGGAGCTGCTCCAGCTGGCGATCTGGGCCGCGAGATACTACGTCACGCCACCC
>DASROJ010000310.1:0-3903 GCA_035646975.1 Patescibacteria group bacterium
GGGCCAATGAGAGCACGGCCGCCGCCGTGAACCCGGGGGTTCTCAGAAAGGAGCGCAACGCGTAACGCAGGTCGGCGAGCAACGTCTCCATGCTCGATTTCTCCTATTCGTATCTCAGGGCGATCATCGGGTCCACCCTCATGGCGCGGCGGGCCGGGATGTAGCAGGCCAGCATCGCCACCAGGGTGATGAGCAGCGTCACCGCGGCGTAGGTGAGCGGATCGAAGGCGCTCACCCCGTAGAGCAGACCGGATATCGCCCGTGTCATTGCCAGCGAGATGGCCAGACCCGCGACGACACCCGCCGCGGTCAGGAGGACCCCCTGCGACAACACGAGCCGCAGGATGTCGGCCCGCTGAGCTCCCAGCGCCATCCGCACGCCGATCTCCTGCGTGCGCTGACTGACCCCGTAGGCGATGACTCCGTACAGTCCGACCATTGCCAGCAGCAGGGCAAGCCCCGCGAACGCGGCCAGCAACATCGCGTCGAACCGCGGTCTGGACAACGACTCGGAGATCAGGTGGTCCATCGTGCTGAGGTAGGTTGCGGGAAGATCCTTGTCGACCGACCAGAGCTGCGCTTTCACCGCGGAGGCAAGAGCGCCCGGGCTGCCCTTTGCCCGCACGAGCACATCCATGCGGCTGACGGGTCTCTGGATGAAAGGGAAGTAGATTTCGGGCCGCTCGGCGGCGCTGAGGGCCAGGCGCTTCATGTCAGCCACCACGCCGACGATCTCGAAGACCCTCGATGGATTCTGGCTCTGGCCCAGGGCCAGCCTGCCGCCGACCGGGTTTTCGCCGGGCCAGAAGCGGCGCGCGAGCGTGTCGTTGATGATGATCACCTGGGGACCATTCGCGTCATCCCTCGGCGTGAAATCGCGCCCGCGCAGCAGCGGCGTGCCGATCGTCCCGAAGTAGCCAGGACTGACTCGATTGACCAGGGCTATCGGAAACTGGCCCTGGACCGGAACAGGGCGGCCCATGACGCTGAAGTCGGCGTCGTTCAGATAGGGCACCACCGAAAAAGGGGCGGGACTCGCGATGGCGGCCGCCTGCACGCCTTCGACAGCTTGGAGTTTTGCCAGCATCGCGTCATGGAACGCGAGGCGCGAGGCCGCGTCCTGGTACCGCGACTGGGGAAGAAAGACCTGCAGCGTGAGCAGATGCTCGGGCTGGAAGCCGGGCTTTTCGGCATGCAGCCGCGAGAAGCTTTTCAGCATCAGCCCGGCGCCGACGAGCAGCACCAGGACCAGCGATACCTCGGCGCAGACCAGGGCGCCGCGCAGCCTCGCGCGGTTGATGCCAGCCCCGGTCCCGCGCGCGCCATCCTTCAGCGAGTCGTGCAAATCGCTCTTCCAGGAGGCGAGGGCCGGCGCCAGACCGAACAGCAGTCCGGTCAGCAACGAGATCCCGAGCGTGAAAAGCAGGACCTGGCCGTCGAGTGTCACCTCGTCGAGCCGCGGGATGTCACCCGGGTTCATTGCGACGAGCAGGTCGATCGACCACCAGGCGAGCAGGGTGCCGGCCGATCCGCCCACCAGGGCCAGCAGCAGGCTCTCGAAAAGAAGCTGGCCCGCGAGGCGTCCGCGGCTGGCGCCGAGCGCGGCCCGGATCGCGAACTCGCGGTATCGGACGGTGGCGCTGGCCAGCAGCAGGTTCGCCAGGTTGGCGCAGGCGATTAGCAGCACGAACGCCCCGGCTGCCAGCAGCGTCAGCAACGAGAGACGCACCTTTCCCACGATCTGCTCGTGCAGGGGCACGACGATGAGCCCCATGCCGGCGTTGTCCTGGGGGAAATCGCGGGCGAGCGCCTCTCCAAGCGCCCGCATCTCTGAGCCAGCCTGCTCGAGAGTGACGTCCGGCTTCAGGCGCGCGATCACGTCGTACTGGATCGCTCCTCTTTGCCGGAGCTGGTCGGCATCGAAGGCGATCGGCGCCCAGATTTGCGCCCGCTCCGGATACTGGAATCCTCGCGGCATAACGCCGGCCACGACATAGCTTCGCCCGCTCAGCGTCAGCGTCCTGCCGACGATCTGCGGGTCCGAGCCGAACCGGCGCTGCCACAGACCGTAGCCGATCACCACGACGTCGTCCTTGCCGGGGACGTCCTCTTCGGGGCGCAGCGCGCGGCCCAGCATGGGGCTCACGCCCAGGGCCTGGAAAAACGAAGGTGAGACCCGTGCGGCGCTGACCCGTTCGGGCTCGCCGTCGCTCGTCATGTCGTATCCGAAGCTCGAATGGATGGCGGTGGCCTCGAAGCAATGGTTTCTCGTGGCGAGGTCCTGGAAGTTGGCGGCCGAGAAAATGTCGCGCTCCACGCCGCTCGGAAGAAAAGTGGTCCAGACACCCACGATGCGCTCCGGCTGCGCGTAGGGCAGAGGCTTGAGCAGCACCGCGTTGACCATGCTGAAGATGGTCGTGTTGGCTCCGATGCCCAGCGCGAGCGTCAGGACGGCGACGGCCGAGTAGGCCGGGTTGCGCAGGAACATCCGCAACGCGAATCGCAGGTTTCTCATTCGTACCTCAGCGCGATCATCGGGTCGACCCTCGTCGCGCGACGGGCGGGGATGTAGCAGGCGAGCATCGCCACCGATCCCAGCAGCAAGGCGACGCCGGTGTAGGTGGCCGGGTCCACCGCGCTGATCTGGAACAGCAGGCCGCCCATCAGCCGCGTGAGAGCCACCGCGGCGCCCAGCCCGAGGGCCAGCCCCGCGAACGTCAGGGACATGCCGGCGCGCAGCACCAGCCGGAGCACGTCTTCACCCTGGGCGCCCAGCGCCATCCTGATCCCGATCTCGTGGTTCCGCTGGCTGACCGACCAGGCCATCACACCGTAGATCCCCACGGCGGCCAGCAGCAGCGCGACGCCGGCGAAGCTGGTCAACAGAAAGAGGCTGAACCGGGTCTGCGACACGGAGTCGGAGACGATCCGCTCCATCGAGCGGACGGCGAATATCGGCAGGTCCTTGTCCAGCGCGAGCACCTCGGCCTGCACGGAGCCGGCGATCCCCATCGGGTCCTGCAGCGTGCGCAGCACCAGCACCATGGAGATTTGCGGAGCCTGGGAAAAGGGGAAGTAGGCCTGCTCGCGTCCGTCCACATCGAGCCCGAACTGCTTGACCTGCCGCACGACTCCCACGATGGTGAGCCAGGGCATCTTTCCTTCGGACCCGCCGACCTTGACCTGGCGGCCAATCGGATCCGCATCGGCCCAGCACCTGCGAGCGAACGTCTCGTCGATGATGGTGACACCGGGTGCGTCGGCCGTGTCCTGCTGGGTGAAAAGACGTCCTTTGACCAGCGTCAGACCCATCGTGCGGAAATAGCCGTCGGCCACCGCGCGTTGATCGATTTCGATTTCCTCGTTGTCCTGGTCGCCCAGCTTGTCCTTGACCGTCATGGTTCCCGAGGAGTAGGAACCGCCCATCGGGATCTCGCTGATGGCCGAAGCCGAGACCACTCCTGGCAGACCTCCGAGACGCTCGAGGAGGCTCTGGTAGAACGACGCGATCTGTTTCGGCTCGGTGTACTTGCCCGGTGTGAGGAACATGCGCGCTGTCAGGACGTTCTTCGGGTCGAACCCGGGATCGACCTCCAGCATCCGCGAGAAGCTCCTGAGCATCAGCCCGGCTCCGGCCAGCAGGACGAGTGACAGCGCGACCTCTGCGACCACCAGCACGCTTCGGGCCCGCCGGCCCCGCAGACCTCCCGAGGCGCGTCCGCTTCCTTCCTTGAGCGTCTCGTTGAGCGACGGGCGTGACACCTGCAGCGCCGGGACGATGCCGAACAACGCGCCGGCGATCAGTGAAGCCGCCAGCGTGAAAACAAGAACCCTTCCATCCACGGCGACCTGCCCGAGTCGGGGGAGGTTGTCCGGTCCGAACGCCAGCAGGGCGTCGATGCC
>DASROJ010000311.1:0-4984 GCA_035646975.1 Patescibacteria group bacterium
CGCGAGACTTATCCCGAACCAACCGTCGCCGCCGTGATGCGCGATCTAGGCAAGGGAGTGTCGCCCGAGTTCGCCGCACGCATCGCCGAAGGGTTGCGCAAGACCGGGCTTCCGGAGGGATAAAAGCGCGCTCTCGCGGTATTGAGGGTCCGTTGTGGTTCGAACTCAACGGTTCGATCGCGGTCCCGCGAACGGCCGGAATCGGTAAGGGTTTCGGATGCCGGCGCGACACGAGCAATCGGCCCGGTGTAGGGGCGCCGGCGTCCGAAAGCCTCCGAAGAACGAACCCGCGGGACGGCGGCGAGCAGTTGGCCGTCTATGGGGATTTGGTCATGCTGCGGCGTTTGCAGAGGATGGTTTTGAGGAGATTGGGGAGGCCGAGAGGCGCTGCGGATAGCGCATCGGACCCTGCCGGCGTCGCCGAGGACCTGATCGAGGACTGATCAGTGATGTCGTGCTGACGCTTGGCGGTGCCGGAATGAAATAGCTACGGCGCCGGGACCGAGAAGGTCCGGCGAATGGACGCTGCACCGAGACGACGAGGATTGTCATTGCTTCAAATCCTGCTCCCGGCGTCGGAGGGCGGGCCGCGCGGTGCGCCGTCTCGGCCATAGACCTCGACGATGATCATGCGGCCTCCGCAGCAAGGGCACGGCGGGCGATGATCGGTGGCGACGTCCGGATCGGCGGTGTCGCGCGCCGCCGGCGGCTCGACCTCCGGCATCGGGGCGGCGATCAGCTCCCTGGCGCGTGCAACATTGGCCTTGCAGCCGGGGCTGGCGAGCAGCCCGTAGTGGCGGATGCGGTGAAACCGCTTCGGCAGGACGTGGAGCAGGAAACGCCTGATGAACTCGTCGGCGGCGAGGGTCATCGTGCGGTACCGCGCCTGGCCGTTGCGGCGGTAATCCTTGTAGCGGAAGGTCACACCGCGTTCGTCGAGGCTGAGCAACCGGCTGTTCGCAATGGCGACGCGATGGGTGTAACGGGCGAGATAGGCAAGCACCGCTTCCGGTCCGGCGAAGGGCGGCTTGGCGTAGACAAACCAGTTCTTCCGCCGAAGCGGCGAGAGATGCGCGGCAAAGGCCTCACGGCGGCGCAGACCCGCGATCTCGCCAAAAAACGCCAGCCGGCCTGCCGCGTGAGCGTGAGCAAGCGCGACCAGGAAGAGACGCCGGAACAAGCGGGACAGCACCCGCACCGGCAGTAGAAAGCCGGGCTTGCAGCGCACCCATCGGGTGCCGTCGAGGGAGATCCCGCCGCCCGGCACGATCATGTGGACGTGCGGGTGGTGGGTCATCGCCGAGCCCCAGCTGTGCAGCACGGCGGTGGCGCCGATGTGGGCGCCGAGGTGCTTGGGATCGGCGGCAATTGCCAGCAGCGTCTCGGCCGCGGTGCGGAACAGCAGATCGTAGACCACCGCCTTGTTCTGGTAGGCGATCGGGGAGATCTCGGCTGGCAGCGTGAAGACGACGTGGAAATAGCCGACCGGCAGCAGATCGGCCTCGCGGGCTGCGAGCCAATCCTGCGCCGCTGCGCCCTGGCACTTGGGACAGTGGCGGTTACGACAAGAATTGTACGAGATCCGGCGGTGGCCGCAGTCCTCGCAGCGCTCGACATGGCCGCCAAGGACGGCCGATCGGCAGTCCTCGATGGCCGACATGACCTGGAGCTGGCCGAGACTCAGATGCCCGGCATTGGCGCGGCGCCAGTCGGCCCCATGACGATGAAAGATATCTGCGACCTCCAGCCTCGGGCGGCGCACGGCCGCCGGCTACGTCTCGGGTCGCGGCCTCCCGTCGATCAACGGTGCAAGCCGGTCGAGTGGGCTGGTGACGGCCCGGATCGTGGTATTGGCGACGCGGGTGTAAAGCGCGGTGGTGTCGAGCTTGGCGTGGCCGAGGAGCGTCTGGATCACGCGAATGTCGACGCCTTGTTCGAGCAGGTGGGTGGCGAAGCTGTGCCGCAGCGTGTGCGGCGAGACGCGCTTGGTGATCCCGGCGGCCTGGGCGGCTGCGCGGACAACGCGGCAGAGCTGGCGGGCCGATAGCGGCTCGACCGGGTTGCGGCCTGGAAATAGCCAGCCTCCCGGCAGCAGCAGGCTGCGCCGCCGCCCCTCGCGCCACCAGGCGCGCAGCAGTTCGAGCAGCTGCGGCGACAGCATCGCGTGGCGGTCCTTGCCTCCCTTGCCGTGCTCGACGCGCAGCAGCATGCGCTCGGAATCGATATCGCCGACCTTGAGCGCGACAACCTCCGAGACGCGCAGCCCGGCGCCATACGCGGTGGCGAACGCTGCCTTGTACTTCGGCGCCGATGCCGCCTGTAGCAGCAGCGTCACCTCCTCGACGCTGAGCACCACCGGTATCCGCCGCGGGTACGGCACGACGGTGAGCCGCCGGGCCAGATCCGGGCGGTCGAGCGTCACATTAAAGAAGAAGCGCAGAGCCGAGACCGCGCCGTTGATGCTCGGCGGCTGCGTGCCGCTCTGCGTCTGGTGCAGCTGGAAGAGGCGCAGCTCTTCCGCCGTCGCGGTGTCGGGCGAGCGGCCGATGAAGGCCGCGAAGGCGCGCACCTGGCGGACATAGTCACGCCGCGTGTCCTCCTTGAAGCCGCGCACACTCATGTCTTCGATCATGCGTGCCCGCAGCGGGCTGATGGGCCGGGGTGAGGTATCGGAGGTCATCGGGGCTCTCCCGAGCTGAAGGTTGCTGGACCTTCGATGCTCGGGATCGGATGCCCCGACCGTCACGCCTTACTGCGCATCGCCCCGACGAAACCGCACCGGCCACGACGCGTGCTCCCCTCCCGCGCGAGCGGGTTCGTTGTGTGCCGGGCATGCTCAGTAGCTTGGAGGTGAAAGTCCTCTACCCAACCTGATGGAGGTGAAGGGTTAGTGAAGCGCAAGGGCTATCGCCGCGAGGCGGGGTCTGAAGGAAGCGTGGAACAAAGGTGCGAGCCGATGAACAAAAACCGGATACGAGGCGCCAGCGCCGGACAAGCGGGCAACGAAGCGCGAAGTCCATATCCATCAAGGGCGCGAAGCGTAGATCCGGCGGCTGTGCACCGAAGGCGATTGAGCTTACCCCGGGAGATCTGTCCAGTGTCGCCGCGAGGCGACTGAGGTGGCCGAGAGGCCGTCTGACCGCGTGGCAGAAGTCAGCAGAGGGCATAGTAGGTCAAGCCGTCGGCAAGGCTAGTGAGGCACTCCAGCGCCGAAAGGCGGAGCAACAGATAGGCCGAGCCGGAAACGAGGACCGAAGGCCCGAACGGTCGAGAGTGGCAAGTAGGACCGGTAACTCATGAGTGGAACGCGGCAGAAGATCCAGTACACGCTGGCCTTGGTCCCCAACGGCCGGGGTGAAGCCCCGGCCCGTGGACATCAAGGGACCGAACCACCCATGGCGACGCCAATACCCGAAAGCCCGGCTTGCGCAGAACAACTGATGGAGGGGGTGTGCGGCCGAGGAAATCTTGAAAGAGCGTGGAAACGAGTTCGCAGCAACAAAGGCAGCCCCGGCGTCGATGGGATGACCATCGAGGACGCCAAGGCCTACCTGCGTGAGCACTGGCCAAACATCCGGTCTCAGCTGCTCTCGGGAGCTTATCAGCCGCAGCCGGTCAAGCGGGTCGAAATACCCAAGCCGGATGGCGGGGTCAGAAAGCTCGGCGTCCCGTGCGTCGTCGACAGACTGATCCAGCAGGCGCTGCTGCAGGTTCTCCAGGAGCGCTGGGACCCAACGTTCTCCGAGCACAGTTACGGCTTCCGGCCGGGGCGCTCCGCCCACCAGGCGGTGGCCCAGGCGCAGCGATACATCGCCGAGGGTTACAACGTCATGGTCGATCTTGATCTCGAAAAATTTTTCGATCGAGTCAATCACGACGGCTTGATGGCGCGGGTCGCTGCG
The DNA here is from genome assembly GCA_035646975.1 of Patescibacteria group bacterium. Classification (GTDB taxonomy): domain Bacteria; phylum Acidobacteriota; class Polarisedimenticolia; order JACPZX01; family DASXTC01; genus DASROJ01. The sequence goes on from DASROJ010000311.1 coordinate 3,903, forward strand.
CGGGTGTCGGATAAACGGGTGCTCAGACTCATCCGGGCTTTTCTCAAGGCCGGGGTGATGGAGGACGGCTTGGTTAGTCCGGTGGAGGAGGGGACGCCGCAAGGCGGTCCGCTCTCGCCCCTCTTAAGCAATCTCGTGCTCGACGATCTCGACAAAGAACTGGAGCGACGGGGCCACCGTTTCTGCCGGTATGCCGACGACTGCAATATCTACGTTCGCAGCCGCCGCGCCGGAGAACGGGTCATGGCATCGGTGAGCCGGTTCCTGACCCAGAAGCTGCGGCTGAAGGTCAATGAGGCGAAAAGCGCGGTGGCGCGACCGGAGGAGCGCAAATTCCTGGGCTTCAGCATCGCGAATGATGGGAGCGAGCGGCGCATCGCGCCAAACGCCCTCAACAAATTCAAGGCGCAGATCCGGGACGTGACCCGCCGGACACGGGGCATCAGTCTGCCGCAGATGGTCAAAGAGCTGGCGCCATACCTCCTCGGATGGCGCGGATACTTCGGCTTCTGCCAGACCCCACGGGTGCTTACCAACCTGGAAGCATGGATCCGCCGAAGGCTACGTTTGTATCTTTGGCGGCAGTGGCGGAACGGTCCCAACCGCTTCAACGAACTGCGGCGCCGTGGCGTGCCGAAGTTCCACGCGGCGGTTGCTGCCGGCTCGCCGACCGGGTTCTGGCGTATGTCAGGACATCCGGCACTCCAACAGGCGCTGCGCAACCCCTACTTCGACGGCCTCGGTCTCCCTCGTCTCTATGTTCTCGCCCGAGCTTAACCCGATCGAACCGCCGTGGTACGGACCCGTATGCCCGGTGGTGTGGGAGGGGTGGCATCGCGAGGTGTCCCCCTATCCCGATCTGCGACGCATCCTCGTCATCCGATCGCGTGTCGGTGAACGACCGGAAAGGGATCGAGAGTGGCCCAGAGGCGGAACCGGCGCGTCGTTGGGTTGAAGAAAGCGGGCGCCGCCCGGCGATGGTGGCCGGGCGCACCAGGAAACCAGCACGCGTTGGTGGATGTTCCGATCAATCAGGGAGGACCCCCTCAATGTCGAACATCGAACTGGGACAAGTTAGGAAG
>DASROJ010000312.1:0-14037 GCA_035646975.1 Patescibacteria group bacterium
GGGCGGCGGTGGCGGGTGGGAGACCGGCCTCCTGGCGAGCAGCCGGCTCGTCAGCGAATAGGTGACTTCGTTGTCGGCGTGGCGCAGCGCGTCGATGTCGTCGAACCGGATGACGTTTTCTCCATCGCTGACGTCGGGGATGTAGGTGTAAAGCAGACGCGGCTCGAAGGTGTGCTTGTAGACGGTGGTGTCCAGGCTCTTCGGGTCTCCGAAGAGCCGGAAAAAACGCGGCCCGACCATTGAAAGATTGAACGCCGCGAACTCGCGCGTGATGTTTTCGTCGCTCGTCAGCGAGTTCGGGTCGGCGGGATCGATCTGGCTGCGGCTGTAGAAAGTCTCGCGGGCCGACACCGAAGGAGAGATGTCGAGCCATGGGGTCGGCGTGAAGGAGGCCGAGATGGTCGGGAAGAGATCGAACCGCTGGTAGGTGCTCTCGAGCTGGGCCGCCTCGGTGTTGTTCGGGTCCACAGGCTGGTTCGGGTCCTGCAGCGTCTCGAACCGCCTGTCCTTGTTGTAGAGCCCCGCGGAGGACTCGAACGAGAGATAGAACGGCGTGTGGCCGAACCGGATGCCGCGGCCGCGCAGCTCGACCTCGGGCAGCCGCTCCAGCGTCAGGCTCTCCACCGATGAGATGAACTGCTCCTGGCGGTCGGCGCGCACGTTGAGCGAATAGTTGCTCCAGTTGCGCACCAGGTCGACGTGCGACAGCACGGTGGGGCTCGTCGTCTGCGTGATGTCGCGCTCGAAATCGAGGTAGTAGTCCAGGTCGCTCACCTGGTTGAGGTCGGCGAGGAGCCTGAATCCATTGGCGAACCGCTGTGTCTGTCTGAAGTTGAATCGATAACGCGTGCGCGAGAGGGTGTCTTCCGGGTTGTTCGGGTCCTGCACGGAATCCTTGAGATAGTAGCCGGTGAACATGCCGTCGCCGCGCGCCGCCGGCACGAAGCGGTATTCGAACCCGAGACCGGTGCCGGTGCGCCCGTAGAGATCGTAGTAGAGGGTCGCGTCCTGGCTGCGACCCAGCACCAGGTAGAGCGCGTTGCCGATGAACGAGCCGCGCTGCTTGGAGTAGCCGACGTTGGGCAGCAGCAGCCCGGAGGCTCGATCCTTCTTCATGGGCCACACCAGGTACGGCAGATAGATGACCGGCGCCTTTTCCACCTTGAAGGCGACGTTCTTCATGTGGGCATAGTGGTCCAGATGCAGCAGGGCGCTGGTGACGTGGAAGGCCCAGTAGGGAGTCGGCTGCGTGCAGGTCGTCACCGTCCCGTTGGTGATGACCACCTTGTCTTCGGCGATCCTCTCGAGCTTCTCGGCCTGGAAGATGACATCCGGGTCCATGTAGCCGTGAGCGTTCCAGACCGTGGCCAGCCTGGTCTCGGAATCCATCTCGAGTCGGTCGCCGCTGATCTGGCTCTTGCCGAGCATCAGCACGACATTGCCCTCGGCCTGGACCTGGTGCGTCTTGTCATTGAAATGCACCGTGTCGGCCAGCAGCCTGAGGTCGCCATAGCGCAGGTCGACGTCGCCGGTCAGCAGCAGCTCGCCCTCGGAGACCTGCTCGAACTTGTTCGCGGAAATCACCGGCTGCTCGGTGGCCGCCAGCTTGGCCGGGGACTTGGTGGCGGGGCCCGTCGTGCCGGCGGCCCGCGCCCAACCCGACGCCGTCAGCGCGGCGCACGCGAGCGCCAGGACGAGGTGAGGCAGTCTGCTTGTCATGCCTGACATGGGATGGCGAGGCCCGCGTAACCCACGACCTTCTCGTAGTCGCCGCTTGAATCGCCGGAATTTGCGTAAGCCACCAGACGCGCATGCCGCGCCCCCGCATCGTGGGCCGCGGTGAGCCCGGCCACCGCCGGCGCGATACCGCACATCGAGATATCCATCGTCTCGACTACCTGGTGCAATCCCTCCGGGTCCAGTGCCGCGATCCGCTCAACCGCCATCATGTCCTTCCGCCGCGCCTCGCCGGCCGGGATGTAGTGGCTCATGTCGCTGGAAATCACCAGACCGGTCGGTCGGTCCGAATCCCGGATCGCGCGGCTCAGATCGTGCCCCAGCCGGATCAGGGCCGGCAGGCCGAGCCCGCCCACGCACAGCGGCACGAACGTGAACTCCTCCATCCGGACCTGGAGAAACGGCAGCTGGACTTCGAGGGAATGCTCGTCGCGATGAGCGCGGTCGTCCAGCTCGACGAGCGAGGAGGTCTGGAGAATCCGGTCGGCCAGCTCTTCGTCGACGACCGCGTCGCCCAGCGGAGTGCGCCATACGCCCCGGTTCATCATCGCGACGGGACGACCGAGCCCCGTGTGATTGGGACAGAGGATCACCAGCAAGCGCGGCAGCGTGGTGGCGGCGTAGACCGCCCCGGCCACTCCGCCCGAGTAGTCGTAGCCGGCGTGCGGCACGACCACCGCGACAACCCGCTCCGGATCGGCGGCGCCCGACGTCGCTGGCGTCGTTGGTGGATCCGGCTTCCACGCGAGGCACCGCTGCACCTGATCGCGCAGGGCCGAGGCTTCGCCCGGATAAAAACGACCCGCCACCGCAGGCTCCCGAAAGCCTGCCGGCTCCTTCTTCATGACAAACGGCCCCGGCTTTGAGACACCCGAACATCCCATGTCGTCGAGTCATCCTAGACAACCCAGAGCGGCGTTGGCAACAAGACGTTGGTCAGGCTTTCAGCTCGTGGCCCTCGCAGCGGGCGACGTACGCGGCCGCCACGACGTCGCCGCTCACGTTGAGGACCGTTCGGCACATGTCGAGCAACCGATCCACTCCGAGGATGATGCCGATCCCCTCCCAGGGCACGCCGATCGACACCAGCAGCGCGCCGACCATTGGCAGCGAGCCGCCCGGCACCCCGGCCGTGCCGATGCCGGCGAGGATCGACATCAAGACGACCGTGACCTGAGACCAGAGATTCAAGTGAACGCCGAAGAACTGCGCCAGGAACAGAACGGTGATTCCTTCATACAGCGCCGTTCCGTTCTGATTGGCGGTGGAGCCGACCGTCAGGACGAACGCGCCGATCTGGCGGGGGATGCCCAGCTCGCTCTCGGCCACGCGCATCGACACCGGCAGTGTGGCGTTGCTCGACGAGGTGGAAAAGGCGGTCAGCAGCACTTCCCGGATCCGGGAGAAGAACTTCGCCGGCGAATAGCCGACGATGTACTTGAGCACCAGCGAGTAGACGATGAACTGATGGATGGCGAGCCCGACGATGACGGTGGCCACGTACCAGCCGAGCTTCGAGAGGATCTCCAGCCCGAAGCGGGCGGTGAGGCTGAAAAGCAGCGCGGCCACGCCATAAGGAGCCAGCCTCATCGCCATGGCGATGACCTTCATGACGACTTCGTACACCCCGCGCAGCAGCGCCATGATCGGCTCGACCGTCTCGCGCTCGCACAGGGTCAGGGCGATCCCGATGAAGAGCGAGAACACCATCACCGCCAGCATCTCCCCCTTGAACGCATCCACCATCGCTTTGAGCGGATTCTCGGGGATCAGGTCCAGCAGGATCTGCATGCCGGCCCGTTGAGGAGGCTGCTGCACGTCGGCCGCCGACTTGCCCAGCATCTGGAGCATGGTCGTCTTGTCGGCTTCCGCGAATCCGTCGCCGGGGCGCACGAGGTTCACCATCGCGATGCCCACCACCACCGAGATCGCGCTCAAGGTGATGGTGAACGCCAGGGTCCTCGCGCCGATGCGTCCGAGCCGGCGCACATCGCCCAGCTCCGCCACTCCCAGCACCAGTGCGGAGAAAATCAGCGGGATCACGACCATGAAAATCAGTCGAAGGAAGATCTGGCCGGCGGGATAGGTGACGTTGCGGACGAAGCTCTGTACCTGCTCGGTGGGGCCCCAGTACCAGTTCGCGCCCAGTCCGGCGAGCGCACCGACGAACATGCCGATCAGGATTTTTCGATGAAGAGGGATGCTCCGGGGCTCCGACATGGGACGGCATGATACAACCTTGCGCGTCCTCCCGCGGCTTCCGGTGGTGGCGCGCAGGCAGACAGAATCATCCGATGCCTCTATAATCGAACGATGTCACCAGTTTCGGGCTGGCTGCTGACGGCGACGCTGGCCGCCGCCGCGGGCGGGGCGCCGCTCTTCAACGAGGTCACCAGGCCCGCCGGGCTCGGCGGCGTCATGCTGGTCACCGGCAGCTCGTCGAAGGACTACATCGTCGAGACGATCGGCACCGGGGCGGCCGCCTTCGACTTCGACCTGGACGGCTGGCAGGACATCTACCTGCCCAACGGCTCGAGGCTCGAGGGATTTCCCAAAGGGCAGGAGCCCCGGCCGCACCTCTTTCGCAACAAGGGGGACGGCACCTTCGAGGATGTCACCGCCAGGTCGGGCCTCGGCGAGCCGTTCTGGGGCTCGGGGGTGGCCGTGGGCGATTACGACAACGACGGCTGGCCCGATCTCTACGCCACGGCCTATGGCGGCAACCGGCTCTTTCACAACCGCGGCGACGGCACGTTCGAAGAGGTGGCGCACCAGGCGGGAGTGGACGACCCGCGCTGGGGCGCGTCGAGCACCTTCGCCGATTTCGACGGCGACGGCAGGCTCGACCTGTACGTGGCCACCTATGTCGCGTTCGACACCGCGACGGTGCCACGCCGGGGCGACCTGGAGCATCCCTGTTACTACCGCGGCGCCCTGGTGATGTGCGGGCCCACCGGGCTGAAGGCCGACCCGGACATCCTGTATCACAACAACGGGGACGGCACCTTCACCGACGCGACGATCGCCTCGGGCATCCGCACCGACCTGCTGATGTTCGGCCTCGGCGTCGTCGCGTTCGATTACGACGAGGACGGCCACATCGACATCTACGTCGCCAACGACGCCACGCCCAACCAGCTGTACCACAATCGCGGCGACGGGACGTTCGATGAAGTGGCCGCGGTCAGCGGCGTGGCGTACGGCGTGGACGGGGCCGAGGAAGGGTCGATGGGCACCAGCGCGGGAGACTTCGACGGCGACGGTCATCTGGATCTGCTGGTGACCAACTTCTCGCACCAGTTCTACCAGCTGCTGCGCTATGCGGGGGGCGGCTACTTCGAGGACGTGACGTTTGCCACCGGGCTGGCCGAGAAAACCTATCTCACGCTCGGCTGGGCCACCGACTTCTTCGACTACGACAACGACGGCTGGCTCGACATCTTCTTTTCCAATGGCCACGTCTATCCCAGCGTGGACGATTTCCAGATCGGCACCAAGTACCTGCAGCCCTGCCAGCTCTTCCGCAACGTGACCGCGGGCTCCGGCGGCGGCAGAGTCTTCCAGGATGTCAGCGGCAACGCCGGGCCGGGTCTGACGACGCCACGCGCCCACCGCGCGGGCGGCGTTTTCGATTTCGACAGGGATGGCCGGCTCGACCTGCTGTTGACGGTGATGGATGGCGCGCCCCTGCTGCTGCACAATGAGTCTCCGTCATCGGGCCATTGGGTCGAGCTGCGTCTGGCGGGCAAAGCGTCGAACCGATCGGCGATCGGCGCCCGCATCAGTCTGAAGGCAGGCGGCCGAAGCCTCATCCGGTACGCCGCGGGGGGCGGATCGTTTCTCTGGTCTTCCGACACGAAGCTCCATGCCGGCCTGGGAGCCGCAAAGACGATCGACGGGCTGCAGGTCCTCTGGCCCTCCGGCGCGCGGCAGGAGTTCAGGAACCTCGCCGTGGACAGGGAGTACCAGCTGGTGGAAGGAGAGCCGATCCAGCCGGCGGGAAAACCATGAAGACGGGACGATTTGTCGGCGCGGCGCTGGTTCTCTGCGCGGCGGTCCTCCCGGTCCACGCTTCCCCTATGGCCACGGCGGCACCGACTCCGGCCACCGCTTCCAGTCCCGCCACTGCTTCCAATCCCTCGGCGGCCGATGCCCTCTATGACCAGGCCGACCGGATGTTCGCCGCCGGCCAGATGGATCAGGCCGTCGCGCTCTACCACAAAGCCCTCGATGCCGATCCCGCGCACTGGAAGAGCCTGTGCCGTCTGGGGCAGATCCAGGCCGCGGCCCGAAGCTACCCGGAGGCCGAGCAGTCCCTCAAAGCGGCGGTGGCGATCAACCCGGACAACGGTGTCTGCCAGTCGCGTCTCGCCCAGGTTCTGCTGATCGGCAACAAGCTCTCGGAGGCGGAGGCCGCGCTGGAAAAAGCGGCCCAGCTGATGCCGGGAGATGAAGGCGTCCTGTTCAACCTGGCTCGTCTGTACGAAAACACCGACCGACCGGGCCCGGCCGCCGACACGTACAGCAGGTTTCTCGAAACCGCGCCGGCCAGCGAACGCGCCACCGCGACACGGCTGAAGGTGGCGCGGCTCTATTCCGAGATACTCCAGCCCGCCAGGGCGGTCGAGCCGTACCGGCGGTTCCTGGAGGCTCAGCCGGGCCAGCTCTCGGTGCGCGCGGAGCTTGCCACCGCCCTGATGGGCGCCTCACGCTACGCCGAGGCGCTCGAGGAGTACGACAAGGTGATCTCGGCCGGGTCCGCCGACGCGACGACGCTGTCCAACGCGGGGGCCATCTGCATGCTGCTGCAGAACACTCCGCGCGCGATCGAGCTGCTGGGAAAGGCCGTGGCCGCCGACCCGAAACCGGTTCCACCCCGACTCAGCCTGGCGATGGTGCTGTCGCAGTCGGGCCAGGACGCGCGCGCCGTCGAGCTGCTTCGCGGCGTGACGGCCGACGATCCGGAGAACAACCGGGCCTGGTTCCTGATGGGGCAGTCGCTCATGAAGCTGGGGCGCGTCGATGAAGCGCGCTCCGCGTTCGAGCGTCATCGGAGCATCCACGATCGGATCATGAAGGAGCGGGTGTCGGGCCGGACCGAAGGCCATCCCTGAACGTGTGATACCCTCCCGGCCATTCGGAGGCAAGACCGCGCGATGCGCACCCGGCGCGCCACCCGACCCATTCAACCCAGTCGAACGAAGGTCGTCCTCGCCCAGATCGCTCCGGCGCTGGGAGATCTCGACCGCAATCTCGCGCTGCACCTGGAGGAAATCCGGCGCGCGGTCCGGGCCGGCGCGGATCTGATCGTCTTTCCGGAGCTGAGTCTCACCGGGTACCTCCTGCAGGACCTGGTGTCCGAGTGCGGCCAGCAGATCGGAACCAGCCCGTACCTCCAGCAGCTGGCTCGCGCGAGCCGGCAGATCGCCATCGTCGCGGGATTCGTCGAGCAGTCACCGGGAATCCTCCATCACAATTCGGCAGGCTGCTTCCTGGGTGGCAGGCTCGTCCATGTGCATCGCAAGGTCTACCTGCCCACCTATGCCATGTTCGACGAAGGGCGCTACTTCGCCGCGGGAGAGGTCTTTCGCACCTTTCAGGCCCCCTGGGGACGAACGGGAATCCTGATCTGCGAGGATTTCTGGCACCTGTCGTCTTCGTACCTGCTGGCCCAGGAAGGCATGGAGGTCCTGATCGTCGTGTCGAACAGCCCGAGCCAGGGTCTCGACGCGTCGGACCCGCCGGTCAAACAGGGCTCGTGGATGCAGCTCGCCGGCGTCGTGGCGCAGTTCTTCACCTGCTTCGTGATCTATGTCAATCGGGCCGGCTACGAGGAAGGGTGGAGCTTCGGGGGCGGATCCTGTGCGGTGGATCCTTCCGGTCGCACGCTGGTGCAGGCTGCCTTCTTCGAGTCCGATCGGGTGAACGCCGCGCTGGAGCCGCCCTTGCTGCGCAAGGCGCGCACCGCCTACCCGGTCCTGCGCGACGAAAAGCTCGACCTCGTGCGGCGCGAGCTGGAGCGGATCGCGGCTGCGCGCTACGACGGCTGACGGATAACAAAAGGAAGAACACGTGGCGGTAACCAGGGCCATCAGGCGGTCAGTATCGAGGGCCGGTCGGGATGATCTGCGGGTCAACGCCGCCTTCGTGGAAAAGGTGCTGACCGGATTCATCGCCGATGAGACCCGGCGCGCCGGAGCCAGGCGTGTCGTGATCGGACTGTCGGGCGGCGTGGACTCGGCCCTGGCCGCCTGCCTTGCCAGACGCGCGCTGGGTCCGCGCGGTGTCGTGGCCGTCATGATGCCGTACCGGCTCAGCCATCCCTCGAGCGTCAAGGACGCGCGCGAGCTGGCGCGCCGGCTCGGCATCCGCGTCGAGCTTCATGACATCAGCCCGATGGTCGACGCCTATTTCACCGGCGATCCCCGCGCGACGCGTCTGCGCCGGGGCAACAAGATGGCGCGCGAGCGGATGAGCATTCTCTACGATCGATCCATGGTTCACGACGCGCTGGTGCTCGGCACCAGCAACAAGACCGAGCTGCTGCTCGGGTACGGGACGATCCATGGAGACATGGCCTCATCGCTCAATCCAGTGGGCGATCTGTACAAGACCCAGGTGCGACAGATGGCGGTGCATCTCGAGGTGCCCCTGGCGATCCGTCGCAAGACTCCGTCGGCGGATCTCTGGCCGGACCAGACCGACGAAGGAGAGCTGGGGTTCAGCTACGCCGATGTCGATCGGCTGCTCTACCTGCTGGTGGATCAGCGCTACTCGCGCAGGGCCGTCCTCGATCAAGGATGGCCGCGGGCGATGGTGGACCGCGTCATCCGGCGGATCGTGCGCTCGCAGTACAAGCGCCGGCTGCCGCTCATCGCCAAGCTCTCCGAACGCACGGTGGGAGTAGATTTCAGATACCCGCGGGACTGGGGCAGCTGATGCCGTCCGGCACGCTCTTCGTGGTGGCCACGCCGCTGGGCAATCTGTCGGACATCACCCCGCGCGCCCTGGACACGCTCAAGCGTGCGGCCATCGTGGCCTGCGAAGACACCCGCCGCACGCGGGGGCTGCTGTCCCACTTCGGCATCCGCGCGCCGCGTGTCATCTCCTGCCACAAGTTCAACGAGAAGCGACAGCTCGACACGGTGCTGGCCGCCCTGCGTGAGGGCAAGGATGTCGCGCTGGTGAGCGACGGCGGCACGCCGGGATTGTCGGATCCCGGCGCCGTCGCGGTGGAAGCGGCGCTCAACGAAGGGCTGCCGGTGAGCCCCATCCCCGGACCTTCCGCCGTGGCCGCGGCGCTCTCCGTGTGCGGATTCGAGGGGTCATCGTTCGTTTTCGCGGGGTTTCTTCCTTCGCGCGCCGGCGAGCGGCGCCGCGCCATCGAGGCGCTGCGCGGCGAGACGCGCGTGATCGTCCTGTTCGAGGCGCCCCACCGCGTGGCCGCCACCGTGGCGGGGCTGGCCGAGACGCTGGGCGACCGGCCGGTCACGCTGCTTCGCGAGATCACCAAGATGCACGAAGAGGTGCGCCGCACATCCCTCGTCGAGCTGTCAGAAGCGCTGCGGGCCAGCCCGCCGCGTGGAGAGTTCACGCTGGTGGTGGCGGGCCGTCCGGAGGGAGCGGAGATCGGCGCCGTCGCCGAAAAGATGACCGGGGATCAGCTGCGCCGCCGGTACGGAGAGCTTCTCGACGCCGGCATCGATCGACGTGAAGCGCTCAAGAGCCTGGTTCGCGAGGCAGGGCTGTCGAGAAAAGTGGTCTATGACGCCGTCCGCACCGGTGACCGTCTCGCACCGGAGGACTGAAGACTCCGGAATCGACGCGCGGTATCAGGCGGCGGGCGGCTCGGCCTCCGGCCCGGCAGACCCCCTGGGCGGGTGGACGGGAGCGTCTTCACCCGTGTCCTCGTACTTGAGGCAGCACATCAGGCGTCCGCACCTTCCCGAGATCTTCGAAGGGTTCAGGCTCAGCCCTTGTCGTTTCGCCATGCGGATCGAAACGGGAGAGAACTCCTTGAGAAACGTCGTGCAGCAAAGAGGCCGGCCGCAGATACCGTAGCCGCCGAGCACCTTGGCCTCGTCACGCGGGCCAATCTGCCGCATCTCGATCCGGCTGCGGAACTGCTGGGCCAGCTCTTTCACCAGCTCGCGAAAATCCACGCGCCCTTCCGCGGTGAAGTAGAAGGTCAGCTTCTTGCGGTCGAAGCTCTCCTCGGCATAGACGAGCTTCATCTCGAGTCGGCGCTGTCTCACGCGGGACTGGCAGAAATCGAAGGCATCGTTCTGCCGCTTGAGGTTCTCGTCGTTCCAGGCGACATCGAGGGGGGTCGCGATCCGCAGCACCTTGCGCAGACCCGCGACCATGGCGAACTTCCTGGACGGGCCGGTGGCCTGGACGACGCGGGCGAATTCTTCGCCATGCTCGCCTTCCACGATGAGGCAATCGCTCTTGCTGAGCTGGAATCCCGTGGAGTCGTGGTAGTAGGTCTTGGCGGTGTTGTTGAACTTGACGCCGACGACGTCCCGGAGCGTGCCATCCCAGCTTCCCGAGCCACACCCCCCGGCTCCGCACGAACCCCCGGAGCCGCACGCGCCGCCGGAGCCGCAAGAGCCGCCCGTCGAGCAGGCGCCGCTTCCGCAGCCCATGGCATACCTCTATATCTATGTTAACGACGGGAAGAGCGTCGAGGGCGTCAGTGCACCCCCGCACTTGCCGTTGATTCCCGCCGAAAGTGCAAGTGTCATTCGAGTATGCACCTGTGCCGGGCAACTATCAAGATGGCGGGGCGGCGAAGGGGAAGCCCGGCCCTGACGCTCAGTCCAGCTTGTTCGCGCAGTCCAGCGCCGCCACCTTGTAGCACTCGGCAAGCGTCGGGTAGTTGAAGACGCTGTTGAGGAAGTAATCCAGCGTGCCGCCCAGCGTCACCACCGCCTGCGCGATGTGGATCATCTCGGTGGCGCCGGTGCCGATGGAATGAGCGGCGAGCAGCTTGCGGGTATTGCGGTGGAAGATCAGCTTGAGCAGCCCGGTGTCGTCGCCCAGGATCTGCCCGCGCGCGATCTCCCGGTAACGCGACACGCCGATCTCGTAGGGGACCGCCTTCTTCGTCAGCTCTTCCTCGGTGGGCCCGATCATCGAGATCTCCGGGATCGTGTAGATGCCGTACGGAAACAGCGTCGCCATCGGCGGGACTTCGTGGCCGAAGGCGAACGCGGCGGCAAGACGCCCCTGCTCCATCGAGGTGGAAGCCAGGCTGGGAAAACCGATGATGTCCCCCACCGCGAAGATGCTGGGCACCTGTGTTCGATAGTGCGCGTCCACCGCGATGCGGCCGCGCTCGTCGGCCCCGAGCCCTGCCGCGGGAAGATTCAACCCCTCGGTGGCACCGGTCCGCCCGGCCGAAAAGAGCACCATGTCGGACACGATCCTCTTGCCGCTGAGCATTTCGGTGACCGCCCTGCCTTGCGTGCAAGCCACGTGGCTGACCTCCTCGCCCAGACGCATCGTGGTGCCCGCCTGGCGGAGCTGGTATGAAAGCGACTCGACGATTTCCGCATCGACGAAGTCCAGCAGGCGGTCGCGCTTGTCGATCACCGTGACTTCGATGCGCAGTGTCGCGAAGATGGAGGCGTACTCCAGCCCGATCACGCCGGCGCCCACGACCGTCAACGTCCTCGGCAGTGTCTTCATGTCGAGGATGCCGTCGCTGTCGATCAGGTGCACGCCGTCGCAGACCACTCCCGGCGGCAGCGCCGGGCGCGTCCCCGCGGCGATGACGATGATGTCGGCGGAGACCTTCGTCGATTCGGAGACCCCCTCGACGATCAGCGTGTGGGGATCGAGAAAGGAGGCGGCGCCCGACAGCAGGTCGACGTTGTTGCGCCGCATCTGCGATTCCATGACATCGATCTCGCGCTTGATGACGAGGGAGGAGCGCAGCATCAGGTCCTCCATCGTGATCTTCTGCTTGACCGTGTAGGAAGCGCCGTAGAAGGTGTGCTGGCCATAGCCGGTGAGAAAGAGCGCGGCCTCGCGCAGCGTCTTGCTGGGGATGGTGCCGGTGTTGACGCACACCCCACCCACCATCTGCCGTTTCTCGATGACGGCGGCCCGTTTGCCCAGCTTGGCCGCCTGGACGGCGGCGCGCTGACCCGCCGGGCCCGAGCCGATGACGAGCAGGTCGTAGTGGAGCATCGCGCTCATCCTACCCCAGGAGCTATTCTTGAACCAACCGCGGCCGCCGGTCTATAGTGCCGCTCCCAGCCACCAGCAGGGCGCTGATGACCTACGAAAAAACCCTAGCGACGAACCGTCAGGCGCACTTCAACTACTTCATCCACGATCGGTTCGAGGCCGGCGTGGTGCTGCTCGGCACCGAGGTGAAGTCGCTGCGTCTCGGTCTGTGCAATCTCAAGGATGCCTATGCGAGGACCGATGACGGGGAGGTCTGGCTCCACAACTGCCACATCGGGCCGTACCCCTACGGCAACCGGATCAACCACGAGCCGATGAGGCCGCGAAAGCTGCTGCTGCATCGCAACCAGATCCTCCGTCTCGAGCGCGAAGTATCGCATGGCGGGTCCACCCTCGTGCCGCTGAAGATCTACATCAAGGACAAGCACATCAAGGTCGAGCTGGGGGTCGGCAAGGGGAAGAAGAGCTACGACAAGCGGGCGTCGATCAAGGAGAAGGACCTCAAGCGGGAGAGCGACGCGGCCATGCGTGACCGGCATCGGTCGTGAGTTTCTGCTGGGTGGCCAGCCACCCGCGCAGCCCCTCGATCACGCTCAGCACCGAGCTGCCCTCGAAGTCGGGCTTCGGCAGCCCGTCCTGCCACCGGACCTCGGCCGGAAACGCCGCCACGTAATCCCAGACGACCTCGTCGTCGCCGCTGCGAATCGACCGGGAAAGCGACAGCTCGCGGTCCCAGAGCTGCGCGGCGCGCGAATCGGAGAGTCGTCCCAGCGCGTGGTTCGTGGGAGGCGCGATGTCGGTCGACACCACCGGCTCCCAGACCAGGATGACCCGCAGCCTGCCGTCGGGGTGTTCCTCGAGGATCTTCTGCACCGCGGAGGCCCCCCGCAGACAGACGGGTCACGTCGGCGAAAGCATCAGCAGGATGCGGACATCTCCTGCCGAAGCGTTGAAGATCTCGCGAACCGGGGCGAGGTCGCCCGGCCCGAGAGTGGCCAGCGGCGGCTGGCCCGCCGGCGTGGCGCGCGGCGCGCTGCGGTGCCAGGCCACCAGCAACATCGCCGCCATCAGGACGAACAGTGAGGCCTGGAGGGCGCGTCTCATCTAGCTGGTAGCAGTACTGGAGCGCGGCGGACCGGCAGAGGCGGAGGTCGCGGGCTCGGCGGGATTGAAAGGCACCCCGTCGATCGGGCTGGAGGCCGTGGCGTACAGCTTGCGCGCGATCCGCCCCGCCTCCCAGGCGAGCCTGCCCGACGCCACCCCCAGCTTCATGGCTGCGGCCATCCGGATCGGATCCGGCGAGCCGGCGATGGCGGTGTTCATCAGCACGCCGTCGCACCCCAGCTCCATCGCCACGGCGGCATCCGAAGCCGTTCCCACCCCGGCATCGACGATGACCGGGATGTCGGTGATCGCTTCCAGGATGAGCTGCAGGTTGACCGGATTGCGGATGCCGAGACCCGAGCCGATCGGGGCTCCCAGCGGCATGACCACCGCCGCGCCGGCATCGCGCAGCTTCTTCACCATCACCAGGTCATCGTTGGTATAGGGCATCACGACGAAGCCTTCCTTCACCAGGATCCGGGTGGCCTCCAGAAGCCCCTCGTTGTCGGGAAACAGCGTCTTGTCGTCGCCGATCACTTCCAGCTTGACGAACTCCGACAGGCCAGCCTCCCGCCCGAGACGCGCCGTGCGCACCGCGTCGTCGGCCGTGTAGCAGCCCGCCGTGTTCGGCAGCAGCATGAATCTCTTCGTGTCGATGTAGTCGAGCATGGATTCCCCGGTCCGATCGGCGAGGTTCACCCGGCGCACGGCAACGGTCACCATCTCGGCGCCCGAGGCCTCGTGGGCCCGACGCATGATTTCGAAGGAGGGGTACTTGCCGGTGCCGACGATCAGCCTGGAGCCGAAGGTCCTGCCGGCGATGGTCAATCTGTCCGATTTCATCTTCAGCCTCCTCCCACCAGCGTGACGACTTCGATCCGATCCCCCGGTTCAACCAGCTCCGCGGCATATCCGCCGCGAGGCACCACGTGGCGGTTGCGCTCCACCGCCACCCTGCCGACGGGCAGATCCAGACGCCCCAGCAGCTCCGCCAGGGTG
>DASROJ010000313.1:0-12480 GCA_035646975.1 Patescibacteria group bacterium
CCGGATGCCGACGAAAAAGCGGGCGCCATGACGGCGGCCGAGAGGGCCGCCGAAATGGACACGACGCGGCGGAAGATCAACGGCCTGCTGGAAGAGCTGGATTACCAGAAGAAGCGGGTGCTTCCTCTGGAAAATCCGTTCGTGCCGCGTCCCCAGATCACCGACCAGGACAAGCTGTCCGAAGCCGGGATGGACAACAAGCAGCGTCTGGACAGGGTCAAGTCCCGCATCTCCGAGATCGATGCCGAGCTGAGCACGCTGCAGCGCCGGCTTGCCGAGTTGTCCAGCGTCAAGAGTTCCGACGAGCCGAACCGGGAAGAGTAGTGAGCGCCCCCGTCATCCACGGGAAGGCTGCCCCGGCAACCAGCCCGCCCAGATTCACAGTGGCTCCCTTCGTCTTTGACAGGAGGCGCTCGGAAGTGGAACGAATCCTGGTCGTGGAAGACAAGGAGAGCCTCCGCACCGTCCTGCGCAAGACGCTCGAGGCCGAGGGGTTCGAAGTCGCCGAGGCGGCCGACGCGCCCGACGCCATCCACAGGATTCGGGATGGCTCCTTCTCGATGATCCTGTCGGACCTGCGGCTTCCGCACGGCTCGGGCCACGAGGTGCTCAAGGCCGCCCTGGAGACCGACCCCCAGGTGCCGGTGGTCGTGATGACCGCCTATGGAACGGTGGAAGACGCCGTGCGCGCCATGAAGAACGGCGCCTTCGATTTTCTCTCCAAGCCGGTGGACACCTCGCATCTGATGCTGCTCGTCGAGCGGGCGCTGTCGCAGCGGCGGCTGCTGACGGAGAACATCCTTCTCAAGGATGAGCTGACCCAGCGATTCGGGCTTCCGCGGATCATCGGCGAATCCGCCTCGCTGAAGGCGCTCCTTGAAAAAATCCAGCGCGTCGCCCCCACCTCCGCCACGGTGCTGCTGCAGGGGGAGAGCGGCACCGGCAAGGAGCTGTTCGCCCGTGCCCTGCACGAGCTTTCCGGGAGAAAGAGCGGGCCCTTCGTGGCGATCAACTGCGCGGCCATCCCCGAGACCCTGCTCGAAAACGAGTTGTTCGGGCACGAGAAGGGGGCTTACACGGGGGCCGGCTCGGCAAGAGCGGGAAAGATCGAGATGTCGGATCGAGGCACCCTCTTTCTCGATGAGATCGGCGAGATGAGTCCGGGTGTGCAGGCAAAGCTCCTGCGTGTGCTCGAGGAGCGCAAGTTCGAGCGGGTCGGCGGCACCGCCACGGTGTCGGTGGACGTCAGGATCGTGGCGGCCACCAACGCCGACCTGGAGGCGGCAGTGGCGCAAAAGGGGTTCCGGCAGGATCTCTTCTTCAGGTTGTCGGTCGTGCCGCTGGTCATCCCGCCGTTGCGCGAAAGAACGGGCGACATTCCGTTCCTGATCGATCACTTCGTGGCCCGATTCAGCCGCGACCTCAAACGAAAGACAACCCCCGCGGTCAGCCGCAAGGCCCGTGAGCGATTGCTGATATATCCCTGGCCGGGTAACGTGCGCGAGCTGCAGAACTGCGTGGAGCGGGCGATGATCCTGTGCGACGGCGACACCATCGGTCCCGAACACCTCAGCCTGCCCGAGCCGCGTCGTCAGACCGCCGCGGCGGGGGCCGGCACGGCCGACCTGGCGCTTCCGCTGGCCGAGGTGGCGCAGATGGCGGCACGCGCGGCGGAGAGGGGACACATCGAGCGGGCGCTGGAGATCGCCGGCGGCGACCGGGCGCGCGCGGCGGAGATTCTCAGAATCAACCCCCGGACGCTCACGAGCAAGATTCGGGACCTGGGGCTGGACGAGATCTGAATTCGAAGCATTCTGGATTCAACCCATTCTGGATTCAACTCATTGAGTCTGTTCACTTTGCGAGTGAGGCTGGCTTGACGCATCAATCCTCGCGTGGTATCTTTCCGGCCCAATTCTCGAGCAGCCGAGCACACGACGCGGGGCACTGAGCCCTTTTTTTGTGGTCCGGCCCCTCATCCTGGAGCGAGGTGTGGCTGACATGGCGCGACGGCGAATCATCATCATGGGTGCCGCCGGCAGGGACTTTCACAACTTCAACGTTGCCTTTCGCGGCGATGCCGGCAGCGAGGTCGTCTGCTTCACCGCCACCCAGATTCCGAACATCTCGGGACGGCGGTACCCGTCGGAGCTGGCGGGCCCGCTCTATCCGAAAGGGATCCCGATCCACGAGGAAAAGCAGCTCGCCGACCTGATCGCCCGCGAAAAGGCCGACGAGGTGATCTTCGCCTACAGCGACGTCGCCCACGAACACGTGATGCACATGGCCTCCATCGCCAACGCCGCGGGGGCCGACTTCCGGCTGATGGGCGCCGATGCCACGATGATCAAGGCCCGCGTGCCCGTGGTGTCGGTCTGCGCCGTGCGCACCGGCAGCGGAAAGAGCCAGACCACGCGCAAGGTGTGCCAGACGCTGGCGGCGCGGGGAAAGCGGGTGGTCGCCATCAGGCACCCGATGCCGTACGGCGACCTGGTCAAGCAGCGCGTACAGCGCTTCGCGACTTTCGAAGACCTCGACACTCAGCAGTGCACCATCGAGGAGCGCGAGGAGTACGAGCCGCACATCAAGCGGGGCACCATCGTTTATGCCGGCGTCGACTATGGCGCCATCCTCGAGCGGGCGCAGGAGGAGGCCGACGTGATCGTCTGGGACGGCGGCAACAACGACCTGCCGTTCTACCGATCCGATCTCGAGATCGTCGTGGCCGATCCGCACCGTCCCGGCCACGAGATGACCTACCATCCCGGAGAGACGAACCTGCGCCGCGCGCACGTCATCGTCATCAACAAGATGAACTCGGCCACGCCCGAGGGGATTGCCACCGTGAAGCGCAACATCGCCGCGGTCAACCCCGGCGCCACCGTCATCGACTGCAACTCGCCGATCACGGTGGAAGACGCCGCGGCCATCAAGGGCAAGCGTGTCCTGGCGATCGAGGATGGTCCGACCCTCACGCACGGTGAGATGAAATACGGCGCCGCGGTGGTGGCCGCCAGGCAGCACGGCGCCGCGTCGCTCGTGGACCCGCGTTCGGCCGCCGTGGGCACGATCAAGGACGCCTTCGCCCAGTACCCGGGCATCGGGCCGCTGCTGCCGGCGCTTGGATACGGCGACCGGCAGATCGCGGACCTTCAGGAAACGATTCGACGCGTCGATTGCGACCTCGTGCTGATCGGAACACCGATCGATCTGCGCCGGCTGGTGACGTTCACCACGCCCGCCCAGACGGTGGGATACGAGCTGGAGGAAATCGGACGCCCGAACCTCGCCGAGGTGCTGGCGAAGGTTGGCTGAACCAGGCATGTCGACCCCCCGCGGCAGACGCAAGCTCGTGGTGGTGGCCTTCGGCGGCAACGCCCTGATGCGGCCGGGTGAAGACGGCACGCAGCGCCAGCAGATCACTCACGCCGAAGGGCTCGCCCGATCGCTTTCCCGAATCCTCGCCAAGGGGCACGACCTCGTGCTGGTGCACGGCAACGGCCCGCAGGTGGGCAACCTGCTCGTGCAGGTCGAAGAGGCGATCACGAAGGTTCCGCCCATGTCGCTCGATGTGTGCGTGGCCCAGACCGAGGGCAGCATCGGCTACATGCTCGAGCGCACCCTGCGCAACAGGATGCTGAGCGAAGGGATCGACCGCGAGGTGGTCTGCCTGCTGACTCATGTGGTGGTGGATCCCCACGACCCGGCGCTGCGCAACCCCACCAAGCCGGTCGGGCCGTTCTACACTCCTTATCGCGCCTCCTACCTCAGGAAAAACCGTCGATGGGGAATGGTCGAGGACTCCGGCCGCGGCTATCGCAAGGTGGTGCCTTCGCCGCGTCCCCTCAAGGTGCTCAACATGGCCGTGATCAGGACGCTGCTGCGGGAGCGGCACGTGGTCATCGCCGGCGGGGGGGGCGGTGTGCCGGTCATCGAGGAACCCTCCGGCAAGCTGCGTGGCATCGAGGCGGTCGTCGACAAGGATTTGACCGCGGCGTTGATCGCGCGGGACCTTCATGCCGACATGCTGCTCGTGCTCACCGACGTGGATCACGTCTGCATGAACTATGGAAAGAAGAATCAGAAGCCGCTGGTCCGTCTCACCATCAAGGAAGCCGAGCGGCTCCTGCGGCGTGGACAATTCCCGCCGGGCAGCATGGGCCCCAAGATCGAAGCGGCCGTGGAGTTCTCCCGCGCCACCGGCCACGACGTCATCATCACATCACTGCGGCGTTGCGTTTCGGCCCTGTCGGGCCGGGGCGGCACCCGCATCACCGCGTAAGAGGTGCACGGGATGAAACCGTTCAAAGGCAGGGACCTGATCACGATACGCGACTTCAGCGTCGAGGAGGTGGGAGCGATCCTCGACAAGGCCGCGGAGATAAAGAAGAACCCGGGGTCATACAAGAAGGCCCTGGACGGCAGGACGCTGGCGATGATCTTTGAGAAGCCGTCGCTGCGAACCCGCGTCACCTTCGAGACCGGCATGACCCAGCTGCACGGCCACGCGATCTACATCTCCCCCTCGGATGCCGGGCTCGGCAGGCGGGAGAGCGTGGCCGACGTGGCGCGAAATCTCGAACGGTGGGTCGACGGCATCATGGCGCGGGTGTTCGCGCACAAGACGGTGGAGGATCTCGCCGCGCATGCGCGCGTGCCGGTCATCAACGGGCTGTCGGATGATTTCCATCCCGTGCAGGCCCTCAGCGACATGCTCACCATCCGGGAGGCGGCTGGAGGCTGGAAGGGCTTCAAGCTGGCCTATGTCGGTGACGGCAACAACGTGACCCACTCGCTGCTTTTCGCCGCTGCGCGCACCGGACTCGCCGTCTCGGTGGCCACGCCCGCCGGCTACGAGCCGCGGGCCGACATCGTGGCCTGGGCGGTGGAGGCGGGCCGCGCGACCGGCTGTGTGGTCGACGTCTCGAACGATATCGCGCGGGCGGTGAAGGGGGCCCACTTTATCTATACGGATGTCTGGGCCAGCATGGGCCAGGAATCCGAGGCCGAGAAGCGCAAGAAGATCTTCGCCCCGTTCCAGGTCAACGAGAAGGTGATGAAGATGGCGGGAACCGATCCCTGGTTCCTCCATTGCCTGCCGGCGCACCGCGGCGACGAGGTGACCGACGAGGTGGCCGACTCGAGCCGCTCGCTGATCTTCGATCAGGCGGAAAACCGGCTGCATCTGCAAAAGGCGGTCATGGTGCTGCTGATGGGCGACTGATCGCCGGCTGTGACGAAGCCCGCTGCTCCGTGGCTCTTTGCGCGATGTAGAGCGCGGCGATGCCTCGTGCAAAGTCGACATGTCTTACCGATTCGAATCCGACTCCGCGCAGGATCGCCGTCATCTTCTGTTGATCCGCGAATGATCTGATCGAGGTCGAAAGGTATGTGTAGGCGGAGCCACGGCCCGAGACGACGGCTCCAACCAGTGGCACGACCCATCTGAGGTAGGCAAGATACAGACGACGGAACAGCAGGCCCGGTGGCGAGGCGAACTCGAGCAGACCCAGGCGGCCGCCTGGCCGAAGCACCCGCAGCATTTCCTTCAGACCGGTGTCGAGGTCCTCCAAGTTGCGCGCCCCGAAGGCCACCGTCACCAGGTCGAAGGTCCGGTCGGCAAACGGCAGGCGGAGGCAGTCGGCCTCGGCCAGCTCGCTCACACCCTTTGCCGCCGCCAGGACGAGCATCTCGTGGGAGAAATCCGAGCCGATCACGCGCGCCCCCCGCTGCGCCAGCGCCAGGCAAAGATCTCCCGTGCCGCAGCACAGGTCCACCGCGGTCTGTCCGGCTGAAACCTGGAGCTCATCGCAGGTCCGGCGGCGCCACGAGCGGTCGATGCCGAGGCTCAGGATCCGGTTGAGGGCGTCGTACCGGGGGGCGATGCTGTCGAACATCCTGTGGACTTCGGCTGCGGCCGGCAAGATGAGCTTCCTCGATTGTTGATGGAACGAGCCGGCCGCGGATGCGCGCCGGCGACGGCCACCATGATAGTCCGGCAGCCGGGCCTTGGTGCGTTCCGCCCGACGCGGGGGAATCGAATACAATAATGATAGAGACGAATTCACCGGCTGAACGGGGCCCTCCTGCGTGCCGGCGCGCATGCTGAAGGGCCGTTCAGGGGGAATTGCCTTGACACACCCCGGGGGGTGTAGTAAAAAGATGGTTTTGTCCAAACACAATTACACTCAAAACGCTGGAGCAGGGATTCCATGGACACCTACGTTCCCAAAGGGCTGAACCAGGATCCGAAGTGGTTTCTGGTGGATGCCGAGGGAAAGACGCTGGGACGCCTGGCGACCGTTGTCGCCTCGCACCTCAGAGGCAAGCACCGCCCGACCTTCGCTCCGAACTACGATCATGGCGACCATGTCATCGTCGTCAACGCGTCGAAGGTGGTGCTCACGGGGAACAAGAAGGACGACAAGATGTACCGGCGACACACCGGTTATCCCGGAGGCATCAGGGAGATCACGGCAGGCAAACTTCTGGCGACGCGCCCCGAGAGAGTCATCGAGTCGGCGGTCACCGGGATGCTTCCCAAGAACTCCATGGGCAGAAAACTGATCACGAAGCTGAAGGTCTATGCAGGTTCCGAACACCCCCACGCAGCCCAGAAGCCCGAGCCCCTGACGGTTCTGGCCACCGCTGAGCGAGCCGGGCGGGCGCGGGTCTGAGAGGAGGTAGGCGGTCTTGGCGGCCACCATCGAGTATTACGGCACTGGCAAGAGGAAAAACGCAGTAGCCAGGGTTCTTCTGAGGCCCGGGCAGGGTGACATAAAGATCAACGATCGCGACATCGAGACCTACTTCCCCAGCGCAGTCCTGCGGACCGTCGTCCGTTCGCCGCTTCTGGTCACCGAGACGGCGGAAAGATTCAACATCAACGTCAACGTCAACGGCGGCGGGATGGCCGGCCAGGCCGGCGCCGTGCGTCACGGCATATCGCGCGCGCTGCTCGAGTACAACACCGAACTGAGGATGAAGCTCAAGGAGGCGGGGTTCCTGACCAGGGACTCCCGAATCAAGGAACGCAAGAAGTACGGACAGAAGGGGGCCCGAAAGCGCTTCCAGTTCTCCAAGAGATAGTTGGAGCGGGGAATCGCTGATGGCCGCGACATGCCGGCTCGAGTCGCCGGAGCGCAGGCCCTGACCGCCGGCTGGCGACGTACATAACGCACGATCAGGAGGATCCGCTTGGCATCGGTTTCAATGAAGGAATTGCTCGAAGCTGGAGTGCATTTCGGCCACCAGACAAAACGCTGGAACCCCAAGATGAAGCCCTTCATCTTCGGCCAGCGAAACGGCATCTACATCATTGATCTCCAGCAGACAGTGATACGGGCCCAGAAGGCCGTCGACTTCGTTACCAATCTCGCGGCGGAAGGGGGCTCGGTTCTCTTCGTCGGAACCAAGCGTCAGGCGCAGGAAACGATCCAGGAAGAAGCGGGTCGTTGCGGCATGCCGTTCGTCAACAATCGATGGCTGGGCGGCACCCTGACCAACTTCATGACGATCAAGAAGCGGATCGAGCGGCTCCGTTTCCTCGAGTCCCTGGAAACCGATTCCCATCGGCGCGACATGCTGACCAAGAAGGAGCTGGGGAAACTCGAGAAGGAACGGGTGAAGCTCGACAAGGTTCTCTCCGGCATCAAGAACATGAGCGGCCTCCCCCAGGCGATCTTCGTAATCGACCCGAAGAAGGAACACATCGCGGTCACCGAGGCGCGCAAGCTCAGCATTCCGGTCATCGCGGTGGTGGACACCAATTGCGATCCGGACATCATCGATTTCATCATCCCCGGCAATGACGACGCGATCAGGGCGATCCGGCTCTTCACGGGACGCATGGCGGATTCCGTGACCGAGGGGCAGAACCTCCACCAGAGGCGAAGCGCCGATGCGGCGCAGCAGAAGGAAGAGCCGGGCGAGGCCGGGGCGGGGGATGCCACCGGCGAGTCGAAGGGCGCCGCCGGCAAGCCCAGACCCAGGGTGCGTGCTCGGGCTGCGTCAGCCGAAACCCCGGGCGCCACCGACGCGGGGGAGACCCCGGCGCCGAAGGGAAAGGTGCCGGCGGAGATCGTCTGACCGGGCTCTCCGCCGGGAAACGCGCGCCTTTCGCCTGGCCGTCCTGAAAACTCACATCGAAGATCCGAACACGGAGGCAACTCATGGAAATCACGGCATCCATGGTCAAGGATCTGCGCGAGCGGACCGGGACAGGGATGATGGAATGCAAGACCGCCCTGGTGGAAGCCGGGGGCAACATCGATGCGGCGATCGCCATCCTTCGCAAGAAGGGGCTCTCGGCAGGCGCCAAGAAGGCGCATCGCGAGACCTCCGAGGGGCTGGTCGGCTCGTACATCCATGTCGGCGGCAAGATCGGCGTGATGGTCGAGATCAACTGCGAGACCGATTTCGTGGCGCGCACGACCGACTTCCAGCAGCTCGTCAAGGACATCAGCATGCACGTGGCCGCGTCGGCGCCGCGATTCGTGGGGCGTGAAGAAGTCACCCCGGAGCTCCTCGCGGCGGAAAGAGCCATCTACACCGACCAGGCGGCAAAAACGGGCAAGCCGGCCGCCGTCGTCGAAAAGATCGTCGATGGGAAGATCGAGAAGTTCTACGCCGAGGCCTGCCTGCTGGAACAGCCGTTCGTGAAGGACCCCTCGATTACCGTCAAGGACCTCGTCTCCTCCGTCATCGGCAAGCTGGGCGAGAACATCCGCATCAAGCGGTTCGCCCGGTTCGTCCTCGGGGAGAGCGTCGAGGCCAAGCAGTCCTGATGGGCAGCCGCGAAGCGCCAGGGCCCGCCCCCGTGTATCGCCGAATCCTGCTCAAGCTGAGCGGTGAGGCGCTCATGGGGACCTCCGGGTTCGGCATCGATGCCACGGTGGTCACCCGCATCGCGGAGGAAATCCGCGAGGTTCACGGACTCGGCGTCGAAGTCGCGGTGGTGATGGGCGGCGGCAACATCTTTCGCGGGCTGTCGGCAAGGGCCCAGAAGATGGACCGGGTCGCTGCCGACCACATGGGCATGCTGGCCACCGTGATCAACAGCCTGGCGCTCCAGGATGCGCTCGAGCAGCTCGGCGTGGTCACGCGGGTGCTGTCGGCCATCGAGATGCGCGCGATGGCAGAGCCCTACTTCAGGCGCCGGGCCATCCGGCATCTGGAGAAAGGCCGGG
This sequence comes from Patescibacteria group bacterium, assembly GCA_035646975.1. Classification (GTDB taxonomy): domain Bacteria; phylum Acidobacteriota; class Polarisedimenticolia; order JACPZX01; family DASXTC01; genus DASROJ01. The sequence continues at coordinate 9,189 of DASROJ010000313.1, forward strand.
TGATCCTGCTTGCGGCCGGCACGGGCAACCCCTACTTCACCACCGACTCTGCGGCGGCCCTGCGCGCCATGGAAGTCAAGGCCGAGGTCCTGCTCAAGGCCACGCGTGTCGACGGCGTCTTCACGGCGGATCCGCACAAGGATCCGAAGGCCACCAAGATCGATCGCATCCGGTACATCCAGGTGCTCGAGCAGGGGCTCAAGGTGATGGACACCACGGCCATCTCGCTTTGCATGGACAACAACCTCCCCATCATCGTCTTCAACCTGACCGATCGTGGTAACATCAAGCGCGTCGTGATGGGGGAAAAGATCGGATCCATCGTCGGAGAATAGGACTGAGAGCAGGACGGGGAGTACGGGAATGCTCAACGATCTCTATGCCCAGACCGAAAAAAAGATGAAGGACCAGGTCGAGCACATTCGTCATGGCCTCTCCACGATCCGGACAGGCAGAGCGTCGCTCGCGATCCTGGACGGTGTGCACGTCGATTACTACGGCACCCAGACGCCGCTCAGCCAGGTGGCGACCCTGTCGATTCCCGACCCGACGCTCATCGTGGCGCAGCCCTGGGATCCCTCGGTGCTCCCCGCGATCGAAAAGGCCATCCAGAAATCCGACCTCGGGCTGAATCCCTCCAACGACGGCAAGGTGATCCGCATCCCGATCCCGCCGCTGACCGAAGAGCGCCGCAAGGACCTCGCCAAGAAGGTTCACCAGGTGGCCGAGGAGGGGCGCACGCATATCCGCCAGGCACGGCGCGACGCCAACGAGGCGGCAAAGAAGCTCGAGAAGGACAAGAAGATCTCGCAGGACGACGAAAAGCGCGGTCTCGAGCAGATACAGAAGATGACCGACCAGCACATCAAGCTCATCGACGATATCGCGAAGAAGAAGGAGCAGGAGATCCTCCAGATCTGAGCTCCCGCTTCGCTCCAGGGCTATGCCGACTACAGCGCTCATCGTCGCCGCAGGTGCTGGCCTCCGAATGGGCCTGGGCACGCCGAAGGCCTTCCTGTCGATCGCGGGTCGATCGCTCATGGAACTGAGCCTCGCGGCATTCGACTCCCACCCCGGCATCGACGGGATCATCCTGATCGCGCCGGCCGACAGGCTGGAGGAGGCCAGGCGCATCGCGGCGGGCTTTCGCAAGGTGAAAGATGTCGTGGCGGGAGGGCCGCGACGGCAGGACAGCGTGAGACTCGGGCTCGAGAGTCTACGGGGGATGATCGATGACGGGCGAGCCGGCGACCCACTCGTACTCGTTCACGACGCCGCGCGTCCCCTCGTGGATGCCTCGCTGATCGCCGCGGTGATCGACTCCACCGCGCGCGTCGGCGCCGCCATTCCGGGGCTGGCGCCGTCAGACATGGTGCGACAGACGTCGAACGGCGGCGGCCCTCCGGGCCACACCCGGGCGGGGAGCGTTCTGGACCGGCGAAGCCTCGTGCTGGTGCAGACGCCGCAGGGGTTCAGGCTGCCGTTGCTGCTCGACGCGTATGCCAGCGCGGCAGACGAGGAAGTCACCGACGACGCGGCGCTGGTGCAGCGTCTCGGCCACCCGGTGGAGGTGGTGCCTGGCTCACCATTCAACATGAAGATCACCACGCCGGGTGATCTCGAAATCGCCGCCGCGATCCTGGCGGCGCGCAACGGCTCGTGAAGGGCGAGGTGATCTGAGATGCTGCGGGTGGGGCTGGGATTCGATGTCCATGCGTTTGCGACCCCGTCGGCCGGCCGGCCGCTGGTTCTCGGCGGTGTGACAATTCCCGGGCAGAACGGGCTGGAGGGACACTCGGACGCCGATGTCCTGGTCCATGCGGTGTGCGATGCGGTGCTGGGCGCGCTCGGACTGGGCGATCTCGGCAAACACTTCCCCGACAGCGATCCGCATCTGAAGGGGGTTTCCAGCCTGACGCTGCTCGACCGGGTCGCCAGCCTGATGGAAGAAAAAGGTTACCGGTTGATCAACCTCGACACCGTCGTCATCGCGCAGGTGCCGCGTATCGCCCCCTACGTGGAAGAGATGCGCACGAGGCTCGCCGCAGGACTCAAAGCCACCCTGGACGAGGTCAACGTGAAAGGCACTTCGCCCGAAGGGCTGGGCAGCCTGGGAAGAAAAGACGGAATCGCCGCCGAATCGATCGTCCTGCTCGGGAGGATTTGATCGTGCCGCCGGAAGTCAGGGTGAGGTTCGCCCCGTCGCCGACCGGTCATCTCCACGTGGGCAACGCCCGCACGGCGCTCTTCAACTGGCTGTACGCGCGCGGCCGCGGCGGCGCTTTCATTTTGAGGATCGAGGACACGGACCTCGAACGCTCCACCGCCAGGTCGGAAGAGGGGATCCTCGAGGACCTGCGCTGGCTCGGCCTGGATCACGACGAAGGTCCCGGCATCGGCGGTCGATTTGCCCCGTACCGGCAGTCGGAGCGCCGGCAGCGGTATGGCGCCGCGGCGCTGCGTCTTCAGCAGGCAGGTGACGCCTACCGGTGTTTCTGCTCGGTGCAGGAGCTCGAGCTGGAGCGCGAGACGCAGCGCGCCGCCGGTCTGCCGCCACGGTACGCCGGCAGGTGTCGCGACGTGTCCTCATCGGAATCGGACCGACGCGCCGCCGTGGAGCCGTTCGTGCTGCGATTCCGCGTCGCGGCCGACCGCGTCGCCTTCGACGACCTGATACGAGGCCACGTGGAATTCCCCGGCACGCAGATCGGCGACCCGGTCATCGTGCGGGCCGACGGCACGCCCACCTACAATTTCGCCGTGGTGATCGACGACCTCGACATGGAGATCACGCATGTCATCCGCGGAGAGGATCACATTTCGAACACCCCGCGCCAGATCCTTCTTTACCGCGCCCTGGGCGCCGCGCCTCCGCTCTTCGCGCACCTCTCGCTGGTGCTGGGGCCCGATGGCAGCCCGCTTTCCAAGAGGCACGGCGCTTCATCGGTCGTCGACTTCCGCGAAAAGGGGATCCTGCCCGAGGCGTTGGTCAACTATCTCTCGCTGCTGGGATGGGCGCACCCCGAGGGCAAGGAACTGCTCGCGGTGGACGAGCTGATCCGGGCGTTCAGCCTGGAAAGAGTCGGCCACGCGGCCGCCATGTTCGACATGAAGAAGCTGGCTTGGCTCAACGCGCATTACCTGCGCGCGGCCGCGCCCGCGCGGCTCGCCTCGGACTGCCGACCCGCGCTGGCCGCAGCCGACTTCGTGCCGGCAGCGGCCGGCTCGACCAGCCTCGAAGACTGGATTGGCCGTGCGCTTCAGACCTATGCGGGGCAGATGGAGACGCTCG
>DASROJ010000314.1:0-10784 GCA_035646975.1 Patescibacteria group bacterium
TCGCCACCGGCCGGCGTGTCCGTCGTGAAACTGACCCGCGGGGCGGCGGGGAAGTCGGGCGACCATCTGGGGTTCGCTGTCAGCGCGGGCCGGCTCTCAAGCCTCTCGGACAGCTACCTTGCGGTTTCGGCGCGGGACGCCGACGCCGTGATCCCGACGGCAAGGACCGACGCCGGCGCCGTGCATGTGGTGAAGGGGTCGCAGCTGGCGGCAGCCGGCGGCTCGTTCGATTTGTCCACCGGCTCGATGGCGACGTTCTTCGGCGCCGATGCCGCCGATGCGCTGGGTGAGTCGCTGGCGACCTGCGACATGGACGGATCGGGCGACGCGGACCTGTTCGTCGGGGCGATTTTCGGTGACGGGCCGGGCAACGCCGGAGTCAACCGTGGAGAGGCCCTGCTTTTTCTCGGCGAGAACATCGCGTCGGGCAATCATTCGGGAGTCAGCTCCGCCGCCGCTGCCGACATGACGATCTACGGCGCCACCAATGGTGACGACCTGGGCTATACGGTGGCTTGCGGTGACGTCAACGCGGACGGCAGGGCCGACCTCCTGGCCGGCGCGATATTCGCCGATTCCGTCAATGAAACGCGCCCCTCGGCCGGAGAGGCGTACCTGTTCAGGGGACGGGTCTCGGTGCCCGACCCCGGCACCCCGGGGCGTCGCGTCCTGATCGACCCGAGGACCGCCGCGCAGCAGGTCCCGGTGGATCTCTCCATCGCCACCGACCCGAACGACCCTGCCCCCGATGGCGCCGATCTCGCCCTGTACGGCGCCACCACCGCGGACGAGTTCGGCTTTTCGCTTGGCGTGGGGGACCTCGACGGTGATGGATCGGGAGACCTGGTGGCGGGAGCCCGGCGGTACGACCGCGACCAGACCCTGGTGAACGTCGGGGCAACATATGTATTGTTTGGCTCTGCCGGGTTTCTCGACCCCGGCGCGGTGGGGCTGACCCGGTCAATCGATCTCCACGAGGGGACCGCGCGCGCCGTGGATGTCGGTTTCACGCCGCCGGTGGATCACCTGCCCGACCGGGTGGACAGCATCATCATCGGCGCTTCCCGGGACGACCACTCTTCCTGGGCCGTGGCGGCGGCGGACATGAACGGCGACGGCGGCGACGAGCTGATGCTCTCCGCCATCGGCGATCTGACGCGGGCTCCCGGCTTCCGGGGGGAGGCGTATGTCATCTCGTATGGCGACACCGACGGCGACGGCGCGAGCGATCTGCTCGACCGCGACAACGACAACGACGGCGTGCTGGACGCCGATGAGCTGGCGGGTACCTACAGCGGTGGTCTGCCCACCGACCCCTTCGATCCCGACACGGACGGGGACGGGATCCAGGACGGCACCGAGCTGGGCTTCACCTGCCCGGGTGGAGGCGGGTTCGTCATCGTGGCCTGCGACGACCCTGCGGTGCCTTTCACCAGCACGGACCCGGGCCTGCCATTCTTCTTTCTGCCAGACCAGGACCCCGCCACGAGAACCAGTCCGCTCGACACCGATTCGGATGACGACGGCCTGGCCGACGGCGTTGAGGACGTCAATGCCAACGGCGCGCTCGACGCGCTGGAGAGCGACGCTTCGAACCACGACACCGACGGGGATCTGATCTTCGACGGGACCGAGCGGGGCGTCACCATTGCGGCGGCCGGCACCAATCTCGCCGCCGGCCACTTCGTGCCGGATGCCGACGCGGGGGCTTCGACCACCAGCCCGGCGCTTGCCGACACGGACGGCGACGGCATCCCCGACGGCACGGAGGATGCGAACCACGACGGGGCGGTGGCGGGCGACACCAATCTCAACCATCTCGTCGACCCATCCGAGATCTGGACCGAGACCGATCCTGCCGACGCCGACACCGATCGAGACGGACTTTCCGACGGGCGGGAGGACGCCGACCACGATGGCGCACGCGACCCCGGCGAGACCAGCCCTCTCGATCAGGACAGCGACGACGATGGTCTTCCCGACGGCTGGATCGACGGCGCCAACGGCGGCCCGCTCGATGGAGTGGCGCAGGCCTCGGAAGGCGAGGACCTCGATCGAGACGGCGTCTTTGGAACCAGCGACGCTCAGAGCAGCCCCCTGCTGGCCGACTCGGACGGCGACGGGATACTCGATGGCACCGAGGCCGGCCTGTCGGCGGGCGGTGGGGTGAACGGTCGCAATGGCACACCGGACGGCGGCCCCGGTGGCGATGGGACCGACGTCACCTCGCCGAATTTCGTTCCCGACCTTGACTCGGGTCTGACCGTCACGGAGCCGTGGGACGCCGACACCGACGATGACGGTCTGCCCGATGGTTTCATCGACGGATTCAATTCCAACATGGGCGGCATGCCCGGCGGCGTGCTCGATGGGATGGCCGGCGTCTACGAAGGCGAAGACCTCAACCTCGATGGCGTGCGGGACTCGGGAGAGACCGGCCCGCTAACCTCGGACAGCGATGGCGACGGCGTGCGTGACGGCGTGGAGCGCGGCGTCACGGCGCCGGGAGTCAAGGGCCGGGACGGCATGGCCGATCCGGTCTCGGGCGGAGTGCAGGACGGCACCGGCGGACCCGGCCTGCAGTTCGATACCGACGACTCGACGCTGACCGACCCGCTCGACGCCGACACCGACGACGACGGGTTGACCGATGGAGCGGAGGACGCCGATGGCGATGGCGCGAAGGGAACCCTGGAAAGCGATCCGGTCAGCTTCGACACCGACGGCGACCTGCTGTTCGACGGGTTGGAGCGGGGTCTCACCGCGCCGACCGCGCCGGCGGACACCAACCTGGCGGCCGGACACTTCACGGCGGACAGCGACCCGAACTCCGTCACCGATGCGACGAAGCCCGACACCGATGGGGGAGGTGCCAGCGATGGGCAGGAGGATGCCAACCTCAACGGAATGGTCGACGCGGGCGAACGCAACCCGAACGTGCGCGGCGACGACGACAGGACCGGTGTGCTCGAATTCACCGACACGCTCAACGGCGCAACCAGCACGGCGCCCGTGGCTCCGGGAAGCCCGGTCTTCATCCGGCTCGACGACGACAGCGCCAAGAACCTCAGCCCGGGCGTCGCTGAAACGCTCGTGGTCTCGTGCGCGAGCGACTTCCCCGACACCGTGACGGTCACGCTCACCGCCGTGGATCCCAACAGCGGAGTCTTCGCGGGGTCGCTGCCGACCAACAACACCGATCCGAACATCGTCGCCGAGCTCACCATTGTCTCCGGCAACACGATCACCTGCACCTACACCGATCCCCAGGACGCCGTCGATGTCCGAACCGCGAGTCTCTCCGCGGCGCTGGGCGGTCCACCGACGATACCGCAGTACGACGTCGACCTGCCCGGCGCGGTCAGCGTCGCCTGGACGCAGAACGGGTCGGCCGGACTGCAGAGCCCCCAGATGGCCTGGAATCTCTATCGAGGCGACATCGCGATTCTGCGCGCCACCGGGATCTATACTCAGGTCGGATTGGGGTGCGGTCTTTCTCGCGCATCCTACGTGGATGAGCTGTCGCCCCCGCCGGGTGGCGCGTTTTTCTACCTGGCGGCTGGGCTGCTGTCGGGCATCGAGGGGCCTCTCGGGTTCAACAGCGCGGGCCAGCCCCGGCAGTCCACGGAGTCATGCCGATGACGGTCATGACGTCCATGGTGTCCATGCTGCCCCTTCTATCGATGCTGACCCGGATGAAAGTCATGGCTTCATTGCCGTTCCTCACGACGGCGCTTCTTCTCTCGACGACGCTGACGCAGGCCGCCGAACCCGCCACCGACAAACAATCGAGCGGGCCCGCGCTCATTGCCATCGTCCCCCCGCTCACCGCGCTGGACGGAAGGGTGCTGACAAAGGACGGCGTGACACCGGTGTCACGAGCCGAAGTGCGTTTGATCGGCGCCGTGGACCACGAGCCGCGCCTGGCGTTCTCGGACCGCGCCGGCCGGTTCAAGGTCAGGCTGCCGGCGGGTCGCTACACCCTGACCATCACCCGGGGCATGGAGATCTACGAGGCGCGCTCGGTGTACACGGTGCCGGCGGGCGGACGCGTCGGCATCGACTTTCTTCTGTTGCCCGACTTCGAAAAACCGGGAGGCCCCGCGGCGTCACCTCCTGCCGCGCAGGATCCTGCCATCATCCGGGGCCCCGATCCGCGGCCCGATGCTCCCGTCGTCGTCGGCAGCGTGGTGGACATCATGCGCACGCACACGAAACGGCGCCTGGGGCGCTGGGGTGAAGCGCTCGGCTTCATCGCCAGCCTGCTTGCCGTGGCGCTGGCCGCCAACTGATCGATGAAAACACGTCTACCCCCAACGCCGGTCCTGCTGCTCGCGCTGCTGGTCCCGCTGCTCAGCATGATCCCGACGTGGCAGGGGTATCACTTTGAGCAGCCGCCCGGCAAAGTGTTCATGGGTTTTCGCTACATGGCGGGGGATCACTACCAGTACGCCGCCTTCATGCGACAGGCGCACGACGGTGTCGGGCTGTTCATGTACAACCCCTTCACGACCGATCCCCAGAAGGGGGTCTTCCTTCTTCCGTATTTCTGGCTGCTGGGAGCCTTGTCGCGCCTGGCGGGCGACATCGTGATCTGGTGGAACCTGTTTCGCGTTCTGGGCGGCGCGCTGTACATCATCGCTTTCTGGAGCTTCACCGGATCATTTTTCAAGTCGTCGCGCGAGCGGGTCCTGGCGACGGCTCTATTCTCGGTCGCCGGGGGGCTTGACTGGATCGTCACGCTTCTGCGTCTGGCGGGCGCGACGAAGCTTGCGCCGATCGAGCACGCATTCGATTTCTACTGGAACTGGTCGACGTTCGGCGCGATGCAGGTGCCGAACTGGATCTGGCCCGCGCTGCTCATGATCCTCGCGGCACACGCGGCACTCGGACGGCAGCGGCTCCGCCATTTCGCGATCCTCCTTCTGCTGCCGATGGTCTGGTTCCTTCACGCCTACTCGGGAATGGTCGCCTACCTGACCTTCGGGCTGCTGCCGCTGGTGCCCGTGGCGTTCGCCGCGGCCGGGCCGGGGCCGGTGCCGTGGGAGCGCGTACGCGCCAACATCCGGGTGGCGGCGCCCGCGCTTTTCTCGTTTCTCATCGTGCTGGCCTATCTTGCCTGGGCTCGCAACGATACGGTCTTCCAGCAGAACAGCGAGCGCGGGTTCACCTGGACCGACAGTTTTTCGGTCTGGTGGTATCCGCTCTCGTACGGCCTGCTGCTGCCCCTGGCCTGGTACGGGTTGAAGTCCATGGTCCGGGAACGATCGCTGCGTTCGGACTTCGTCATCGCCTGGCTCGCGGCGGCCATCATGCTTTCGACCAACAGCGTGTATGCCGGAGTCAAGTTCCAGTACCTCGTCTTCCCGCCGCTCGTCCTGCTGTCGGCGCAGGGGCTGTTCTTCCTGCGGCAGACCCATACGTCATTCCGGAGATTCACGACCTCCGGCGGCGGCGCGGCGATGTGCGCGTTGCTGCTCTGCATGAACGCGCCGGTGAGTCTCGTGAAAGATCAGGCGGCCGCGCGGGAGGACAAGGACATCTACATGAGCAGCGCCGAGATCGAGGCGATGCGCTGGCTGGAATCGCAACCCGATGGGGCGGTGCTCAGCATGTACCATGCAGGCAATCGCATCCCATGGCTGGCGGCCAAGCGGGTCTTCGTCGGCCACTGGTTCATGACGCCGGGTCTCAATGACAAGATGCGGGCGCTGTCGGCTTTCTTCTCGCCGGAGGCTCCCGCCGAGATCAAGAAGCGCATCCTCGAGCGGGCCGGTGTGAGCTACGTTTTCGCCGGACCGGAAGAGATGGCTGCCGGGCTGTCGGACGCCTCGCTTCCTCTGACGCAGATCTACTCGGCGGGCGGATACACGATCTACCGGGTCAACGTGCCGCGGTAGCGAAGGACGCCCTGTCCCGGGCGAGCCGTCGTTGACACATTCGCGGGACAGGCGTTAACCTGATCGGGCTGGAGCCGGAATGCCAAGAATCCGCGACGTCGATTTGAAAAACCGCCTGGATCTTCTCTACGGCAGGTACGGCGCGAGCTTCCTCGAATCCGATCCAATCTGTTTTCCACGGCTCTACCGAGCGGCGGCGGACCAGGAAATCGTCGCCTTCCTGGCCACGGCGATCGCCTACGGCCGCGTCCCGCAGATACAGGCCAGCATGAGACGCCTCGCGGTCGTCATGGGGCCCCACCCCGCCCGCTTCGTCGCCGCATTCGATCCGGCCGCGGGACGAAGACTCCTGCGCGGGTTCGTGCATCGGTTCAACGACGACCGGGACATCGGATTGCTCTTCTTCTACCTCAGGCAGATGCTCGAGCAGTCCGGATCGATCGAGGGCTTTTTCATGCAGGGCTACTCCGCGAGCGATGACGACATCGGCCCGGCCCTCGGCTCGTTCGTGCGCCGCGCTCTCCGACTGGATTGCACGCCGTACTACCGATCGGGGAGGCTGCCCGCGTCGGCCGGCGTGCGCTTCTTCCTGTCCTGCCCCCAGGATGGCTCGACCTGCAAACGGCTCAACCTGTTCCTCCGCTGGATGGTTCGCCCGGACGACGGCGTGGACCTGGGTCTCTGGCGCGGAGTCAGCACCTCGCAGCTGGTCATCCCCCTGGACACGCATGTCTCGCGCATCGCGTCGTTCATCGGGTTGACGCGCAGGCGGACGGTGAACTGGAAGATGGCCCTCGAGGTGACCGGCCGGCTCAAGCGGCTTGCTCCCGATGACCCGGTGAAGTACGACTTCGCGCTGTCCCGGCTCGGCATCGTCGAAGGGTGCCCCAGACACGCCCGATCCACGCCGTGCGAACTCTGCAGCCTGACGGCGCTCGAAGTCCCCGCATGAAGATCCTCGGCGCCCACATGTCGATCGCGGGCGGCGTCGATCTGGCCGTGGGGCGTGGAGCCGACGTCGGCTGCGACGCGATTCAGATCTTCACCAAGAGCAGCAACCAGTGGAAAGCCAAGCCCCTGGCGCCGGAGGAGGTCCTGAGATTCAAGACCGGTCTCGTGGAGCGCAAGATCGCCCCCGCCGTGGCCCACGACTGCTACCTGATCAACATGGCTTCGCCCGACGACGCGCTCTACGAGAAATCGATTGCGTCTTTCGGCGAAGAGCTGGATCGTTGCGAGATCCTGGGAGTGCCTTACCTGGTCACGCACCCGGGTTCGCACGTGGGCTCGGGGGAGGAGGCCGGCATCGCGCGGATCGCCGGAGCCCTCGACCGTCTGCTGCGCGATCGGCCGGGACAGCGGGTCAAGGTGCTGCTGGAGACCACCGCGGGCCAGGGTTCGAGCGTCGGTCACAAGTTCGAGCACTTGCGCGCGATCCTCGATCGGCTCGTCTCCCCGGAGCGGGTCGGCGTCTGCATCGATACGTGCCATGTCTTCGCGGCGGGCTACGATCTTCGAACCGAGAAGGGGTACCACGAAGTGATGACGTCCTTCGATCGGATCGTCGGTCTCGACAGGGTGCGTGCGTTCCACCTCAACGACTGCAAGAAGGATCTCGGTTGCCGGGTCGACCGGCACGAGCAGATCGGCGCGGGATATCTTGGCGCCGACGCGTTCAAATGGCTCATGAACGATTCGAGGTTCGACGATGTGCCGATGATCCTCGAGACGCCCAAGGGTGCGGATTGCGCCGAGGATCGCGTCAACCTCGCGCTGCTTCGCAGCCTGGTCGATGGGCAGGCGTCTCCACGCAGGCCCAAAAAGGCGGCGCGATGATCATCAACGAGATTTTCTACAGCATCCAGGGAGAATCCACGCGCGCGGGCCTGCCCTGCGTGTTCGTCAGGCTCACGGCGTGCAACCTGCGCTGCGTCTACTGCGACACGGCGCATGCGTTTCACGAAGGCGACTCCATGACGATAGAGGAGATCGTGACGGCCGTGGCGGCGATCGGCTGCCGGTTCGTGACGATCACGGGTGGCGAGCCGCTGTTGCAGGAGGAGGTCTACCCGCTGATGGACCGGCTCGCGGGTTCGGGCTACGATCTGCAGCTCGAGACCTCCGGGGCCGTCGACATCTCACGCGTGGGCCGACGGGCGCGCGTGATCATGGACATCAAGACACCCGGCAGCCGGATGCTGCACGAGATGAACTGGGACAACCTCGAGCGTCTCAAGCAGGGCGACGAGGTGAAGTTCGTGCTCATGGGCCGAGAGGACTATGAGTGGGCGCGCGATGTGATCAGGACCCGTCCGCTGCCGGCGGGCATCCCGGTGCTGATGTCGCCGGCGCATGGCGCGCTCGAACCGTCCGAGCTGGCCGAGTGGATGAAGCGCGATCACATTGCGGCGCGGCTGCAGCTCCAGATCCACAAGTACATCTGGGGCCCCGATCGCAGGGGAGTCTGACGGGCGTCGTCGAACGGCGGGGTGGTACAGAGCGGCAGGGTCGTGCAGAGCGGCAGGGTCGTGCAGAGCGGTTGGGTCGTACAGAGAGGCTGAGACCAGTGAGCGTGTTCGAGGACTTCGATCATCACCTCGCCTACCGCGCCGCGGCCGAGCTGGTGGATTTCGTCTACCAGCTCGAGGACAGGTTCCCCGAGGACGAGCTGCTCCTGCTGTTCATGCGACTGCGCGAGGCGGCGGCTGAAGTGGGCGCGCGCATTGCGCAGGGGTTCGGGCGTGACGGGCTGGACGCCGATGGCGGGCTGTCGGAGGCAACCGTCCGCCAGGCAAAAGGGGAGCTGTGCCGGCTTCGTCATTATGTGCTGACGTCCCAGCAACGATTCTTTGTCGACGAGCGCCAGATGCGGGAGTTCGACGAGCTCTATGCCAAGATTACCGCCGCGCTGGCGCGTCCGGCCAGGGCGTGAATCGCCGCCTGGTCGTCCTGGTCAGCGGTGGCATGGATTCGTGCGTGACCGCAGCCATCGCCGCGGCGCAGGGACAACCGGCGTTTCTGCATGTTTCCTACGGGCAGCGGACAGAGTCGAAGGAGCGTGCCTGCTTCGAGGCGATCGCCGATCACTTCGCGGTGGATCTGCGGCTGGCGGCGCGGCTGGATTACCTGCGCGAGATCGGCGGGTCGAGCCTCACGGACACGGCCATCCCGGTGCCGCCGTCCGACCTCCTCAGGGCCGGGGTGCCGCCGACCTACGTGCCGTTTCGCAACGCGCAGCTGCTGTCGGCCGCGGTGGCGTGGGCCGAGGTGATCGGCGCCGTCAGCGTCTACATCGGCGCGGTGGAGGAAGATTCCTCGGGATACCCTGACTGCCGGCGCGAATTCTACGACCTTTTCGAAAGAGTCATCGAAGCCGGCACCCGACCCGAGACGCGCATCACCATACAGACACCCGTCATCCATCTGCGGAAAAGCGCGATCGTCGCCCGCGGAAGAGAGCTCGGCGCCCCCTTCCATCTCACCTGGTCCTGTTATCGCTCGGAGGATCTGGCCTGCGGTCAGTGCGACTCGTGCGCCCTGCGCCTGCGGGCCTTCACCGAAGCGGGCGTCGAGGATCCGTTGCCCTATCGGGCGCGCCCCGCATGAGCCATGACACCGGCAGCCTCCGCGTCTCTGATTTCGATTACCAGCTGCCGCGCGAGCTGATCGCGCAGGAGCCCGCCCCGCGCCGCGACGCGTCGCGACTCATGACACTGGACAGGGCGCTGGGCGCACCGGGTGGCCTCAGACACCGCCACTTCACCGACCTGCTCTCGCTGCTTCGACCCGCGGACCTGCTCGTCGTCAACGACACGCGCGTCATCCCGGCGCGCCTGCTCGGAAAACGGATCGCGCCGGGAACCGGTGGAAAGGTGGAAGCCCTGCTCGTCCGCAGGACGCAGGTCGCGGGTGATGCCTCGCCCGGGCAGGCAGCTCCCTCACAGATCTGGCGCGCCTTGCTGAAGGGCGCGTGCCGTCAGGGAGAGCCGATCGATTTCGGGTGCGGCCTGCTCGGTCGCCTGCTGAGCAGGGATGCCGACGGTGCCACCCTGGAGCTGTCGGCGCAACCGGGGGCCGGGGCGCTCGAGCAGGTGCTGATGCTGGCGGGCCGTATGCCCACGCCGCCCTACATCCGGCGCGGTGAGGATGAAGGGGAAGGCGAGGCCGACACGCGCCAGGCGCTCGATCGAGAGCGCTACCAGACGGTCTACTCCCACGAGGCCGGAGCGCTGGCGGCCCCCACCGCGGGGCTGCACTTCACCGAGGAGCTCCTGGCGGCGATACGCGCGCGCGGCGTTGAGATCAGGGCCCTCACGCTACACGTGGGCCTCGGCACCTTCCAGCCGGTTCGCGTCGAGTTCGTGCAGGACCATCGGATGCACCCGGAGAGCTTCGAGATCTCCGACAGGCTTTCTACCGCGGTGGCGCGGACCCGCAAGCACGGAGGTCGCGTGGTCGCGGTGGGGACGACGACCGCGCGTGCGCTGGAGTGGCGCGCCGCCGCGCTCGAGGGGCATGTCGATCCTGGCGGCGGTGAGTGCGATTCGTTCATCATCCCGGGGCACCGGTTCCGCGTGGTCGACGCGCTGGTGACCAACTTCCATTTGCCGCGATCCACCCTGCTGATGCTCGTGTCGGCCTTCGCGGGGCGCGAGACGATGCTGGCGGCGTACGCTTCGGCCATCCAGCAGCGGTACAGGTTCTATTCGTACGGCGACGCGATGTTCATCCATTGAAGCCCGAGACCCCGGGAGTCTCCGGTTGCCTGGACGACCATCCCGCCCGCTGGCGAATGCTGGCGCTCATCTCCTGTGCCGAGCTGCTCGGAATGTCGGGCTGGTTCGCCGCGAGCGCCGTGGCGCCGCAACTGGCGGCGAACTGGAG
>DASROJ010000315.1:0-2766 GCA_035646975.1 Patescibacteria group bacterium
CCATGTCATCTGGGCCTCGTCGGTGCGCGGCGGGTACCTGACCTCGGACGCCCCCATCAGCGAGCGGTTCTTCGCGGGCGGCGACACGACGCTGCGCGGGTTCTCCTACAACCGGGTCGGACCCGAGGATCCCAAGAGCCACAAGCCCATCGGCGGCAGGGCGCTCTTCCTCTTCAACCAGGAGCTGAGGTTTCCGATCTTCAAGGCTCTCAAGGGCGTCGTCTTCTACGACGGGGGCAACGTCTTCGGCGAGCATGGCGCTCATCACTTCACCAATTGGCGGCACGTGCTCGGCCTCGGGTTCCGCTTCGACACACCGGTCGGACCATTCCGCGTCGAATACGGCAGGAAGGTGGACCGGGGGCCGGGGGAAAGCTCCGGCGAGTTCTTCTTCTCCATCGGCCAGGCGTTCTGACGCCTCACCGCCTCGGCGCCCATCCGGCCGCCTCCGTGACACCGGGCTCCAGCTTGGGCTAACATCGCGCCGGCGCCGACGAAGGCTGCCACGCCAGCGAGGAGCGCAGGCCATGGCCAACCCCGCGAGCCCGACCGGCGCCTACCTGGTGGCGCTGACACCGGAAAGCGCTGAAGCGCTATGCGCCAGGGAGATCAACATCCCCCATGTGCCCTTCCGCGTCGGGCGCGAATCGCGCCGACTGAAGTGGACGGATGCCGGAATGGTCGGCGAGCGCCGCAAGAGCGCCGCAGCGAACAACGAGCTCTACCTCGTCGAGCCGAGCGAGCCGATGAACGTCTCGCGCGAGCACTTTCTCATCGACCGTGAAGGCGGTGGCTTCTTCCTTCAGGACCGGGGCAGCGTCTGCGGCACGCTCGTGGAAGGAGAGATGATCGGCTGCGGCCGGCCGGCGCGGGTTTCACTCAACGACCATGACGTGATCATCGTCGGCACCTCTCTTTCCCGCTACATCTTCAAGTTCCGTCTGGAATCCTGAGCGTTTCTGAGGAACCGCATGAACCAGTCGCCTCCACCATCCGTAGATACCGGCATGAGGGGAGAAGCGTCCGCGCCGCGCGACGGCGTCATCCAGGTCGAGAACCTGTCGGTCATCTACGGACGCAACCGGGCGCTCGACTCGGTGACGGCGGTCTTCCCTTCCGGCGCGGTGGGTCTGCTGGGTCCCAATGGAGCCGGCAAGTCCACGCTGCTCAAGACCCTTCTCGGGTTTCTCAAACCGACCACGGGCAGCACGCGTGTCCTGGGAATGGACGTGGCCGCGCGGCCGCTCGACGTGAGGCAGAAGGTCGGTTACATGCCGGAGATCGACTGCCATATCCCGGGCATGAACGCGGTGACGCTGACCGCGTATCTCGGTGAGCTGTGCGGTATGCCGTCGGTGGAAGCGATCCAGCGGGCGCACGAGGCGCTTTACTATGTGATGCTCGGCGACGAGCGCTACCGCAACGTCGAGACCTACTCCACCGGCATGAAGCAGCGGATCAAGCTCGCGCAGGCGCTGGTGCATGGCCCGCACATCCTCTTTCTCGACGAGCCGACGAACGGGCTCGACCCCAAGGGACGCATGGAGATGCTGGCGCTCATCCGCGACCTCGCGCGACGCAAGGGGGTCAACGTGATCCTCTCCAGCCACCTGCTGCGCGATGTCGAGGAAACCTGCGAGAGCGTGGTGATGCTCTCGCACGGAAAGGTCGTCGGTCAGGGAACGATAGAGGCTCTCAAGGGAGCCTCGGGAGAGCTGTTCGAGGTGAGGCTCAAGGGCAGCGTGATGCAGCAGGAGCGGTTCGCCGCGGCGCTCGCGGCGCGCGGCTGCAGCGCGGCGCCCGCCAATGACGGGATGCTCGACGTGACACTGCACGATGGGCTCGGATCGGAGATGATCTTCGCGGCGGCGCAGGGCGCCGAGGCCCAGGTCCGGCACCTGGTGCGCAAGCAGCCCACGCTGGAGGATGTGTTCGCCCGCGCCGTGGGAGAGAAATGATGGCCGGCAGGAGCTGAAGCATGCCGATATACGACCAGTCGTACCGGCCATACCGGGGAACGCTGTCTCCGCACACCTGGCGGTGGGCAACGATCGCCAGGGCGGGAATCGCGCATTACCTGTCGCGCAAGATGTTCCTCGTGTTCCTGTTCACCGGTTTCATCCCCGCGATCGCGCGCGGAGTCATCATCTGGTTTGCCCACCAGACCACCGCCACGGCGCAGATGGCCGTCATCGACGGCGCCTGGTTCCGGAACTTCCTGGAGTGGCAGGGTCAGTTCCTGCTGCTGGTCTGCATCTGGCCGGGCGCCGTGCTGATCGCGCGGGACCTGAAGACCAACGCCATCCAGCTCTACCTGTCCAAGCCGCTCACCAAGCTCGATTACGTGGTGGGCAAGTTCGCGATCCTCGCCGGCATCGCGGCGCTGCTGATGCCCGCTCCGGCCCTGATGCTCTTCCTGATGGAGGTCGGCCTGTCGACCGACACGGTCTTCATCTCGAACTATTTCTGGCTCCCCCTTGCGATTGTTGGATACTCGCTGGTGGTGATCCTGGGGGCCGGGCTCCTGTCGCTTGCGGCGTCGTCGTTCACGCGCAGTGGCCGGTACGCGGGGTTGCTGTTCTTCGCCATCGTCTTCTTCTCCCAGGCGGGGGCGGGGCTGCTGCGTCTGGTCACGGGCGACCACTCCTGGACCGTGCTGTCGCTGCCGGCGCTGGTGGACCAGGTCGGAGCGCTGTTCTTCGGCGGCCCGACCGAATACGGCGTCCACCCGCTGCCGGCGCTCGTCATGTACCTGCTCGTGGTGGG
>DASROJ010000316.1:0-18736 GCA_035646975.1 Patescibacteria group bacterium
GGCAACGCACGCGCCGGTCAGACAGGGATGCGTGTTGTCGTTGGAGAAGGCCGGCGAATCCAGCGTCAGGCCGTTGTCTGCCAGTCCGAGAAACTGCGGCTGCACGGCGTAGACGGCGCCGGCCAGTGAAAGGGCCGCACCGGGGTTCGGATCCTTGTAGTTCGGCAGACCGGTGCTGATGATGCCGCCGCCGTCGATGCCAGCGGCACGCAGCGGAAGGATGAAGTCGCCGAAGTCGCGTGGATCGAGGAATCTTCCCATCTCGACCTGCGCGCTGGTGACCAGATTCATCTCGGCGTAGCCGGACTCCTCCCAGATCGACAGGACGCCCGGGTCGTCGGCCACCTCGAGCAGCCGGTTGTTGCGAACGATCGCGGAGACGAAGTCCTCTCCCGCCACGTCGCGATGCACCTGCCGGATCTCGCCGCCGGCATGCCGCACCGACTCGACGACCTGGTCGACATCCTCACCCGGCATGACCCGTATCACGATGTAGAAGTCATCGGAAGCGGCGCGATCCGGATCCCTCAGCGCGCCCCGTCCCACACGCGAGTCGATCTTGTCGGATCGGGAAAGCTCGCTGGAGAACTGGAATTTCGAGCGGTCCGCCAGGGCGGCGGCGCCGGCCGCGTCGGACACGCGAACGAGAAACGCGTTGTTCGGCACATAGTCGATCGGCTCGAGGCCGAGGGCCTTCAGACTCGCGCGAATCTGCAGCGAATCCTTGCCAGCGACAGCCGCGGGGGTCAGCTGCGCGATGTAATAGGATCCCTTGCCCTTGCGGGTGCCCGCCGGGCGCGCCGAGGCGCTGAGCGCTGCCGGAAGATTCTGGCGCAGCCCCTGCTCACGGACATCGATGGATCCTTTGCCGTTGGGCAGAATCAGGGTGTAGGGGGAGTCGAGGCGATCCATCGGGACGTGACCGTAGGATTTCAGCCCGGCCGCGTCCGGGACGGGCCACCAGCTGGCCGCCGGGCGCCCGTAGAACTGACGCTTCATCTTGCCGGTGAACTTCAGCTCGGCGTCGATGTAGCTCTGAGGGCGATCGTCCACGTGGGCTCTGGGGAGCAACCGTCGGGCAGGTTGGCGATCCCGACTTGCCATGACGACCGGCGCGGCCAGAAGGGCCAGCGCCGCGATGATACCCAGCCATGCGATGCGGCGAGTCGATCCTACTTTGGTCCACCTCGATGACATGTTTCCCCCCCTGAGTGGCCGACAGGTGTGGTGCCGCTCCCCCGAGCGGCAGGATGTGCAGGACTTGCCGGACGATTTGAAAATGATGCTGGACATGGCGCTGATGACCCCTTGGTGTGCCGGGTCGATGCAGGGTTGACGACTGCCGGACGGAAGCGCGCCCAGGCCGTGCGAAATGGTGATTCGACGGTGACCCACACTTCCCGCACCTGAGACCCCCTGGGGCGGACTCCCCCAAATTCATGAGCTAGCCCCTCTTATACGGCGAGACCGCCGGCGAGGCAACGAAAAGAGAGCGGAGTTCCATCCGCAGACAAATAAAGATGTTGGGAAGGTTGAGCGGCGCCAGCCTTCACGGGTACAATCGGGCCCGTCTCTGGAGGTTCGCGCCGATGCCGAGGTTCTGGAACTGGATGCTTGTTCTCGGGGGCGCCGCCCTGATCCTCGTCGAGGTCGCACTGGGCGGTTTCGCGGGCTTCGATCTGGTGCTGATCGGCAGCGCATTCGTGATCGGCGGAGCCGCCGGGCTGTTCCTGGGCGATCTCTACCTCGGGATGCTGATCGCCGGCGTGCTTTGCGCGGTGTACATCCTGGTCGGCCGCCGCTGGGTGCGCCGACACCTGCAGCTGAAAATCGGCGGGCACAAGAGCGGCGCCGATGCGGCCATCGGATTGAAGGCGCTCGTGCTGGCTCCCATCGCTCCGCACCAGGCTGGCCGGGTGCGGGTAAGGGACGAGGAGTGGCGGGCCGCGCTCGAGGAAGGGGCAACCGCCCCGATCGAACAGGGAGCCGAGGTCACGATCACCGGCGTGGACGGCGTGACCCTTCTGGTGAGGTGATTTCGATGACGTTGAATCAGTTCCCGTTCATCCTGCTGGCGATATTCGCGTTCGTCATGCTCGTCGCCCTGGCCCGCTCGGCGCGCGTGGTGTCCCAGGCCGAGAAGGGGCTCGTGCTCAGGCTGGGCAAGTACCGCGCCACGGTCGATTCGGGACTCACCTTCCTGGTGCCGGTCATCGAAGACCTCATCAAGGTGGACATCCGGGAGCGTGTCATCAACGTCGAGCCGCAGAAGGTGATCACCAAGGACAACGTCTCGGTGGTGGTCGACGCGGTGATCTACTACCGGATCATCGACCCGGTGAAGGCCACCTTCGAGGTGCAGAACTTCGGCTACGCCGCCACCACGCTGGCGCAGACGAACCTGAGAAACCTGATCGGCGACAAGTCGCTCGACGAGACACTCACGGCGCGCGACACGATCAACGCGAACCTGCGCGCCGTTCTCGATGAAGCGACCAATACCTGGGGAGTCAAGGTGACGCGGGTCGAAGTCCAGAAGATCGACCCGCCGGCGGACATCACCGAGGCGATGTCGCGCCAGATGAAGGCCGAGCGGGACAAGAGGGCGAATATCCTGGAGGCCGAAGGGGTCAAGCAGGCGCAGATCCTTCAGGCCGAAGGGGTGCGGCAGTCGGAGATCCTGAGGGCGGAAGGGGATGCCCAGGCGCGAATCCTCCGCGCCAACGCGGAGGCCAAGGCGATCGAGGCGGTATCGAACGCCGCCGAGGAGTTCTTCAAGGATCGGGCGCTGGCCAGCAAGCGGCTCGACGTTCTGAACAATGTCCTGGCCAACCAGGCCAAGTTCATCGTGCCGTCGGGTTCCGACCTGGTCAACGTGCTGGGCCTGGACGACAAGAATATCGTGCCACTCAAGTGACGCGGGTGACCAATTGACCGGATCGCCCGATCGTGTTATGGATGAGCGTTCCAGCTCCACACACATTCCATGAATTTCAGGAGGAAGTGCATGAGAAAGTCGGTTCTTGCAGTGTCCGCCCTGCTCGCTTTGGTCGCGCTGGGGGCCGCCGTCGGTGCGGCCGCGCCGCAGGGGGCCAAGGCGTCGGCTCCGTCCGGGCCGGAGTGGAAGATGAACGCCACGGTCATCGAAGCCTGCTCCTGCACGATGTTCTGCCAGTGTTACTTCAACACGGCGCCCTCGGGTCACCATGAGCATGCCGGCGCCACCGAGCATTTCTGCCGCGCCAACAACGCCTACAAGATCAACTCGGGTCATTACGGGGACGTGAAGCTCGACGGCGCGAAGTTCTGGATCATTGCCGATCTCGGCGGTGACTTCTCCAAGGGGATCATGGACTGGGCGATCGTGACCTTCGACAAGACCGTCACCAAGGAGCAGCGCGACGGGATCCTGCAGATCGCATCGCACCTGTTCCCCGTCCAGTGGAAGTCGTTCAAGACGGCCGAAGGAGACATCACCTGGAACTACGACGGCAGCGGCGATGCGCATGCGCTGCTCGACGGGGGCAAGACGGCCGAGGTGCACCTCAAGGCCTCCCCCAACGCCAACAAGCCGGGCGAGCCGGTGGTGGTCAAGAACCTGAGATACTGGGGCGCCACCAGCAACGACGGCTTCGTGCTGATGCCGAACGTGATCGAGACCTACCGGGTGAGCGACAAGGCTTTCGAGTTCAAGGGGACCAACGGATTCATGCTGACCCTCGACATCGACTCGAAGAACGCTCCTCCCGCGGCGGGCGCCAGCTCTTTCTGAGCGTTGGCGCAGCGCCTGGATTGATCAGGAGGCGGCCCGGGAAAGAAGGGTGAACGAGATCCATCCCAGGCCGAGCAGAAGAGCGGAAGAACCGGCGGCGCCGGCAAGCCATGGATACCATCTGGCCCCGGCGCCGCCAGCCACCTTTCCGAACAATCCGCCGATGGCCATCGCATACAAGGCCATGGCCGAGATGACGCCTCCGCTGAACGCCAGGATGTAGGCGAGGACGGCCCAGGCCGAATCCATCAGGCCGACCGGGATGATCACCAGCAGTCCTGCCGAACCGGCCAGTCCGTGAAGCGCTCCCACCCAGAATATCGACCCGACCGCCGGACGCGGGGTGTGATGCGCCTCGTGATGCGACGGGTCCCAGCCACGCCGCAGCCCCGCGAGCACCCAGCTTCCCACCCCGACCAGCATCACGCCGACGGCAAGCTCGGCCGCGGTCTGCAGGCCCGCAGACACCACGAGCCGGAATGCAGACGCCGCGATTCCCGCCGCGGCCAGCGTGAGAGAGTGGCCGAGCCCCCAGCGAATAGCGAACCCCACGGCGGTCCCGGCGGCCGGCCGGCGCGCGATGAACGCGGTGACCGCCGCGAGGTGGTCAGGGTCGAAGGCGTGCAGACCGCCGAGGATCAGCGCCGTGGCCATCACCAGCGGCAGAGGGGTCACGTCGTCGCCAGCCCTTGCTCTTTCATCCACGCGTCGTTGAAAAGCTTCGACATGTAGTTGCGCCCCGAGTCGCTGAGCACCGTGATGATCGTCGCGCCCGGTCCGAGCTGTCTGGCCACCTTCAGGGCCCCTGCCACGGACAATCCGGCCGAGCCGCCCACGAACAGACCCTCCTGCCGGATGATCTGCCGCGTGGCGGCGAGCGCTTCCGCATCGGTGACGCGGATGATGCCGTCCAGCGAGGTGCCGTCGAAGATGCCGGGCACCCGGCCGATGCCGACACCCTCGAGTACCGACGACCCCTCGGCTTTCGGCTCGCCGGTGGTCATCAAATTGAAATAAACCGAGCCCATCGGATCGGCCGCGATCAGCTTGATGTCCGGTTTGCGCTGCTTGAGGAAAGTGCCCGCGCCGATCAAGGTTCCCGAGGTGCCCATGCCGGCCACCATCGCGTCGATCTTCCCGCCGGTCTGCTCCCACAGCTCGGGGCCCGTGGTTTCATAGTGCGACTTCGTGTTGGCGGGATTGTTGAACTGGTCCATCAGGACGGCGCCCGGTGTTTCGGCGACGATCCGCTTGGCAATCTCGTGGTAGTGATTCGGATCTCCCCACGGAGCTTTCTTCGCCAGCACGACCTCGGCGCCGAACACGCGCGCAAAGTCCGCCTTCTCCCGCGCCATCGTTTCGGGAATGACGAGAATGCAGCGGTAACCCTTCGCCGCGCAAACCATCGCCACGCCGACGCCCGTGTTGCCCGCGGTTCCCTCAACGACGACGCCGCCGGGTTTGAGCCGCCCCGATCTCTCCGCTTCCGAAACCATGAACAGGGCGGGGCGGTCCTTCACCGAGTGGCCGGCGCTCAGGAACTCGCACTTGCCGAGGATGCGGCAGCCGCCACTGGCCTCGTCGAACGAGTGCAGGTGAACCAGGGGCGTGTTGCCGATCAGCTCGAGCGCGTTGTGTGTGATGCGGTCGTGGTGTGACATCGTGGCGCTCCCAGGAGACGACGCGCGATTATAGGAGCCTTCCACCGGAGGAAGCAACGACGTCCCGGAATTGTGATAGTGTCATTTTCGCTGGAGGGTCGGGGTATGGGTGCCCACCGAGCTTCGCGGGGCGTTGCAATCTGGGCCGCGCTGGCTCTGCTCGCCGTCGGAGCGGCGCGAGCCCATGATTTCTGGATAGAGCCGGGAAGCTATACGCCGGCCGTCGGAGAGGTCATCCCGATCCGGCTCCGTGTCGGAGAGCACTTCGCCGGAGAGCCATTCGTTCGCAAGCCCGATCGGATCGAATGGTTCGCGGCGGTGGGACCGAAAGGCGAATCTCCGGTTCCGGGCGAGGCGGGCGCCGAGCCGGCCGGCAAGCTCAGCATCGAAACGCCGGGAATTCACGTCATCGGTTACCGCAGCCGCCAGTCCTTCATCGAGCTCAGCTCGGTTCAGTTCGAGCAATACCTGAAAGAAGAAGGACTCGGGCGAATCCTCGAGCTGCGCGCCGCTCATGGCGACCGGAACAGCAAAGCGCGCGAGCTGTACTCCCGGTGCGCCAAGTCGCTCGTGTCGGCCGGCGCCGCGAAACCGGGAGGCCACGACCGCGTGCTGGGCTTTCCACTGGAGCTGGTTCCCGAGATCAATCCCTACAGCCTGGGCGGCCGGGGCGCGCTGCCGATCCGGCTGCTCTTCCATGGAAGCCCCCTGGCGGGCGCGCAGGTGCAGGCGATCAGCCACCAGGATCCCCGCGTCGTCGTCACCGTTCTCACAGACGCGGATGGACGGGCGACTTTGCGTCTGGATCGTCCCGGTGCCTGGCTGGTCAAGACAATACACATGTACGAGTCGACGGACAGGTTGAAGGCCGACTGGGAGAGCCTCTGGGCCACGCTCACGTTCGAGGTTCCGGCCGTTGCGTCATCCAGATGAGACAGCTCGTGTTCACCTGACTCGTAACTGACTCACTCTTCGTGAGTTGTGCGGCCCTCTTTGTTTGACCTCACGCGCCGCCCTGTGATAGCTTTTCGCTTTGCCAGCCTTGCGATCATCCCGAAACGGACCGAAAACGGTTGTCCACCCGAGGTGTGAGGCTTGTTCGAACAGTATCTGCAGGCTCTCATCCTCCTAGCCGTCGCGGTGACGGCGGCGGCCGGACTGATCGTCCTGTCGCGTCTGGCCGGACGCGTCAAGGGATCGCACACCAAGACGTACGCCTACGAGTGCGGCAGCGTGCTGATCGACAAAGGCCGCAAGCGGATCCCGATCAAGTTCTATCTCGTCGCGATGATGTTCATCCTGTTCGACATCGAGGCGGCATTCCTCTACCCGTGGGCCGTGATGTTCCGCAGGCTCGGCTTCGCCGGGTTCCTCGAGATGATGATGTTCATCTCCGTGCTCGTGGTGGGATACGTCTACATCTGGCGCCGTGGCGCGTTCACCTGGGAGTAGGGGATGACTCCCGGCACCGCGATCCCCGGCGTCGAGCAGGGCCTCAAGGCCTCGCAGCGGGCGGTGGAGAGTCTGCGCTCCCTGTTCGGCGATGCCATCCGCGAGCAGGTCTCGTTCCGCGGTGAAGAAACGCTCTACCTCGACCCGGCGCGGCTGGTGGAGATCTGCCGCCATCTGAAGAATGACGCGGCGCTTTCGTATCGCTACCTCGTCGACATCACGGCGATCCACTGGCTCGATGCGCCGCACGAGTACGAGGTCGCCTACCTGCTCTGCTCGCTGCAGAACAACTCGCTGCTGCGTCTCAAGGTCAGGGCGGGCGGCACCACCGGCGTGGACGCGGTGCCGACCGTGACCGGTGTGTGGGCCGCCGCCGACTGGAACGAGCGCGAGGAGTGGGACAAGGTCGGCGTGGTGTTCGCGGGACACCCGAACCTGAAAAGAATTCTGATGCCCGAGGACTGGGAAGGGCACCCGCTGCGCAAGGACTACCCGGTGGAAGGTATCGGCGCATGAGAGGCCCGCATGCCCTATAAGACCGAGACGATCGAGCCGGGCACCGAGCTGCTGACGGTGAACATGGGGCCGTCCCACCCGAGCACGCACGGCGTGCTGAGGCTGATACTCACGCTGGACGGCGAGCGGGTGGTGAGGGCCGAGCCGGTGATGGGCTACCTGCACCGCGGCATGGAGAAGATCTCGGAGAACAAGACCTACACGCAGTTCATCCCCTACACCGACCGGCTCGATTACCTGGCGCCGCTGTCAAACAACGTGGCGTTCGCCCTCGCGGTGGAAAAGCTGGTGGGTGTGACGGTGCCGGCGCGGTGCCAGTTCATCCGTGTGCTGGTGTGCGAGATGTCGCGGATCTCCGCGCACCTGCTCTGGCTGGGCACCCACGCGGTGGACCTGGGCGCCATCACCGTGTTCATGTACACCTTCCGGGAGCGCGAGGTGCTGTACAACTTCTTCGAGGCGCTCACCGGCACGAGGCTCACCACGTCCTACACGCGCATCGGCGGCCTGACCCGAGATCTGCCCGCCGGTTTTCTCGACGAGGTGGGC
This sequence comes from Patescibacteria group bacterium, assembly GCA_035646975.1. Lineage (GTDB taxonomy): Bacteria > Acidobacteriota > Polarisedimenticolia > JACPZX01 > DASXTC01 > DASROJ01. The sequence continues at coordinate 7,951 of DASROJ010000316.1, forward strand.
CGGTGGCTCGACCGCTTCGCCGGCGAGCTCGACGAGTACGAGACGCTGCTGACGAAGAACAAGATCTGGGTGGAGCGCACGCAGGGGGTGGGCGTGCTCAAGGCCGATGACGCCATCGAGCTGGGCGTATCCGGGCCCAACCTGCGCGCGAGCGGCTACGAGTGGGACCTGCGCAAGACGCGCCCCTACTCCGGCTACGAGCAGTTCGAATTCGAGATCCCGATCGGCTCCACAGGGGATGTCTACGACCGCTACCTCGTGCGCATCGAAGAGATGCGACAGTCGGTGAAGATCTGCCGGCAGGCGGTGAAGAACATGCCGGGCGGCCCGATCAACGTGGACGATCCCAAGCTCGTGCTGCCACCCAAGGATCAGGTGCTCACGAAGATGGAGCAGCTCATCCACCAGTTCATCATCGTGACCGAGGGGTTCCATGCGCCCAAGGGCGAGATCTACCACGCGATCGAAGCGCCCAAAGGCGAGCTGGGTTTCTACATCGTGAGCGAGGGGGGCCCGTCCCCCTACAGGATGAAGATCCGATCCCCCTCGTTCATCAACCTGCAGGCATTGCCCTCCATCTGCGTGGGCGCGCTGATCTCCGACGTGGTGGCGATCATCGCCAGCCTCGACCCGGTCATGGGCGAGGTGGACCGATGAGCGGCAGCCCGCATGTCGGCGTGACCTTCTCGTCGGCGTCCAGGGGTCTGAGCGAGCAGACCCTCAAAAAGATCGACGCGGCGATCGCCCGGTATCCGCAGAAGCAGTCGGCCCTGCTGCCGGCGTTGTGGCTGGCCCAGCAGGAGCAGGGGTTCTGCAGCCTCGAGGCGCAGACCCAGATCGCCGAAAAGCTCGGCGTGAGCCAGTCGTTCGTGGCGGGGGTCGTGTCGTTCTACACGATGTTTCACACCCAGCCGGTGGGGCGGCACGTCATCGACGTCTGCACGACCGTCTCGTGCTGGCTGCGGGGCGCCGACGAACTGGTGCGCCATCTGGAAGGCAGGCTTGGCATCGGCGTGGGCGAGACCACCAAGGATGGAAAGTACACGCTGCGGACCGTCGAATGTCTCGGTTCCTGCGGCACGGCGCCGATGTGCCAGCTCGACGACGACTACCATGAAAACCTGACGTTCGACCGGATCGACAAGGTGATCGACGGGCTCGACTGAGCGACGCTCCATCCGTGCGTGAGGAACGCGTGAGGGAAAATGGCCGCGCTGACTGAAAAGATACTCACGAAGAACATCGGCTTTGCCGACCAGCCCGATATCGAGGCGGCGATCGGCAGGGGCGCCTACTCCCGCCTGAAGAAGGCGCTGGCGATGGACCCCAACGCGATCGTGGAAGAGGTGAAGAAAGCCGGGTTGCGGGGACGCGGCGGCGCCGGGTTTCCCACCGGGCTGAAGTGGACCTTCATGCCGAAAGAGACCCCCAAGCCGAAATACCTCGTGGTCAACGCGGATGAGTCGGAGCCGGGCACCTTCAAGGACAGGATGCTGATGGAGCGCGACCCGCATCTCTGCCTCGAGGGGATGATCATCAGCGCGTTCGCGATGCGGGCGTCGCTCATCTTCATCTACATCCGCGGCGAGTTCGTGCTGGGGCATACGACGCTGGGCCGCGCCATCGAGCAGGCGCGCGCGAAAGGCTTCATCGGCAGCAACGTCCTGGGCTCGGGCTTCGACATCGACATCATCCTGCACCGCGGCGCGGGCGCCTACATCTGCGGCGAGGAGACGGCGCTGATGGAGAGCCTCGAGGGCAAACGCGGCTACCCGCGTCTCAAGCCGCCCTTCCCGGCCAATTTCGGCGTCTACGGCAACCCGACCACCATCAACAATGTCGAGACGCTCGCCTGCGTGTCTTATATCGTGGAGCGCGGGGCGGAATGGTTCGCGGGGATCGGGCGCGAGAAGAACACCGGGCCGAAGCTCTACTGCCTTTCGGGCCATGTCGCGCGCCCCGGGGTGTACGAGACCGAGACCGGCATCCCGTTCAAGACTTTGTTCGAAGAGCACGGCGGCGGTCTGCTCGACAAGAAGCGCCGGCTCAAGGCGGTCATCCCGGGCGGCTCGTCGGCGCCGGTGCTGACCCCCGCCGAATGCGAAGATCTCATGATGGATTTCGACTCGCTGGCGGCCCGGGGGAGCATGCTCGGCTCGGCCGGCGTGATGTTCATGGACGACTCGGTGTGCATGGTGCGGGCGCTGGAGCGGGTGCTGAAGTTCTACGCGCACGAGTCGTGCGGCCAGTGCTCGCCGTGCCGCGTCGGCTCCGACTGGATTTACCGTATCGTGAAGCGGATCGAGGCAGGGGGCGGACTGCCGGGCGACCTCGAGACGCTGGTGTCGCTCAGCGACGGGATGATCGGCAAGACGATCTGCGTGTTCGCCGACGCCGCCGCGCTGCCGGCCAAATCGTTCGTCGCGAAGTTCCGCGATGAATTCACCGATCACATCAGCCTGAAGGCGTGCCCCATGGCGCCGACCCCGGCGAGGACCTGAGCGCGATGCCCGACAGGATCAAGCTGACCATCGACGGCAAGGAGATCGAAGTCGACAAGGGCGCCACGGTGCTGCAGGCCGCGGGCCAGTCGGGCATCGACGTGCCGCGCTACTGCTACCACCCGGGGCTCACCATCGCGGGCAACTGCCGCATCTGCCTCGTCGACATCGAGAAGATGCCCAAGCTGGTCACCTCGTGCACCACGGTGGCCGGCGAGGGCATGGTGGTGCGCACCCACGGAGCGAAGGTCGAGGACGGCCGGCGCGCGGTGATGGAGTTCCTCCTGGCGAACCACCCGCTGGACTGTCCCATCTGCGACCAGGCGGGGGAATGCTGGCTTCAGGAGTATTCCTTCAGGCACGGCTCCGGCGGCTCGCGCTTCAAGGAAGAAAAGATCAAAGGCTTCAAGAACAAGCCGATCGGGCCGCACGTGGTGCTCGACACCGAGCGCTGCATCGTCTGCACCCGGTGCGTCCGCTTCACGCAGGAGATCACGGGCACCGGCGAGCTGGGAGTGTTCCAGCGCGGCGTGCTCTCGTACATCGATGTCTTTCCGGGAACGACGCTCGACAATCCCTACTCGGGCAACACGGTGGACATCTGCCCGGTCGGCGCGCTCACGCTGGAGGAGTTCCGGTTCAAGAAGCGGGTCTGGGAGCTGCGCGACGCGCCGTCGGTCTGCGGCACCTGCGCACGCGGATGCAACGTGAACCTGGGCATCTCCGACAACCGGATCTGGCGCATGACCCCGCGCGAAAACCAGCAGGTCAACAAGTGGTGGATGTGCGACGAGGGACGCCTCTCGTACGAGCCTCTCGACGTCACGCCCCGCCTGACCGAGGCGCAGTCGCGCGGCAACGGAGCGGACGGGGCCTCCGTCGCGGTCCCCTGGCCGGACGCGCTCGAGACGCTGGCGGGAAAGCTCAAGGAAGCGCGCGCCGGCGCCGTGGTGGCAATCGCCTCGGCCAGCCTCACGCTGGAAGATCTCTTCCTGGTCAAGCGGCTGTTCGCCGAAGCGATCAAATCCGGCGAGATCATCGTGCCGGAAAAGCTGCGCGGCCAGGATGACGCGCTGCTCATCAGGGCCGACAAGACCCCCAACGCGGCCGGCGCGAAGCGGCTGGGGCTGACCATCGACGCGGGCAACCAAAGACAGGCTTCGGCGATGGCGGCGGCGGCCTCCGGCAAGGTGGACGTGCTGCTGGTGCTGGGCGGCGACGCGCTGGAAGAAGCCGCCGCGGCGGGTCTTGCGGCGGCGCGCAACAACGCGTTCGTGGCGGTGTTCAGTCCGTTCGTCGACACGGCGGTGAAGAACGCCGACCTCGCGCTGCCTTCCACCGCCTACGGAGAGTTCGACGGCACCTGGGTGAATTTCCAGGGATACCCGCAGCATGTGAAGCGGGCCCTGACGCCGCCGGCCGTCGCTCTGGAAGGATGGCGGCTGGCCGGCGAGCTGATGAACAGGATGGGAGTGCCGGTCGCCTACGCTTCGGCGGCCGCAGTCATGGCCGATGTCATGAAGGACGTGCCCGCATGACCGACCTGCTGCTGGGCACCGGGTTGGCCGCCACCCTGTTCAAGATCGCCGTCATCCTCGGCGTCGTCATGACCGTGGTGGGCAACATCGTGCTGGCGGAGCGCAAGCTGGCCGGCTGGATCCAGGACCGGGTCGGCCCCAACCGCGCCGGGCCGTGGGGCCTGCTGCAGCCGCTGGCCGACGGCATCAAGTTCATCTTCAAGGAAGACATCATCCCGACGTCGGCGCACCGCCCGCTGTTCGTGCTCGCTCCGGTGCTGTCGCTCACCGCCGCGCTGACCACCTTCGCGGTCATCCCGTTCGCCGACCGGTTCGTCATCCTGGGGCGCGAAGTGGCGCCGATCATCGCAGACCTCGACGTGGGGCTGCTCTGGATCTTCGCGGTCTCGGGGCTCGGCGTCTACGGCGTCGTCCTGGCGGGGTGGTCCTCCAACAACAAGTACTCGCTGATGGGCGGGCTGCGTTCTTCCGCGCAGATGATCTCCTACGAGCTGTCGATGACGCTCAGCGTGGTGGGGGTGCTGATGGCGGCCGAATCGCTGCGGCTCGCCGACATCGTCAACGCGCAGGCCGGCAGCGTCTGGAACGTCGTCTCCCAGCCGATCGGGTTTCTCGTGTTCATCATCTCGGCCTTCGCCGAGACGAACCGGCTGCCCTTCGACCTTCCGGAGGCCGAGCCCGAGCTGGTGGCGGGTTATCACACCGAGTACTCGGGCATGCCGTTCCTGATGTTCTACATGGCCGAGTATGCCAACGTGATCCTGTCGAGCAGCCTCATGGTGCTGCTGTTCTTCGGAGGATGGCACCTGCCGGTGGTCGAGCCGATGCTGCGCGGAGTGTCGCAGGGCGTGGCGGGGCTGATCCATCTGGGCATCTTCAGCCTGAAGCTGTCGTGCTTCCTCTTTCTCTACATCTGGGTCCGGTGGACGCTGCCGCGGTTTCGTTACGACCAGCTGATGCGCCTGGGGTGGAAGGTGATGCTGCCACTGGCCCTGGCCAACGTCGTCTGGACAGCCGCGATCATCCTGTGGGGATGGATCTGAGCCCGCGAGAGCTTCTCTTCTACGCAGACGCCATCGTGGCGGTGATGACCGCGATGATGGTGGTGCTCCATCGCAACCCGGTGGTCTGCGCGCTGTCGCTGGTCGCGCACCTGTGCGCCGTGGCCATGTTCTTCCTCCTGCTCGACGCCAGCTTCCTGTTCGCGGTGCAGATCATCCTGTATGCCGGCGCGATCATGGTGCTCTTCCTGTTCGTCATCATGCTGCTCGACCCGGCTGGAGAAGGAGTGGCGGGCCGCACCGGCAACATCCAGATCGTGATGACGGGGGTGGCGGCCGCGGCGCTGTTGTTCTCCGCCGCGCGCGTGGTGCCTGCCATCGTGGATCTGGAGTCGGCCGGCGGCGGCAGACCCACGTCGCTGCCCCCGGGATACGGGCAGGTAAGCGGCATCGGACGGCTGCTGTTCACCGACTACCTGTTCCCGTTCGAGGTGGCGTCGATCCTGCTGCTGGTGGCGATGATCGGCGCGCTCTACATGGGCCGGCTGGGCAAGGTCGGGCCCGCGGGCGACAAGGAGCCGGAATGATACCTGCCGGTGGCATCCTGGTTGTCAGCGCGGTGCTGTTCGTCACCGGGGTCATCGGCGTGATGATCCGCCGCAGCGCGCTGGTGATTTTCATGAGCATCGAGCTGATGCTCAACGCCGCGAACCTGCTCTTCGTGGGGATGGCCCGTCTGCTTGGCACGATGGACGGGCAGCTCTTCGCGTTCTTCGTCATGACGGTGGCCGCCGCCGAGGCGGCGGTCGGACTGGCGATCATCATCGCGCTGTTCCGCAGGCGCCGCACCACCGATGTCGATCAGGTGAATCTGCTCAAATGGTGACTCTGCCGACATGCTGAGCCTTCTCTGGCTGATCCCGGTCCTGCCGGCTCTAGGCTTCATCGTCAACGGTCTGCTCGGCCCGCGTCTGCCGAAGTGGGTCGTCTCGGCGGTGGCCTGCGGCTCGGTGCTGCTGGCCTTCCTGCTGTCGGCAGGCTGCGTGCTGGAGCTGGCCGACATGCCGGAAGCCCAGCGCCACGTGGTGGTGAGCCTCGGCGACTGGATCGCCCCGCTGCACCTGAGCTGGTCGTTCCTGCTCGACCCGCTCTCCTCGCTGATGATCCTGGTCGTCACCGGCGTGGGTCTTCTCATCCACATCTACTCGATCGGCTACATGTGGGAAGAAGAAGGGTACTGGCGCTACTTCGCCTACCTCAACCTGTTCATGTCGATGATGCTCACGCTGGTGCTCGGCTCCAGCCTGCCGCTGCTGTTCGTCGGCTGGGAAGGGGTCGGGCTCTGCTCGTACCTGCTGATCGGGTTCTTCTACTGGAAGACCGACTGCGCCGACGCGGGGCGCAAGGCGTTCATCGTGAATCGCATCGGTGACGCCTCGTTCATCACCGGGATGATGATCGCCTTTGTCACCTTCGGCGGCACGTTCGACATCGCGGAGATCCTGGCCCGCGCTCCCGACGTGGCACGAACCTCGCCCGGCACGGTGGTTGCCATCGCGCTCCTGATGTTCGGCGGAGCCTGCGGCAAGTCGGCGCAGATACCTCTGTACGTCTGGCTGCCCGACGCGATGGCGGGCCCCACGCCGGTGTCGGCCCTCATCCACGCCGCCACGATGGTGACGGCGGGCGTCTACATGGTCTGCCGCATGTCGCCGCTCTACGTGCTGGCCCCCGGCGCGCTGGCCACCGTGGCGATTGTCGGTGCGGCCACCGCGCTGATGGCGGCCGTCATCGCGATGGCGCAGGACGACATCAAGAAGGTGCTGGCCTACTCCACCATCTCGCAGCTCGGCTACATGTTCCTGGCGGCCGGGGTGGGCGCGTTTTCCGCGGCCATCTTTCACCTGACCACGCACGCCTTCTTCAAGGCGCTGCTGTTTCTCGGATCCGGCGCGGTGATACACGCGCTGCACGGCGAGCAGGACATGACGAAGATGGGCGGATTGAGAAAAGCCCTGCCGCGCACCTTCTGGGTATTCTTTTTCGGGTGGATCGCCATCTCCGGCGTGCCGTTCACCTCGGGCTTCTTCAGCAAGGACGAGATCCTGTACCGCGCGTTTGTCGCCAATCCCGGTCTGTGGCTGGCAGGATTCGTCGGCGCGATCATGACCGCCATCTACATGACGCGGCTGATGGGGCTGACCTTCTTCGGCGCGTCGCGTGTCGCGCCCGACAAGGCGCATCACATCCACGAAGCCCCCCCCACGATGATGTTCGCCCTGGTGGTGCTGGCGGTGCTCGCGCTGCTGGGTGGCTTCATGGGGATGCCCGAAGCCTGGTTCGGCGTCAGCCCGCTGGAGCATTGGCTCGAGCCGTCGCTCGCGGCTCCTCCGTCGGCGTTGCATCCGCGCGGCATGGAGCCGCCCGCCGGGCCCGAGACCCTGCTGATGATCCTTTCGTCGCTCGCCGCGCTGGGCGGCATCGGCGTGGGCTACTACCTCTGGGTGACCCGCCCCGAGCTGCCCGGTCGCATCGCATCGAGCCTGCCGGGGCTCTTCCGGTTCGTCAAGGGGAAGCTGTACGTCGACGAGGTGTACGAGGCGCTGATCCTCGAGCCCTATGAAGCGCTGTGCCGGCTGATGTCGAGGTTCGACAGCGTCGTCGTCGACGGCGTGGTCAACGGCATGGGCACCGCCTTCGAGACGTCGGGCCACGTGCTCAAGCTGTTCCACTCCGGCTACGTTCGCAACTACGCGGTGTTCTATCTGGCGGGCGCCGCCGCGGTGGTCTGGTACCTGGTGATGTGATGCAGAACGCCGTGGTCATCCCGCCGATCGACTGGAGCCTGCTGGGGCCGCTGGTCTGGCTGCTCGCCGGCGCCGTCGCCGTCACGCTGCTCGCGGTCGGCCCGCGGCCCTGGCGTCATTACACCGGTTACGCCGCGCTGCTCGCGCTTGCGGGTCCGGCCGTGGCAACTCTCCGGCTCTGGGGCGGCTCGGCCGCGGCCCTGACTCCGCCCACGACGATGTCCGGGATGATCCAGATGGATCGATTCGCCCTGTGCTTTCACTTCATCTTCCTGGCCACCGCGGCGCTCACGATGCTTCTTTCGATCCCCTCGCTTTCGGAGCGCCACGGCGATTCGGCCGAGTATTACGCCCTCGTGCTGTTCGCCACCTCCGGCATGCTGCTGATGTCGGCGACGACCAACCTGCTGGTTCTCTTTCTCGGGCTCGAGATCCTCTCGCTGCCGCTCTACATCCTGGTCGGCTTCACCCGATGGCAGGACCGGTCGCTCGAAGCGTCGATGAAGTACTTCCTGCTGGGGGCCTTCTCCACCGGATTCACGATCTACGGAATGGCGCTGATGTACGGCGCCACCGGAACCCTCGACCTGTCCCGCATGGCGGCGACGGGCCCCTCGCCGATCCTGATGCTCGGGTTCGGGCTCACCCTGGTGGGCTTCCTCTTCAAGATCGCGGCCTTCCCGTTTCACTACTGGCTGCCCGATGTCTACCAGGGCGCTCCCACGTCGGTGACGGCGTTCATGATCGCCGGCACCAAGGCCGCCGCGTTCGCCGCCATCCTGCGCATCGTCACCGCGCCGGTCTTCTGGGACGGCCCGCTCACCCTCGAGTGGACGCGGCTGCTCACCGCGCTGTCCGCGCTCACCATGACGGCGGGCAACGCGGTGGCCCTGGTGCAGAACAATCTCAAGAGGATGCTGGCCTACTCGAGCATCGCGCATGCCGGCTACCTGCTGATCGCGGTGGTGGCCCGTTCGACCGACGGCGTCTCCAGCGTCGTTTTCTATCTGGCGGCCTATCTCCTGATGAACATCGGGGCCTTCGCGGTGGTGATGGTGGTGGACCGCTCGCGTGGCGGCGAAGGAGAGGGCGACTTCATCGCGTCGTACCAGGGCCTGGGCCGCCGGCACCCGGCGCTGGCCGCGGCGATGACCGTCTTCATGCTCTCGCTCACCGGCGTCCCGCTGACCGGCGGCTTCGTCGGCAAGTTCTACATCTTCAGGGCGGCCATCGATTCGAACATGTACGGGCTTGCCGTGGTGGGGCTGCTCAACAGCGTCGTGGCGGCGGCCTACTACCTGAACGTCGTGCTCAACATGTACATGAAGGAGCCGGTCTCGGAGCCGCCGAAGGTCGCAACACCCGCCCTGCTCGGCCTGGGGATCACCCTGAGCGTGGCGGGGGTGCTTTATCTCGGCATTTTCCCCGCGCGTCTTCTGGAGATCGCGCGCAACCTGCTGCTATAATCGCGCGATTCCAACCAGGCATGAAGAGCTGAGAGCATGGCGCTGTCCGACTATCTCCGTGAAGATCTGATCTTCCTCGACCTTCATCCGAAGGACATGGAGGAGTGTCTCGCCTCGATGGTGGAGATGGCGGGCGCGCGCGGAGCCATCCTCGATCGCGCCGACGCCCTGTCGCGTCTGATCGAGCGTGAACGGACCATGTCGACCGGGCTGGGCGGCGGTGTGGCGGTGCCGCATGCCAAGACCGACAAGCTGCGCCACCTCGTCGTTGCCCTGGGCCGCGTGTCGGATGGCGTCGACTTCAAGGCGATCGACGGCAAGCCGGTCTATCTGATCTTCATGCTGCTGGGTCCGCCCGACTCCACGCGTCAGCATGTCGATCTGCTCGCGCGCATCGCCTACCTCGTCAAGGCGCCCGGCGTGATCGAGACGCTGCGCGGGGCCGTGACGGCGGCAGAAGTCCTCGAGACGCTGCGCAACGAGTCGCGCGAGCGGCGGGCGTAGCTCTTCGTCGGAGCATTTTCCGGACGGCGTGATCCTGTTTCCTCGGGGCACGGCTGCGGCCGGCCCCGGGCCGGCCTCGCCTCGATTCGTCTCGGCCACACGCGCCCGGCGCGTGTGTCGGCCTCGCCTCAGACGGCCCCGTCGGAAACAGATCACGCCGTCCGTGAAGCTCCCTCGAGTTTCCCGGCCCGCCGATCGCGCACCTCGATTGCGTTCTTGAAATGAAGGGTCAAGAGCATCATGGAAGGCGTGGACCAGCCCATGGGAACGCAGCCTCGCCGCACTTCCTGGAGTCGTTCACCGCTGCTCGGCGGTCGCGCCTTGACCGATTAGAGGTATCAGGTGGCCGCTATCCCAGGCAAAAAGAGATCTGCCGGGTGATGCCCGGAGCGTGACGCGAACGAGGTCGGGGTTTTCCTGCAGGATCTCGGCGACGCTTGTCCGCAGCATGGACTGGCCAGGACCTGGCGCCGGCCCGATGTATCGGCGGAATGGCCCGGGTTGTACCTCCAGCCTCACCGTTACCTCAGAAACGTCTTCGTGGGGGGACTTCTCAGCAGTCCATAACGGTGGGTCGGCCAGCGCCACAGCTCGAGCCGAGGGATAGGAGACCCAGGTCGCTCCCCTCACGGGTACCGATCGGGCGCCGAGAACACCGAGCGAGGCCTGGAAGTCTCCCGCCACTGAAGCCCCGCCCACCCGGAGGGGGACATTGGCGATGACAATCTCTTCCACGTCGCTGGACATCGTCTCCGCCACGAGCCGGCCGACAAGCTGATCGCTCACCAGGGACGCGTCATACCAGGCGCGCCAGTGTCCGGCAGCAAGGATGATCCAGGTGGAAATGATTGCGAGCAGCAGGCCGCGGCCCAGCGCGGGTCGCGCGGCGGCAAGGAGCGCGGCGATAGCCAGGCAGGAGGCCGCTACGGGAAGGAACAGGTACCGCTCCTGCAAGCCCACGAGGTTGGG
>DASROJ010000317.1:0-12456 GCA_035646975.1 Patescibacteria group bacterium
GAGATCGGGGCCCTGCGCTCGGATCTCGACAAGCTCGACCGCCATGAGCGCAGCATCGTCAACGATCTGGACCGCCTCTCGGTGGAGTCGGAGCTGCAGGCCCGCGAGCTGCAACGGCTCGGGGTGCTCGAAGGGCGGGCCCGCAGGGAGCTCGAGCAGACCCGCCAGAAGCTCCTGCCGCTGCGGGAGGCCCTGCAGCGCGAGGAAACCGGGTTGTCCCGGCAGCTCAGGACGGCCTACGAAATGGGCCGCTCGAGTGAACTCAAGCTGTTCCTGTCGCTTTCCGAGCCGGTCGACGTGATGCGCGCCATCGCCTACATTGATGTGATGGCCGAGCGGCAGTCAGGAGTGGTTGCCTCGCTCAGGCAGAGGCGCGGCGAGACGGAGGCTCTGGAAAGAGCCCTCGCCGTCCAGGCCTCCAGCCTGGAGGATCTCTCCGCCCAGGAGAAAAAGCGGGCGGGCCAGCTGGCGGAAGTGCGGCGAAAGTCGGCCGATCTGCTCTTGAGCACGCGGCAGGAGCGCGACGCCCATCGCACCGCGATCCTCGAGCTGACCCGGGCCGCAACCGACCTCGAATCGGCGATCATCTCCCATTCGGAGGGGGGCGACCCGGCGGGCGCCACGCCGCTTCGGACAGGCACGCCGTCCATCGACATCGAGAAGCTTCGAGGCGCGATGGAATGGCCCGTGCCCGGCGAGATCGCCGTGGGGTACGGAGACATCCGTGATCGGAAATTCGGGACCCTGACGCCGCACCCGGGTCTGGACATCCGCACCGGGCCGAACACCCCGATCAGAGCGGTGCTTCCGGGCCGGGTCGTGTTCAGCCGTCGATTCAGCGGCTATGGCAACACGATCCTGCTGGATCATGGCGGACATTATCTTTCGGTTTACGCCCGGGCGGCGGTCGTCAGCGTGAAGGAAGGCGACCAGGTCCTGCCGGGCCAGGTGCTTGGCTACAGCGCGGAACAGGCGTTCGACAACGGTCCGCCCACGGTCTACTTCGAGATGCGTCGAGACGGTCGATCGGTCGACCCGGCACTATGGCTGATGAAGAAGGCGGCTTCGAGAAGAGAGGAAGAAAGATGAGCAGCAGGCTCAAGGGACTGGCGCTGGGGATCACGATAGGCTGCGCGGCGGTCTTCCTGACCGGCACGATGGTCACCCGGAACCTCGCCGTGGAAGGCACCTATACCTATCTGAAGCTGTTCAACGAGGTTCTCTCTCTCGTGCGCAGCTCGTACGTCGACGAGGTCAACACTGATTCGCTCATGAAGGGCGCCTACGAGGGGATGCTCGCCGAGCTCGATCCGTTCAGCGAGTATCTCACCGCCCAGGAGTACGCCGAGTACTCGCAGGAGGCGGCCGACGCCTCGAAAGGCGCGCATGGCGCCCGTCGGCTGGTGGACCCTGGTCTGCGCGTGGCGAGGAAGGAAGGCATCGCGCTGGTGGTGGCGGTGAAGTCAGGCTCCGACGCCGACGTCAAGGGAATCACTCCCGGCGATCATCTGCGGCGCATCGGAGACAAGTCCACGCGTGAGATGCCCCTGTACCAGATCGAGGATGCGCTGGCGGGCGCTCCCGGCACGAGCGTCGCGGTGTCGGTGGCGCGACGCGAGGAGCCGCGCAAGATCGACACCGACCTGGCTCGAAGAGAGACCGCGCCGGAATCGGTGACCTTCGAGGTCGCCGATCTGAAGGAGGGGCTGGGTGTCATCCGGATCCCGCACTTCGGCGCCGGGATCGCGAACGAAGTCGCCGCGGCGCTGCAGCGGGCCGACAAGCAGCGCGTGCGGCGCCTGCTCGTCGATCTGCGCGGCAATGCCTGGGGCGGCATGGAGGAGGCGGCCAGGACCGCGGGGCTGTTCGTCGGCGACACGGTGGTGGCGCGTCTCAAGAGCAAGGAGACCGTGCTCGAGGAGATCAAGAGCGGCCACGGCAAGTCGTCCTACTCCGGGATGGTGGCGATTCTCATGAGCAACTCCACCGCGGAGGCCGCCGAGATGTTCGCCGCGGCGCTGCACGATGGCCGGGGAGCCTCGCTGCTCGGAGAGGCGAGCTTTGGCGTCGGGGCGGTGCAGGATTACATCCCCCTGAAGAACGGCGCCTGGCTGAAGCTCTCGGTGAAGAAATACGTCTCGCCTTCCGGGATCTCGTGGCATGGCACGGGTCTGAAGCCCGACAAGATCGTCACCGTGACCCAGGAGAATCTCAAGCCGGCGGAGCGCCTCAAGCAGCAGCTCAAGCAGGCCGTCGACGTGCTCAGGAGTCTTGCGCCGGGAACTCCGGTGGCCGGGATCCACGCGGGGTCCACCAGTGTTCCGCCGGGAGGCACCGGGGGGCTGTGATGTCTCATCGTGTCGTCGCCCTGTGTGCCGCCTTCATGCTTGGCCCCATCGGTCCGAATGGCACCATGGGTCCGAATGGCCCTTTCGGCGATGACGCGCGCGGCGCCGTCGCCCCGCCGCCGGCGGCTCACGGCGACGCCTACTACAGCTACTCTCTGTCCCGACAGGCCTGGTACCGGCAGGACTACCCCGAGGCGCTGCGCTACATGCAGCAGGCGATGGAGTCCGACCCCAACGCGGCCGACCTGGCGCTGGATCTCGCCCGGCTCCACATGGAGATCAGCCAGCCGGAGGAAGCAGCCCGGGCGGCGCGGCACGCCGTCGACCTGGCGCCCGGGTCGGTTGCGGCGCAGCGGCTGCTCGCCGACTCGCTGTTCCTGATCGCCACGAAGGACAGCGCGGGCGACAACGCCGATAATGGGGCGATCAACCAGGCCTACCAGGCCTACCGGAAGGTCGTCCAGATGGATCCGGACGACGCCGAGGCGCTGCTGAACCTGGGGAAACTCCAGATCTCCAGGGGTGACCTCAAGGAATCGCTGGATTCGCTGCAGCGCCATCTGCAGCTGGCGCCGGCTTCGGACGAAGGGACCTTCATCGCCGCACAGGTCCTGGTCAGGCTGTCGCGCTTCGAGGAGGCTGAAAAGCTCCTCGAAACAGCGGTGCAACGCAATCCCACCAACGCGCAGCTCGGGCTGGCACTGGTCGACGCCTACGAAGAGCAGGGAAACCTCGACGCGGCCATGAGCGAGGCCCGGCGGATGGAGCAGCGTCGAATCGAGCCGATCCGTGTCCAGTTCGTCCTGGCGCAGCTGAGCCAGCGGATGGGAAAGCCCGCCGACAGCTTCGAGCACCTGAAGAAGATGGCCGACTTGATGGATGCGCGTCCGGGTGAGTTCTCCGACGCCGACCGATCGGAACTCGAACTGCGAATTATCCAGACGCTGCTCGATGCCGGGAAGGTCGATGACGCGATCGCCCGCTCGATTGCCGGGGCTCACCGTTACGCGCAGGACCCGAGGTTCGACCTTCGCCGGGGTGAGGCGCTGCTGGTGGCGGGCCGGTCCGCCCAGGCCGAAGCGTTGTTTCGGGAAAAGCTGAAGGCCGCCACCGGTGAAGGGGACGCAACGCAGGGTGGGACCCGCCAGCAGATCTCCGACACATATCTTGCGGCCGCCGCGCGGCAGGAGCGCGCAAAACGGCTGGGCGAAGCCGAATCGTTGCTCAGGAAATCGATTGAATGGAACGGACAGAACGCCGCCGCGCTGAACTACCTGGGCTACATGCTCGCCGACCGCGGGGAGCGTCTCGACGAAGCGATCACGCTCGTCCGCAGGGCGCTGGTGAGCGATCCGAAAAACGGCGCCTACCTCGACAGCCTCGGCTGGGCCTTCTTCAAGAAGAAGGAGTACGTTCAGGCCGAAAAGGCTCTCGAAGATGCGCTGTCCTACATGGCCGAAGAGCCCGCGATACACGACCACCTCGGCGATGTCTACTACGCCACGGGAAGAACCGACGACGCGGTCAGGGCCTGGCAGCAGGCTCTCGAGCGCGGAGCCGAGCACCCCGACTTGATTCGCGCCAAGCTCGCGGCCGCCTCCCCGGCGGTCACACCTCCCTGACCCGCCCATGCCGGTGGCGCGCTTAACGCTTCTGTCGAGCCTCGTGGTATCGTCACTCGTCGCCTGCGCCGCGACACGGCAGGTCCAACCCGCGACGAGCCCTGCCGAGGGCGCCGGGCGGACCCGGGTGGCATGGCAAGCCTCCTTCAAGGGGCGTATGGAAATCGGGACCGACAGACAAAGATTCGAAGGATCGCTGGCGCTCGAAGAGCCCGACCGCCTGCTGGTGGAGATCGCCGGGCCCGTGGGTGGAGTGCGCGCGGTGATGGCGGTCAGCCCGGCACACCTGAGGGTGCTGCTTCCGGCCACGAGGCAGTTCATCGACGAACAGCCAGGTCCCGCGACCTACGAGTTCCTGCTCGGTCTGCCGCTCGACACCGCCGGACTCATCGAGCTGATCCGGTTCGGCCTCGACCCGGCCTGCGCGGTGGATCCCTGCACGAAAACGTTGCCGCTGGCCTCAGACCCGCGAGGAAATCCGCGCAGCCTCCAGGTTCTGCGACAGCAGGCGCAGCTGACCGCCAGCCTGGCCGGCGACGACCTCGCAGGCGGGGAACGGACCGGCCCGACGCGGCTGGAGCTGCGCTTCACGCAGTCGACCTCGTCGCCGCCCGGCACGATCGAACCGGACCTGTTCGACCCGAAGATCCCCGACGGGTTCACGCGGCTTCGACCCGGCGCCTCCAGCGGGCCGGCGACGTTGCTGCTGCCGCGCTGAGCATGCTGAACACATCCCGGACAGCCGGACTCGCGGTCGCGTCGTTCGCGAAGATCAACCTGGGTCTGCGGGTCCTGGGGCGGCGTCTCGACGGCTACCATGAAATCAGGACCACGCTGCAATCCATCGATCTGGCCGACGAGATCGGCATGGAACCGGACGCCTCGATCTCGCTCGAGGTGACAGGCCCGTACACCGTCCCGGCCGATGAGACCAACCTGGTCCAGCGCGCCGCCCGCGCCTTTGCCGCCCGGTTTCCCGGTCACGGCGCCCGGATCACATTGCACAAGACGATACCCGCCGGGGCCGGTCTTGGCGGAGGCAGCAGCAATGCGGCCGCCACGCTGCTGGGGCTGGAGCGGTTGTGGGGGCTCGACGTCGACCCGGGCGTCCGGTACGCCATCGCGAGGGACCTCGGCATGGATGTTCCGTTCTTTCTGTACGGCGGAACCTGCCTCGGGGTGGGTCGGGGCGACGAGGTGCTGCCCCTGCGCGACATTTCCCCGTGGTCTGTCGTGGTGGTCTGGCCGGGCGTTTCGCTGTCGACCGCCGAGGTCTATTCCGAGCTGCCTTTGGCGTTGACAAGGCCCCGGATCCTCTCTAGTATGAAGGGCTTCGTGCCCGCTTCTTCCGAGCGCGCCGCCGGAGAACTGGGTGATTCCAGCGATGCCAGTGACGCCGATGAACGACGGCCCGAAGTCGATGGTGCGGAAAAACGACCGCCCGACGTCGTCAACGATCTCGAAGAGACCGCGTTCCTGAAGGTGCCCGCGTTGAGGCGTCTGAAGGATCGGTTGATGGCATCGGGCGCGGCCGCCGCCGCGATGAGCGGCAGCGGCTCGGCGGTCTTTGGACTGTTCTCATCACAACAAGTGGCCGACCGGACGGCCGTCTCACTGTCCAACGTCGAGACGGCGGCGTTCGCATGCAGGACGCTGTCGAGAGATGCCTATCACCTGAAGCTGTTCAAACGCTCGCGGACATGACGTGACACGCACGCGCCGGCGCAACCGGAACCACGGAAGCGCCCGACCCTTGATGGAGGAGCGCTGATCATGGAAGTCACCGACGTCAGAGTGTTTCCGGTGGACGAAGAAAAGCTCAAGGCATTCGTCTCCATCATCTTCGATGACTGTTTCGTGGTCAGTGACATCAAGATCATCAACGGCAACAACGGGCTGTTCATCTCGATGCCGAGCAAGAAGAGGAAGAACGGGACGTTCAGGGATATCGCGCATCCGCTCAACAACGAGACGCGCAGGATGATCGAGGAGAAAATCCTCGCCCGGTACAACGAGACGCTTTCCGAGCCCCGCGACCTGCTGAGCCAGGCGAGTGACGAGCAGCTGCGGGCCTCCGAGTCCACGTCGGACATCTTCTCGAACTGAAGAGGTCGCGATCCCGGGGCGCCACGGCGGGGTGGTCGCAACAGTGCACGGTCGGCGCGAGTCGACGTCATGGTGGGGCGTCGTCAAGTGGTAAGACACTGGATTTTGGTTCCAGCATTCGGAGGTTCGAATCCTCCCGCCCCAGCCATCGCCGCGCCGGCGGAAGTGATGAGCCTGGACGAGAGGACAGGTCGCCCATGAAGCCGCTGGATCGGGACATCAAGGTGTTTTCGGGCAGCGCCAACAGGGGGCTGGCCAGGGATATCTGCGGCTACCTCGATCTGCCGGAAGGGCAGATAACCCTCAAGAAGTTCACCGACGGCGAGATCTACTGCCAGGTCACCGAGAACGTCCGGGGCACCGACGTGTTCATCCTCCAGCCCACCTGCACGCCGGTCAACGAGCACCTCATGGAACTTCTATTGATGATCGACGCATTTAAGCGCGCCTCGGCCCACCGGATCACCGCGGTGATCCCCTACTACGGCTACGCGCGACAGGATCGCAAGGACAAGCCCCGCGTGCCGATTTCCGCCAAGCTGGTGGCCGACCTGATTTCCGCCGCCGGCGCGCATCGCATCCTGACGGTGGACCTGCACGCGCCGGCCATCCAGGGCTTCTTCGACATCCCGGTGGATCACCTATTCGCGGCGCCGGTCTTCGTGGACTACTTCGAGAAGATGAAGATCCCCGACCTGATGATCGTCTCGCCCGACGCGGGCGGCGTGGAGCGCGCGCGCGCCTTTGCCAAGAGGCTCAATGCGAACCTGGCGATCGTCGACAAGCGGCGCGACGAGGCGGGCGTGGCGCAGCTGATGCATCTGATCGGCGACGTCGAGGGAAAGAACACGCTCATCGTGGACGACATCGTGGATACGGCGACGACGCTGACGGAGACCGTCAAGGCGCTGCATGAAGGGGGCGCCAAGAACATCTATGCCTGCTTCACGCACGGCGTGCTCTCGGGCGACGCGGTGGAGAAGCTCGCCGCCTCGAGCCTGTCCAAGACACTTGTCACCGATACGATCCCGATAAGACCAGAGGCTGCAAAGAAGGCGCGCATCGAGGTGCTTTCAGTGTCGGAGCTGCTGGGTGAGGCGATACTCCGAATCCACAACAGCTCATCGGTCAGCAGCCTCTTCATCTAGGAAACGCGAGGAATCAACGTGCCCAAGGACATCGTCGTCGAAGCCGAAAAGCGAACCGATCTGGGAAAGAACGCCTCCCGCCGCATCCGCCGGTCCGGGAAGATCCCTGCTGTTCTGTACGGAGGAGACGGCAGCGTGGAAACGCTGGCCGTCGACCCCAAGCATCTCGAAGCGATCCTTCATTCCGAGGCCGGCGAGAACACGCTGTTCGGCGTGAATCTCATGCCGGGCGGCAGGGTGCCGGGCCGCGTCATGATCAAGGAGCATCAGGTGGATCCGATCACTGACCGGGTGACGCATGCCGACCTGATGCGCATCGCGATGGACAAGGCGATCCGCGTCCAGGTGACCATCCACCATGTGGGCATCGCCAAGGGAGTGAAGCTGCAAGGCGGGATCCTCGACCACCCGTTGCGTGAAGTCGAGGTGGAGTGCCTGCCCGCCGATATCCCGGAGCGGATCGAGGTGGACATCACGGAGCTCGATCTGGGCAAGAGCCTGCGCGTCTCCGACCTGACGGCGCCGCCGGGAGTGAAGATCCTGACCGACCCCGCCACCGCCTTCATCTCGGTGGTCGCGCCGACCGTCGAGAAGGAGCCGGTTGCCGCGGTGGAAGGCGCTGCCGTGGAGGCGCCCACCGAGCCGGAGCTGATCCGGAAGGGGAAGGCGGAGACCGCGGAGGATGGCGAGGCGCCCGAGGGCAAGGATGCCAAGGAAGGCAAACAGGAGAAGAAGGGCGCAGACCGGGGCGGGAAGACCGAGAAGAAGTAGGTGGACGATATCCGGATGGTGGTCGGGCTCGGCAATCCCGGGCCTCGTTACGGCCGCACCCGCCACAACGTCGGCTTCATGGTTGCCTCCGAGTTGATCCGGAGGGGGCGGTGCGGCGCCGATCGCATGAAGGACTCGGCGCTGGTGGTGGAAGTGGCGCTTGCCGGCCGCGAGCTGCTGGTGGTCCAGCCGCAGACCTTCATGAACACGTCGGGTGTCCCGGTGTCGGCCGTGGCGAGAAGAACGGGGATTGAGCCGTCGCAGATCCTCATGGTCTATGACGACGCCGATCTTCCGGTGGGCGCCATCCGGGTGCGGCAGGGCGGAAGCCCCGCGGGACACAAAGGGGTGCTATCGATAGTAGAATGCCTCGGAACGCGCGAAGTGCCCCGGGTCAGGCTCGGTATCGGAAAGGATGAAGGTGCGCTGGCCGACAGGGTGCTGGCTCCTTTCTCACGGGCCGAGCAGCCGCTGGTGGAGCAGATGATCAGCGATGCCGCAGACGCGGTGGAGATGAGCGTGTTGCAGGGACTGACCTTGACGATGAACAAGTACAACCGGCGGGCCGTGCCCACCGTGGAGTGACGTCGAAACCGAAGTTAGATGACTCCTTGCTCCTGTGGGAGCCAGCGCTCACCCGGGAGCCAACGACCGAGAGGAGAACAGATGGCGAAGTACGAGACCCTCTACATCGTCCAGCCCAACCTCGCCGAAGAGCAGGTGGACGAGATCGTCCGGACCTTCGAGGCGATCATCCCCGAGCACAAAGGAACCCTCACCAAGACCGACAAGTGGGGCAAGCGCAAGCTGGCCTACCGCATCGGCAAGCACTGGGAAGGTTCGTACGTCCTCTACGAGTACGAAGGCAGCGGTGCCATCCAGCTCGAGCTGGAGCGGCGGCTCAGGATCCATGACGACATCATCCGTTACATCACCGTGGCGGTGGATCCGAGAATGGCCGCCGAGCTGGAGCGGAAAGCCGAGCGCGACAAGAAGAACGAAGGACGCCGCGACGAAGGGGGAGACGGCTGGGGCGAAGGACGCGACCGGTATGGCGACAGGGATGATTATCAGAGCCGGGGGCCTCGGCGTGAGCGATCCGGGCGCGGCGGCGAGGAGCGGTCATGACATTCGACAAGCGTGAGAGAAACGAGGCCAGCGCGCGTGGAGGCGGAAAGGCAGGCAAGGGGGGCGCCGGGGCCGCGGGAGGGTTCGCCAAGAAGAAGTACCTCTTCCGACGCAGGAAGTTCTGCAAGTTCTGCGACGAAAAGGTCGAAGTGATCGATTACAAGGATGTCAGGCTGCTGCAGAGCTTCACGCCGGAGCGGGGCAAGATCCTGCCGCGGCGCATCTCCGGAACATGCGCCATGCACCAGCGGCGTCTGATGCGGGCCATCAAGCGGGCGCGGCACGTCGCGCTGCTGCCCTACACCACCGATTGAGCGGACGGGAGAGGAACCGGGCATGATGCGATTGATACTGAGGACCGATGTCGAGCTGCTGGGCAAGCGGGGAGCGGTGGTGAACGTGGCGCCGGGGTACGGGCGCAACTTCCTGCTGCCCAAGGGGCTCGCCTACGAGTACAGCGAGCCGAACGTCAAGCGGGTCGACAAGGAGCGGAAGGTACACGAGGTCAAACAGCTCAAGGAACAACAGGAAGCGGCTGACCTGGCAAAGCGCATCGGAGCCGTCTCGTGCACGATTGTCAGGAAGGTCGGCGAGAGCGACACGTTGTACGGATCGGTGACCAACGCGGACATCGCCGAGTCGCTGCACAAGGAAGGCTTCTCGATCGACAAGAGGAAGATCGTCCTCGAGGATCCGATCAAGGCGCTGGGCATCTACACCGTGCCCATCCGGCTGCACCCCGAGGTCACGGCCGAGCTGAAGGTCTGGGTCGTCAAGGAGTAGGCCAGGGTTCAGTCCCCAGGGTTCAGTCCAAGGAGTGGTCCATTGAACGGCTCATCGAAGGACGGCTCATCGAACCGGCTGCGCGTCGTGGTGGCCTGCGTGCTGGCATGGCTCATCCCCGGCGCGGGGCACTTCTACCTCGGCAAGCGATCCAAGGGGCTCGTCTTTCTCGCGATCGTGGCGGTCACTTTTCTTACCGGCCTCGCGCTCCAGGGACGCGTCTACCTCGCGACGCCCGAGCAGCCGCTGTCGTATCTCGCCACCTTCGCGAACCTGGCTCTCGGCCCGATGGACCTCATCGGCAGGGAGGCCACCTACGAGCGGATTATCTATGTCTTTCCGCGCGAGTCCGACCGGGCGAACTACCAGGACATCCTGGACCGGACGCGGGCCCGTATTCTCGCGGTGACGCATGAGTACGGCACCACGTTCATCCTGACGGCAGGTCTGATGAACCTGCTGCTGATACTCGACGCGTTCGACTTCGGCATCGGCAGGAAGATCTGATGGCCAGCCATTTCCTCATCATGTGCCTGTTCTCGATCCTCGTGGGCGCTTTCTTCGCCACGCTGACACGCGACACGATGCGCGAGGCCATCAAGGCCGCCGCGCTGCTGGCTCTCACGATGGTGGGCATCTCCCTCATCATCGCCTACATCATGTACTTCCTCCCGCTGGGCGGCTGACACGTTGAGCTGGACGCCCCGGCTCGGAACCAGACTGAGCGTCTGGGGCCCGGTGGCGATCTATCTCTGCGCCATCACCTACCTGTCCCATCAGCCGTCGCTGCGCGTGCCCGGGGGGCTGCCCGACTGGCTGATGCACGGCCTCGAATACGCGGGCCTGGCAGCGCTCCTGTTCAGGGCGCAGGTCCGCACCGGCCGGCGCGGACCGAAGTCCCTGCTGGCCGCCCTGGCCGGTTGCGCGGCCTTCGGGCTGATCGATGAGTATCACCAGAGCTTCGTTCCCGGCCGGGATGCCTCGCTGCGCGACGCGCTGGCCGACACCACGGGGGCGGCGCTGGCGCTGATCGGCGCCAGCCTGATACATTCTGTGCGCGGCGGCCGGACGAAAGAGGCCGAGATTACGATTTACGGACGCGTCAACTGCCACCTGTGCGATGAGGCGATGGTGGCGGTGAAAACGGCGGCCGCCGGGTACGCCGTCCGCATCCGGAAGATCGACGTGGATGGCGACGAAGCGCTGCGCCTCGAGTATGGAGACCAGGTGCCGGTGGTCACGGTGAACGACCGCAAGGTGTTCAAGTTCCGGGTCGACCAGGACCGCCTGCGTCGGATACTGGCGTCCCTTCAGCACAGGAGCGGGTCATGATGGAGAAAACCATCGCCGTGGTGCCGGGCGATGGCATCGGCATCGACGTGACGCGGGAGGCCGTCAAGGTGCTCGCGGCGCTGCAGGACGTCCTGGGAGTGCGCTTTCGTCTGACCGAGTACGACTACGGCGCCGAGAAGTATCTCAGGACCGGCATCAGCATGCCGCCCGGCGGCCTCGAGGAGTTCCGTCAGCACGATGCCATCTTCATGGGGGCGTTCGGCGACCCCCGGGTCCCGGACATGAAACATGCCGCCGACATCCTGCTCGGCACCCGTTTCGGCCTCGACCTGTACGCGAACCATCGGCCCGTCAAGCTGCTCGACGAGCGTCTCTGCCCGCTCAAGGGGCGAGGGCGCAACGACGTGGACTTCGTGGTGTTCCGCGAAAACACGGAGGGGCTGTATGTCGGCATGGGCGGACGATTCAAGAAAGACACTCCTGACGAAATCGCCATCCAGGAGGACGTGAACACCCGCAAGGGAGTCGAGCGGATCATCCGGCACGCGTTCGAGCATGCCCGACGCACCGGTCGCAAGAAGGTGCTGATGAGCGACAAGGCCAACGTGCTGACCTATGGCCACGATCTCTGGCAGCGGGTGTTCAGGACCGTCTCGGGGGAATACCCGGAGATCGCCGCCTCGCACATGTATGTCGACGCCCTCTCGATGCAGATGGTCAAGGATCCCTCGCAATTCGAGGTCATCGTCACCTGCAACATGTTCGGCGACATCGTGACCGACATCGGCGCGCAGCTCCAGGGCGGTCTGGGCATGGCGGCTTCCGGCAACATCAATCCGACCTGCACGTCGATGTTCGAGCCGGTGCACGGCTCGGCCCCCAAGTACGCGGGCCAGAACAGCGCCAACCCGTTCGGCGCGATCCTGACCTGCCAGCTCATGGTGGAGCACATCGGGCTGGCCGAGGGGGGGCGTCTCATCGAGGCCGCGGTCATCAGCTGCCTCGCGGCGGGCAACACGACGCGGGATCTGGGCGGCAGCCTCGGCACAGCCCAGGCCGGCGACGCGGTGTGCGCCGCGATCCGTTCCCGGAGCTGATCGGGCCCCCGCCCTCCACCCCTGCGCGGCGGCACCACCTGCCGGCGCGTGCCGCGCCGCAGCGCGACGACCAGCCCCACGTCAGGGCGCGTCGCCACCTGGCGGCGGCTGCTGCGGTGACGGCTGCTGGGGCGTCGACGCAGGAGGAGGTGGGGAAGGC
>DASROJ010000318.1:0-8543 GCA_035646975.1 Patescibacteria group bacterium
GACTTGATGAACGCCTCGAGCGCCGGCACGCGGAGCCAGTGCCCGAAGTGCCGGGCCGACGTCGAGATTCGCGGCACCGAGCCCTCCGCGACGATCGCCGCGCGGCCGCGTCTCGATGACTCGGCAGGGGTTGCCACGCGTCGAATCGATTCGCGAAGCCTCGGGCTTGCTGGACTCAGCCAGCCGCAGACTCCTCCCGGCGGAATGGATCTCGAGGCGTTCATCAAGTCGAGAGACGCCGACCACGCGGCACAGCCTCCTCCGCAGGATACCGGAGTCGCCGCAGCGTTGATGAAACCACCGGTTGCCGAGATGGAGAAGATAGCGGTGGGTATCCGCGAGGCGGCACGGGGATTCGACGCCTCCGCACCGCTGCCGGCACGCTCCACCCCGGCGCCGGCTCACGACCAGGTGGCCGAGCACCGGGGCGAGGACGGCGACAGGGAGCAACGCCCGAATGTCGTTCGCCCGCAACGCACAGCCGAGTCGGCCCTTCCGGTGCGTCCCTATCCCGCGTCGCGTGGTTTGATCCTGGGAGCGGTGGCGGGCATCCTCGTCGGGGCCGGATCGATGGCGCTGACGATGCTGGATCCCGGCCTGGTCGGGCAGCTGGTGACCCCGCTTCCGCAGGGCATCGGCGCTCTGGGGCTTCCTGAGCCGGCGTTGCGCATCCTGCTTCCGGCACTGCTGGGCTCACTGTCCGGTTTCATCGCCGCGGCGGCCGGGTCTCCCTCCCGCGATCAGCGGGCGCTGCGTCTTGGACGCGCGGCGGGGTTCGCGCTGCTCGCGGGTCTGGCCTGCGGCCTGACGACCAGTCTGCTGACAGGGGAGGGGTTGAAAGTTTGGCCCATCGCGAACTGGATGCGCGACCTGCTGCTGGTTGGACTTGTCACAACGGCCCTCGACAGGATCATCCCCCAGCCTCGTCACTGAACCTGCCTGAATCTCCCTGAACCTCCCTGATTCTCCCTTGTCCTGCCCCTGGCCTCCGGCGACCATCGCGGCAGCTGTGCTAGAATCCTCTGGCCATTTCGCAGCGGCCGGCACATCCGAGCCAATCCCATGACCATGAAGGAGATCGGGCAGATGTCGAGGGCTCCTTATCGTTGTTCCGGAAGGCGCGCCACCACCAGCTCTTTTCTGGCGCTCCTGATGCTGTGTTTCGTTGCCTCGCTTGCGCGAGCGGGCGATGGTGATGTGACGAAGCTCACTTTCTACCCTTCGTTGCAGCTCCGGTTCGTTGACGGCCAGCCCCACAACTACTTTTTCTCACAGGCCCAGGTGGTCAACGTCAGCGGCATCCCGATGACCGGCCTCGTCCTGCGTCAGAAATTTCCCGAGGGAATGACGGCGAAGCTGCTCTCAGCCGACGCCCAGTCCGTTTTCAAACGGCCGCCGGAATTCACAGAGAGCCTCGACAACAATGTCTACACCGCGAAGCTGCCTGAGCTGAGGGTGGCCGAGGCGATCTCTCTGGCCGTGGAGCTCACCTACGGCGGGCGGCCCGGCGCGACGACCTTCCCGGGCATCGAAGTCGAGTACTCGCAGGCAGGTCAGCAGGGCAAGCAGGTGGGGCCGGACCAGACGTGGGATCTCTCCAAGTACACGAAATACTCAGGAACGCTGAGGGAGTTCATCAAGCGGTACGCGGGGGTCGATCTGAGCATTCCCAATGACGAGGAAGACTGGGGCTTCACGAATCTCGTGGCCCGCGCGGCCGGCAAACCCTCCACCGGGCCGGTGGAGATCGAGACCGACACGGCGGGTCGATTGAAGTTCAGCCTGCAGGCGGGGGCACCCGGCTCGCTTCGCCAGCTGATGCTCCTTCGCAGGCCTCTGGACCCGGCGCGGCAGCCCAAGGCGACCGACGAAGTCCGGAGGTTCGTCCTCGACCAGGTGCAGGCCACCGCCGACTTCACCCTCGATGCCGACAACATTTCGATCCAGAAGCAGAAGGTCGGACGCCTGGATGCCTGGGTGGCCCAGACGACCTGGCGCGACCGGGTCAAGGATCGAATGGGGGAGGGCCCGTCGCGCTGGTATGTCTTTCCGGACGAGAAGGGCGCCAACCTGTATGTGGTCAACATTTCGGCTCAGGGCAGGGGTGCGGGCCCGGGCAAGGCAGACGCTCCCAACCCGGGACGCGACCAGGAGCTGATGACCCAGCTCGAAGGGATCGTCAAGTCATTGCGTCTGATGTAACGGGCATCCTCCTCCCGCGAAAGGCCGGCAGCATGTCGAGCCCATCGCATCGGACCAGTAGATTGAGCCTCCCGGCCGGGGCAGCCCTGTTCCTCATGCTGCTGTTCGGCTGCTCCGGCGGCGCCACCGCCGGTGTGGAGAACCTGACCCTTTATCAGAAGACGGCGCGAGCCGCACTCGTGGTTCGGGCGAGGGCCATCTCCGATTCGACCCGCAGGCCGGAGATGGAGGTCCTGGAGGTCTACAAGGGGAGTTATCCCGCTCACAGCCTGACCATCGCTCCCCATTTCGAGGACTATGGGAGCCCCACCCCCTGGCTGCGGCGGGAGGTGTTCCGCAAGGGGGTGGAATCAGTGCTGTTCCTGTCACCGTACCAGGATGAATTCGGGCGGGACGAAGGCGCCGGCACCTTCGCGCTGCTCAACGCCGACCAGGGGAAACTCGACGTGCCCGCGGAGGGGGGCGATGCCCTCATCGCGGCCGTGCGGAAGTTCGTCGGCATCCTCTCGCTCGAACAGAGCGACCGCCAGTCGGCCGCCCTGCGAGGGCTGCTCGGCGACAAGAACCCGTTCCTCGTGGAAGCCGCGCTGTCCGAGTGCCGCAAGTTTCGACTGGGCCAGGCCGAGGACACCGATGCCCTGTTCTCGCTTCTGGGGAGCCGGCGCGCCGAGTTCAGGGCCGGGGCGCTGACGATTCTGGGCCAGATGCTGACCGATCAGCGGACCCTGGGCGGACCCGAGATCCCATCCCGGCAGGCGATCTTCGAACGCGTCGCCGCGCGGGCACGGATGGACGAGGATGAAGGCGTGCGGAAGGAGTCCGTCGCGGTGCTCGGCGCGTTTGCCGATTCGGCGGCGCTCGCGCTCATCGAGAGCATCGGTCGAAGCGACGCGAGTCAGAGCGTCCGCTACCAGGCACAGGTGACGGCGTTCAGGCTCCGGGAGAAACTGCACTGAGATTCGTTGACATGCAGGAAGGCCGGAATATAATCAGGTTCTACGTCAGGCGACCCACATTCTTCTGATCTCGCCCCATTCCGCCGAAGGGGCCCATCGCGAGGCGATTCCATGAAGCCGTCCGAAGTCTTGCAGCTTTGCAGGGACAAGAACATCAAGATCGTCGATATCAAGTTCATGGATTTCCCCGGTCTCTGGCAGCACTGCTCCTTTCCGACCCACGAGTTGAGCGAAGCGTCCTTCCAGAACGGTTTCGGCTTCGACGGCTCGTCGATCCGCGGCTGGCAGAGCATCAACGAGAGCGACATGCTGGTGGTGCCCGACGCCGCCACCGCCGTGATCGATCCGTTTCGCGACACGCCGACGATTCATCTCGTCGGCAACATCATCGACCCGATCACGAAGGAAAAATACAGCCGCGATCCGCGCAACATCGCCCAGAAGGCCGAGGCCTATCTCGTCCAGACCGGAATCGCCGACACGGTGTATTTCGGCTCCGAGGCGGAGTTCTTCGTGTTCGACGACATCAGGTTCGACCAGAACGAACACGAGGGGTACTACCACATCGATTCGATCGAAGGCCGGTGGAACTCCGGCAGGGACGAGAAGCCGAACCTCGGGTACAAGCCGCGCTTCAAGGAAGGCTACTTTCCGGTGCCGCCGACCGACGCCTACCAGGACCTGCGAAGCGAGATGGTCATGAACATGGAGATGTGCGGTCTCACCGTCGAGGCCCACCATCATGAAGTGGCCACCGCGGGGCAGATGGAGATCGACATCAAGTACGCCAACCTGACGCGGTGCGCGGACAACATCATGCTCTTCAAGTACATCGTGAAGAACACCGCGCACAAGCACAACAAGACGGTCACGTTCATGCCCAAGCCACTGTATGGCGACAACGGCTCCGGCATGCACTGCCACCAGAGCCTCTGGCGGGCGGGCAAGCCGCTGTTCGCCGGCAACAGCTATGCCGGGATGTCCGAGATGGCGCTTCACTACATCGGGGGTCTTCTCAAGCACGCGGCCGCCGTGGTCGCCTTCGCAGCGCCGACCACCAACTCGTACAAACGCCTCGTGCCCGGGTTCGAGGCTCCGGTGAACCTGGCCTACTCGAGACGCAATCGTTCCGCCGCAATCCGCATCCCGATGTACTCGCAGGAACCGAAGGCCAAGCGGCTCGAGTTCAGGCCGCCCGACCCGTCGTGCAATCCTTATCTCGCCTACGCCGCCATGATGATGGCGGGTCTCGACGGGATCCAGAACAAGATCGACCCGGGCCAGCCGCTCGACAAGGACATCTACGGTCTGGGGGCCGAGGAGCTCAAGAAGGTCCCGACGCTTCCCGGCTCGCTCGAGGAATCGCTCAACGCGCTGGGGAAGGACTACGAGTTCCTGCTCAAGGGCGACGTGTTCACCGAGGACGTCATCCACACCTGGATCGACTACAAGACCAGGCACGAAGTGCAGCCTCTCCGGATGAGGCCGCATCCGTACGAGTTCTCCCTCTACTACGACATCTAGACATCAGCCTCAGCACCGCGCTCGAAGACCGCACCGGCCGCCGCCGCTCCGACTCGGAGCGGCGGTTGTCCGGGTTGAGCGCCGGGCCTAGAATATCCACATGCCATGCCCGTCCGCCGAGGAGATCCAGGAGTTCTGCCGGAGGACGCTCGACGATCCTGTGCGCTGCGCCGCCGACATGCAGCGTATCGCGCAGGCAGGTGATCCGGAAGCCATTCTTTCGCACCTGACGCGGCTGCTTCCCGATGCGCCCGACCCCGATCTCGCGCTGGTGCATCTCGAGCGCTACAGCCGGGCCAGGACGCCTCCCACCGACGCGGAATCGTTCCAGATCCTGCTCACCATGTTCGGCTTCAGCCCCTACCTGGCGGAGTCGCTCATCAGGGAGGGTGACTACCTCCCGAGCCTGCTGCGGGCCCGCCGCCAGGGGGCATGGGGGATCGCGGAGTATCGCGACGACATCGCCCGATGGCTGCGGATCGATCATGCCGACGCGTGGGACTCGCTGCGCACGTTCAAGCGACGCGCCACGCTGAGGATCGCGCTGCGGGACCTGCAGCGGCGGGAGTCACTGCCCGAGGTCTGCCGGGAGATTTCCTGCGAGGCCGATGCGTTGATCCAGTGCGGCCTCGAGATCGTGATGCCGGCGCTGCTGGAACGGTTCGGGCACCCCCAGGCCTTCGACGACTCGGGAAGGACCATCCCGGCCACGCTCTCTGTCATCGCGCTGGGCAAGCTGGGTGGCCAGGAGTTGAACTACTCGTCGGACATCGACCTTCTTTTCATCTATTCGGCCGACGGGGAGACCACGGGGACCACCGGCCACCCCGAAACCCAGATTACCAACAAGGAGTTCTTCACCATCGTTTGCGAGCAGCTCGCGCGGGGCCTGGGCCACATCGGGACGGAGGGGCAGCTGTTCCGGGTCGATTGCGGGCTGCGCCCCGGCGGGCGCGACGGTGACTTGACCACCCCTCTGCAGGCCGCGCAGGTCTACTACCGGACCTGGGCGCGGGCATGGGAGCGCCAGGCGCTCATCAAGGCGCGACCCTGCGCCGGGGACCCTGACCTCGGGATGCGCTTCCTGACGTCTCTTGAACCGGTCGTCTACCCCGAGACACCGGATCCCGGCACCATCGACGGCATCCGGGAGATGAAGGACCGCATCGACGCCCACCTCGCCCGCCGGGGTGAGGGCGTCTCGAACATCAAGCTCGGCACGGGCGGCATCCGTGAGATCGAATTCACGGTACAGGCGATCCAGATGCTCCATGGCGGCCTGGAGCCCTGGATACGAGAGCCCAATACACTGCTCGCGATGCACCGGCTGGCCGACAAGGGGTTCCTGTCGCTGGCCGAGTATGGCGCCCTGTCGGCCGCGTACACTTTTCTTCGGGAGGTGGAGCACAGACTCCAGATTCAGCGCAACCTGCAGCGATCGGTCATTCCCTCGGAAGCGCGTGATCTCCGGGTCCTGGCCCGGACCATGGGGTACCGCGACAGCATCCATCGGCAGGAATCGGGCGGCTTCCTGGCGGATCTCGACGCCCATCGCGCCGCCGTGCGGTCGGTGTACGACGCCATCATCGGCAAACTCTCCCAGGTCCGGCTCGAGGAGTCGCCCTCGCCCGACCCCTTCCTCGATGATCCGGGCGACGCCGGCATCGTACGACTGCTGACCGATGCCGGCATCAAGGACGGCGAGGCCCTTCTGGGAAGCGTCAAGGCGATCGCCCGGTTGCTGACGGCCTCCGGCACCGGGCTGGCCTCCGCCTCTGTCCGCCGCGAATTCCGGCGGGTCACGCCGGTGCTCCTGAAGGAGCTGGCTGGCGTTCACAACCCGCTGCGCGCGCTGCGAACCATGGAACGGTTCCTCGCGACGCTGGGGCTCGATTGGGCTGCCTTGAAGGATTTGCTGCAAAGACGCGAGCTCTTCGCGCCTCTTATCCGTCTGTTCGCGGGAAGCCATCTGCTCTCCTCCGCGCTGATGCATCGGCCCGAGCTCGTGCTCGAGGAAGGATTCGGCCTGGCCATCGCCCGGGACCGGACCGTCAGCGACCATCTGGCTCACCTCGCCGAGGGGCGGGCCGCCGCGACCGATCCGCGCATGCTGGCTTCGTTCCTGCGCGTCTATCACGGAAATCAGATCCTTTACATCGGACTGAAAGACCTCAACAAGCAGGCCAGACCCGCGGCGGTGGCTCGCGCCCTGAGCGATCTCGCCGAGGCCATCGTCCGGACGGTGGTGACAGCCAGGGCCGCGGAAGCCGGCTGGCCCATATCGGAAGACGCAGCGGGCGCGGTCACGCCAGGGTTCGTGGTCCTGGGGCTGGGCAAGCTCGGTTATCGCGAGCTCGACTATGCCTCGGACCTGGACCTCGTCTTTCTCTACGACGCGGGCAGGGATCAGGAAGCCGAGCGGCACGCCGCGGCCAACCGGCTGGCCAGCATGACCGTGGAGATGCTCGCGGCGATCACCCGGGACGGGTCGCTCTACGCGGTGGATACGCGCCTCAGACCGTTCGGCGCGGAAGGGGAGCTGGCGCAACCGATCCATCGGCTCGAGGAATATTTTACGGCCACCGCGGGGGTGTGGGAAATGCAGTCGTTCCTCAAGGCACGACCGCTGGCGGGCGACCTCGACCTTGGCTGGACCGTGACGCGCAGTCTCGAGTCGTTCGTGCTGGAGCGCGCGGCCTCGCTCGACTTGTCGACGGCCGTGCGCGAAATGAAGACACGGCTCGAGCAGGAGTCCACGAGCCGCGCCCCGACGGCCACCGACATCAAGCTCGGCCCCGGCGGCCTCAACGCGATCCAGTTCACGATCCAGTGCCTGCAGCTGCGTCACAGGATCCCCTCGCCTCCCAACAAGCGGACGACACGACTGCTGGCGCTGCTGCACGAGCAGGGGCTGCTCGACGACGAGGCATACCAGGTTTTTTTCATGGGGCACCAGTTCATCGGGCGTCTCGAGCACCAGCTGCGGCTGATCCATGGCAGGGCGCTCACACGACTGCCGTCATCTCCCGAGGCGCTCGAGGAGATCGCCCTTGCGCTCGGCTACCCCGAGGCGTCGGCCGTACCGGCGCGGGAGATGATGCTGGCCGATCTGTCGCTTCACCGCAGCCGCATCGAATCAACCTACCGGCGAGTGATCGAACAGACCGCTCTGGAGAAAATCGTCGAGATCTGAAGCATCCACAGTTTCTGTGGAAAAACCTGTGGAAAGCAGGCCGCCGGGTGGTCCAAGTCATGCGGTGACCGTGGTTGGACCTCGTTGCACAATTCCCGTGGCGAGCGCCGTGGCCCGCGGATTCCTTGACGCATCGCGGCACACGGCACTATCATCGCCCGCGCCAGCCGGAAACCCTCGCGGAGACGCCTGATACACACGCGGATATGGCCACCTCGCAACCCTTCAAGGATTACGTCGTTCGCTTCCGAAAGGGGGAGCGGATCTATTCCGTCGGCGATCCCGGCACCGAGATGTACATCGTGCAGAGCGGCAGCGTCGAGATCATCGACGAATCGGGGGGGACTCGTGTCAGCCTGGCCATCATGGAGAAGGGAGACTTCTTCGGCGAGATGGCCCTGATCGAATCGGAGCCGCACTCCAACACCGCCGTGGCGATCGAAGACTGCGACCTGATCGAGATCAACAGCACGCTATTCGACAAGATGATCAAGGGCAACATCGAGATCGCGGTGCGGATGCTGCGGAAACTCTCGATCCGGTTGCGTGACGCGACACGACGGTTGCAGCAGGCGGCGTCATCCCCGTCCCGCGAGGCCGCCCCTGTCGCGCAGGCAACGCCGTCGGAAGTCGCCGCCGCCCCCGCGCCCGTCCCTGCCGTGCCCGTC
>DASROJ010000319.1:0-5609 GCA_035646975.1 Patescibacteria group bacterium
AAGACGCCCTGGACGCCGCGCTGGCGCTGCGCGGCCAGGGCATGTCGGCCATCGTGACCTGTCTGGGCGAAAACGTGGGCACGGAGGCCGAGGCCGCGGCGGTCGCCGACCACTACATCGCGGTGCTCGACGAGGTGAAGCATCGCGGCCTGGATGTCGAGATCTCGGTGAAGCTCACGCACCTCGGGCTCGATCTCGGAGGCGGCATCGCCGCGTCGAACCTCTCCCGTGTCGCCCGGCACGCCCGCACGCATTCCAACAGGGTCTGGATCGACATGGAAGACTCTGCGTACGTGGAGGCGACGCTAGACATCTTCCGCCGGTTGCAACCCGAACACCCGGCCCTGGGCGTCTGCCTGCAGGCCTACCTTCGAAGAACACCGGCGGATCTGGAATCGCTGGTCCCGATGGGTCCGGCGATCCGACTGGTCAAGGGAGCCTACAAGGAGTCTGCCGAGGTGGCCTTCCCTCTCAAGAAGGACGTGGACGAGAGGTTCGAGCAGATCGCCCTGCGGCTGCTGAGCCCCGCGGCGCGGCAGGCGGGTGGCTGGACGGTGATCGGAACGCATGACACCCGCCTGATCCGCCGGATTCAGGATGCGGCAACCGCCGGGGGCGTGCCGGCCGACGCGTTCGAATTCGCGCTTCTGTTCGGGATCCGACGGGACGAGCAGGCGCGCCTTGCTGGCGAGGGGCGTCGCGTCAGGATCCTGATCAGCTACGGCGAGTTCTGGTTTCCCTGGTACATGAGACGGCTGGCCGAAAGGCCGGCGAATCTCTGGTTTCTCGCGCGCAGCCTGTTCACGCGCTAGTTGGTGACGGTCATCCTGCCCGAGGCCTTCATGCGCCACTCGGAGATGTTCGTGTCACGAGCCTGGAACACCCGGATCTCGTATTCACCAGGGTTCGGGATCGTGCGGTTGACGACGAAGACACCGGACCGATCGGGGGTTGCGAGCTGGCACTGGTTGTCGAACAGGCAGACCTTGACGGGATGCACGTCGTTGTGGAATCCCTCTCCCCGGATCTGGAATTCGACGCCGCACTGAACCTCCGTGGTGGGCAGCCCGGCCTGCCAGAAGGCGACCGACCACTGGGACCCGGCGTTTGCCAGATGCGCCGTGACCAGCACCGTCATAATTCCCAGAGCTGTCAAAAGGATCGCTTTCTTCATCGCGGCCTCCTCGAAGTCCACTCCGTCGATGACTGTACCGGAGCGGTGTTGCGATGAAGTTAGAGCCGCCGGCCCACCGATTCAAACCACCGGCAGCCTGCCTTCAGCGGGCCATGCCGACGCGTCGGTGATGCAACCGAATTCGCCGTATTCCAGATTTCCGCGCCGTTCTTCGATGACGCGTCTGAATGGCCGAGGCGGACGCACCTGTCTGGCACGGGGATTGATAGCGTGTGGCTGGGTGCCCTGGCGCGGGGGGAAGCCTACTTCTTGACCTTGGGCTTTCGGATGGCGCGCTTCTTCACCGGCGTGGCCACGTCGCTGTGCTCGAGTCGCAGCAGGCTGGTGACGAACTTCTTGCGGCCGCCCTGGTCGAACTCGATGATCGTGTGGGTCTCATCGATCCGGCTGATGGTTCCGAGGTTATACACATGATGGTTGACGCGCTCATTCACCGAGAATTCGATCG
Source organism: Patescibacteria group bacterium (assembly GCA_035646975.1). Taxonomy (GTDB): domain Bacteria; phylum Acidobacteriota; class Polarisedimenticolia; order JACPZX01; family DASXTC01; genus DASROJ01. Next base: position 1,644 of record DASROJ010000319.1, read on the forward strand.
TGTTCTTGGCCACCTTGCCTCCTCGATCGATAGCTGCGACGGGGGTCTCTGTGCCGCTAATTGCCCCATAGTCTAGCACATGGCGCGCCTGAGCGCCCTGCCAGACGGACAGCCGGCGCGCACACCCCCCGGCCTGGTCCCCGATGGGTCGGGGCCATCGATCCGCCCCGGCCGGCGGCCCCTCTCACAGGCGGCTGACCAGCATCTCCCTTTCGAAGATCAGCTCCTTGGGCATGTGGTCGCTCAGCTCGAGGAAAAGCTCCTGATGCTGCAGCGTCTGGAGCTTCCAGGTGGTCCGGTCCACCGACATGAGCTGGTCCCATTTCTCCCGCGGGAAGTCGAGCCCCCGCCAGTCGATGTCGTCGTAGCGCGGAAGCCATCCGAGCGCCGTCTCCTTGGCCTTGGCGCCGAAGTTCGCGCGCTGGACGATCCACTTGAGGATTCTCATGTTCTCCCGGAACCCAGGCCAGATGAACTTCCCCTTGTCATCCTTGCGGAACCAGTTCACATGGAAGATGCGCGGCGTCTCCGAGATACGCTTGCCCATCTTGATCCAGTGCCTGAAGTAGTCGCCCATGTTGTAGCCGCAGAACGGACGCATCGCCATCGGGTCGCGCCGGAGCTTGCCCACTTCGCCGGTGGCCGCCGCGGTGGTCTCCGACCCCACCGTGGCGCCGAGATAGACGCCATGGTTCCAGTTGAACGCCTGGTACACCAGCGGGATGGTCAGCTCGCGTCGCCCACCGAACACGATGGCGCGGATCGGCACGCCGGCCGGATCCTCCCAGGCCGGGTCGATTGTCGGATTCTGTGACGCCGGAGCCGTGAACCGGGCATTGGGATGCGCCGCGGTGCGGCCGCAGCCCGGTGTCCAGTCCTTGCCCGTCCAGTCGATCAGGTGCGCGGGCGGCTTTTCGGTCATCCCCTCCCACCAGACATCGCCATCGTCGGTGAGCGCGACGTTGGTGAAAATCGAGTTGGCGCGGCACGACTCCATCGCGTTCGGATTGGTTTCGTACGAGGTGCCCGGGGCCACGCCGAAATATCCCGCCTCCGGGTTGATGGCCCTCAGCACACCGTGGGCATCCGGCTTGATCCAGGCGATGTCGTCCCCCACCGTCCAGACCTTCCAGTCGTTGAGCGCGTCGGGCGGCACCAGCATGGCGAAGTTGGTCTTGCCGCACGCGCTCGGAAACGCCGCCGCGACGTAGGTCTTGTTCCCGTCCGGCGACTCCACCCCCATGATGAGCATGTGCTCGGCCAGCCAGTTCTCATCGCGCGCCATCGTCGAGGCGATCCTCAGGGCGAAGCATTTCTTGCCGAGCAGCGCGTTGCCGCCGTAGCCGCTGCCGTACGACCAGATCGACCGCTCTTCGGGAAAATGGACGATGTATTTCCGGGTGGCGTTGCTCGGCCAGGTGGCATCCTTCTGGCCCGGCGCCAGCGGCATCCCGACCGAGTGCATGCAAGGCACGTAGGCGCCGTTGCCCAGGACCTCCAGCACCTTCGATCCCATCCGCGTCATGATGCGCATGTTCACCACCACGTAGGGCGAGTCGGTCAGCTGCACACCGATCTGCGCGATGGGCGAGCCGAGCGGACCCATGCTGAACGGGATGACGTACATCGTGCGCCCCTTCATGCAGCCGTCGAAGAGCCCGTGGAGCGTCCGCTTCATCTCGGCCGGCTCGACCCAGTTGTTGGTCGGCCCCGCGTCGTCGCGGTTGCGGCAGCAGATGAAGGTGCGGTCCTCGACCCGGGCAACGTCCGAAGGATCGGAACGGGACAGAAAGCAGTTCGGGCGCTTCTTCGAGTCGAGCTTGATGAAGGTGCCGCTCTCCACCATCTGGCGGCACAGCGCGTCGTATTCTTCCTGCGAGCCGTCGCACCAGCGGACCTGTTCCGGCTTGCAGAGGCTGGTCATCTCCTCGACCCAGTCCAGCAGGGTCTGGTTGGTTGTCATCTTGCCGGTCGCAATGGTCATCCTTGTCGCCCTCTGGCCCGGGATCTCCCTTTCAGCACGGCCCGCGCCCGGACCTGCCGGCGGGCCCCCGTCGTGGAATCAGGTCATTGTAGCCATTCTGAGGCGTTCCGGGTGAGTTCACACGGCCCGCACATGACTCCGATGACCCCGATGACAGGGATGCCCCTGGGACGAGGGGCCGGCGGGAATAGGGGGCCTGGACACGCCTGTTATCCTGCCGTGCCACCTGGCAGGATGGAGAAAATGAGAAAATGCCCCCGATGCGTGTGAAGGTCCCGAGTCAAGTCCTTGCACGGGCATCGGATGAAGGATTCCGGTTCGAGATTTTGAAGAACTGCTCGTAACCAGTTTAAAATGAGCCGGTTATGAGCCCACCTTCACACGCATCGGGGGCATTTTCCAAAGGAGAACCAACATGAATCGATCGTTGCCTTCATCGCTCCCGTTGCTCCTCTTCGCGTCAATGGCCCTGTTGAGCGCCTGCGCTGGCAGCGGCGCCAGTGACACCGCGGCGCGCGCCGTGCCGCAGCCCGACGCCGGCGGCCCAACGGCTGCCGGAATCGGCACCGATGCCGGGATCGCGATCCTGGCGGGGGGTTGTTTCTGGTGCGTCGAATCCGCGTTCGACGACCTGCCCGGTGTAATCGAGGCGGTCTCGGGGTACACCGGGGGCGAGGAGCCGAACCCCACATACGAAGAGGTCTCGGCCGGCGGCACCGGGCACCGGGAGTCGGTGCAGGTGCGATATGACCCTTCGAAGATCAGCTACGCCCGGATCCTCGATACGTTCTGGCGTCAGATCGATCCCACCGACGCCGGCGGCCAGTTCGCCGATCGCGGCAGCCAGTACCGCGCGGCGATCTTCGTGCTCAACGCCGACCAGCGTCGTGTCGCCGAGGCCTCCAGGCAGTTCCTCGAGAAAAGCGGCTGGTTCGACAAGCCGATCGCCACGGAGATCCTGGACGCGGGCCCGTTCCATCCCGCCGAGCAGTACCACCAGGACTATCACAGCAAGCACCCGCTCGAGTACAAGGCGTACAAGTGGGCGTCGGGCCGCGGCCCGTTCATCGATCGGGTCTGGAAGGACAAGCCGCCGATTCCCGCCATCGCGGCGGCCGGGGCCGGCTCGAAGGGGCAGGATGACCCGCGCCCCGGTGACGAGGTGCTGCGCAGCCGGCTGACCCCGTTGCAGTACCGGGTCACGCAGCAGGCGGCCACCGAGCCGCCTTTCCAGAACGAATACTGGAACACGCATGAAGACGGGATCTACGTCGACGTCGTGACCGGAGAGCCGCTGTTCAGCTCCGCCGACAAGTTCGACAGCGGAACCGGCTGGCCCAGCTTCACGCGGCCGCTGGAAGCCGCCAACGTGGTCCAGTCATCCGGCGCGGCGTTCGCGTTCATGGGGATCGAGGTGCACAGTCTGCGTGGCCGGAGCCATCTGGGGCACCTGTTCGACGACGGTCCTCCCCCCACGGGCCAGCGCTACTGCATCAACAGCGCGTCGCTGCGCTTCGTCCCGGCCGCACGTCTGGCCGCTGAAGGATACGGCGCGTACGCGGCGAGGTTCGCCTCTCCGGGATCGGCGTCGATCACCAAGTGACGCCTCAGGAGGCTCGGCCGGCCCCGGCGGGAAGGATCGGCTCCGGCGGCTCGCCGGAGCCGAGGTCGTGACGCGCCCGCGCCCGTGAGGCCACCGGGCTGCGCAGCTCCTCGAGACAGGAATACGCCACCGGCGTCACCAGCAGCGTGAGCAGCAGGCACATCGTCTGGCCGCCGATCACCACCACCGCCACGGCCCGGCGTTCCTCCGCGCCCGGTCCCGAGCCCAGCGCGAGCGGAAGCATCCCCGCCACCAGGGCCAGCGTCGTCATGAGGATCGGCCGCAGACGATCGCGGTTGGCCCGCATGATGGCTTCACGCTGCCCGATCCCCTCGGCAATCAGCTGGTTCATGTGATCGATCTGCAGGATGGCGTTCTT
>DASROJ010000320.1:0-3260 GCA_035646975.1 Patescibacteria group bacterium
TGCCGGCGCCTTCCTACAAGCTGGGCGAGGTCGCCTCGGTCACCCTCAAGGCCCCCTACGACATCGAGCTGCTGGACGAGCGCGCCACACGCGAGCGACGCGACGCCGAGCATGACGCGGTGCCACCGGTGTTCGATCTGGTGGTCGACCTGGCCGGCGAACAGCACGAGAAGCTCGCCGCCCTGTTCGAAAAAGGGCGCGCGGCGCTGCAGGCGGGAAAGGCGCGGCGTGTCGCCGGCAGGACCGACCCTGAAAGCGTCGCGCGCGTGGGTGCGGTGCTGGGCCAGTCGCTTCCGGAAGAATGTCTCGTGCTGCTCATCGAGAAGGGATTTCCCAGGGACTTCGAGGAAACCGCCCTCCGGCTGCAGGGCAGCGTGATGCAGGGGCGCATCGTCGCGAGCAAGGAGCGACTGCCGGATGACGGGTCGGTTCTGGTCAGGGAGGTCCGCTCCGGCAGGATGCTCGAGGCGCCCTTCGCGCAGCTCGACGAGATCCGGGACATCGACGAGACACGCGCCGCGTTGAAGCAGCAGATCGATCAGGAGCTGCCGGAACGCAGCGGCGCGGAGCGGCGCGCGATGGCGTCGCTGGTGGGAGCCTTCGTGGCGTCCAATCTCACCTACAACGCGAGCGAGACCGAGCGGCGCAGGGCCAACGCGGTGGTCTCCGTGCCGCAGGTGTTCATGAGGATTCCACGCGGCCGGGTCATCGTCCGCGAGGGGGAGGTCTTCACGCAGGAGGCGATCGACATCCTGGGGAAGATGCAGGGCGGCGGCAGGATGCGGGTGAACTGGAAGGCGCTGGGGGGCAATGTCATCCTCCTGGGACTGCTGGTGCTCTTTCTGAACAGGTATGTCCAGGCGCATCTGAAGATTTTCCGGCGTGTGAAGAACCTCTACTCGCTCGTGCTGCTGGTGACTCTTTTTGTCACCCTCGGGGCCTGGATCGGCGTGTTCATCGCCGACTCGGTGGCCGATCGGATGGCGCGGCCGCCGTTCAACGACCCGTCCTCTTATTACTGGGCCCTTCCGATCTCGGCAGGCGCGATGCTGGTCACGCTGCTGGCCAACGGCCGCGTGGCCACGGTCTGCTCGGCCTTCATCGCGATGCTGTTCGGCATGGTGCTGGAATGGAACGCCCAGGCGACGATGTTCGCGCTGGTTTCGTCGTTTGCCGCGATCTACGGCATCAGCAAGTACGAGCGCCGCACCGCGATACTCAAGGCCTGCGCTCTGGTCGCGCTGGTCAACATGGCGCTGGTGTTCGCGCTGAACTGCGTCCAGAACGGATTCAGACCGGCCACCTCGGGATTGTTCCAGCTGGCCGCCGCGGCGTCGGGCGGCATCCTGGCGGCACCGGTGGTCTCGTTCAGTCTGCCAATCCTCGAATGGCTGTTCAACGTGCTGACCGACATCCGGCTGCTCGAGCTGTCGAACCTGGACAACCCCCTGCTGCGCAACCTTTCGATCGAGGCCCCGGGGACTTACAACCACAGCATCATTGTGGGGACGCTGGCCGAGCAGGCGGCCGAGGAGATCGGGGCCCACGCGCTGCTGTGCCGCGTGGGCGCCTACTATCACGACATCGGCAAGATGAGCAAGCCGGACTATTTCATCGAGAACATGCGTGACGGTCTGAACCGCCACGACAAGCTGTCGCCCCGGATGTCGAGCCTGATCATCGCCAACCACGTCAAGGAAGGGCTGCGCCTCGCCGAGGAGTACAACCTGCCGCGCCAGATACGCGAGATCATCCCGCAGCATCATGGCACGCGGCTCATCACCTATTTCTACAGCAAGGCCAAGCGCAACGAGGACCCGGAGATTCCCGAGATCCACGAATCGGATTACCGCTACCCGGGACCCAAGCCACAGACGAAGGAAGCGGCGATATTCATGATGGCCGATTCCGTGGAGGCCGCGGCCCGGACGGTGGAGGATCCGACACCGGCGAAGTTCGAGGAGGTCATCACCAAGGTGTCGAACGCCATCATGCTGGACCACCAGCTCGACGAATGCGATCTCACGTTCAGCGATCTGGGAAAGATCCGGGCTTCGTTCCTGCGGACGCTGGCGGCCGTGCATCATCATCGGATTGACTACCCCGGTTTTCAGTTCGATCGGTCCCGCCCGCGCGCGGTGGAGGCCGAATGACCGGCCCGTTCGAGACGACGGTCGTGCTGCGGACCGCGACACCCCCGCTCCGGCCGGATGACGCGCGCCGGCTGATGAGCGCGCTGGCCCGAAGGCTGCTGGTGCCGCATGGCTCGGTGGCCGTGGTGTTCGCCGACGACGAGATGCTGCGCGACCTGAACCGCCGGTACCGCGGCAAGGATCGCTCCACCGACGTCCTGTCGTTTCCGACCGACGAGCCCGAGCACCTGGGCGACATCGTGGTTTCCTCCGAGACCACGCGCCGGCAGGGAAGACGGCGACGCCACGGCGCGCGGCACGAGGCGAAGATCCTTCTCATCCACGGTTTCCTGCACCTGCTGGGATACGATCACGAGGTGGACGATGGCGAGATGGAGGCGCTCGAGCGCACGCTGCGCGAAGAGATGATCGAACGATGATGGATGCCGGCACGGTCGAGCTGCTGGGGCTGGCGGCGCTGGGGGTGGCCTACTTCCTCATCGCGGTGCTCCGCAGCTCGTACGCCGAGCTCAACCCGGTCGCCGCCACCCGCGTGCTCTCCTCGCGCGGCTTCACTCCGCGCGAAGGCGAGGCGCCCAGCGACATGCCTCCGGTGATGCGCACCACGTTCGATCTGCTGCATCACCTGGTGGTGATCGCCGCTTCGGCGCTCTGGCTCGGCTACCTGGTCTCGGCGGGGTCGGCCCGTCCGTTCCTGTATGGCGCCGCGGCGCTCGGAGCGGCCATGGTGGTGCTCCAGGGGCTGGCGCGCGCCCTGTCGCTGGCCGATCCCGAGATGGCGTTTTCGACCAGCCTCGCGATCATCGGCATCTTCTATCACCTGTCGCGACCCATCATCGCGCCGGTGGTCTGGACGATTCGGCGCATGCGGCGGGCGGAGGAGGAACGACGGCTCGCCGACGGCGACACGGAGGCCACCGAAGAGCAGATCGAGGCTTTCATCGACGCCGGGCAGAAGGAAGGAATCATCGAAGCGGAGGAAAGCGAGCTGATCCGGCAGGTCGTGGAATTCCACGACAGCGTGGTGCGCGAGGTGATGACGCCCCGCACGGAAGTCGTGGCCCTCTCCAAGGACTCCACGGTGGCGCAGGCCCGCGAGGTCTTCGC
>DASROJ010000321.1:0-16176 GCA_035646975.1 Patescibacteria group bacterium
CTGCAGGAATACCACCCGGCCCGGTAGCCTGAATGTCCGGCGCGCCAGGACGTCAGGACGCCATGCAAATGATCATCCTATTCCTCCGGTTGATTCCAAATAGGGACATCTGGTGCTGAGTATCCTCATGGCACTGGCTCTATGGCGACCCGTGTTCATCGAGACGTTCCATTTGCCGAATTCTCTACCGCGGTCTTCCTGGGTCATCGTTGAATTGGGAAACTCTCGATGCGGGGAAGTGCAGGAAGGATGGTTGTGGAGAAGTTATCAGATTCCTCCGACGGGTTATCTTTGCGCGTCTAATGCTCTCGAGGTAGGGAGCTTTCAGCGATTCTATGTAATGGAGCAGCCTCAAGGACCGGAACGACAGCTACGATATGGTCAGTCCATTCATAGTGGCCAGACGATTCACCTCAGTCAGGCGTGCGAGGTAACCGCCGTTGCGTTCTTCTACGGAGAGCAGAAGGAAGCTGCTTCAGGCGCCGCGATGGAAGCTCTAGTAAAGATGCATCCTGAGTGCAACGGTAACTGATAGAGCTGGTGTTTTCCCCATCAGTCTTGTCAGGTGAAGTGGTCCAGCGACAGTGACATTGATGATAGAGTGACCCGCCATGACAGGGGGGCACGGAAGGGTGACAGAACCCGTAGAGCGCGACGCGGCCGCGCTGCAGGTCTCCGACGTCAGGTATTCCTACGGCAGGACCCGCGCGGTGGATGGGATCACCTTCCAGGTCCGCGGCGGTGAAATCTTCGGGCTGCTCGGGCCCAACGGCGCCGGCAAGACCACCACCATCTCCATGATCTGCGGTTTGCTGCCTCCCGAATCGGGGCAGGTGCTGATCTTCGGACAGGAGGCAGGCGACTCTTCAGGCCGCGCCCGCGCGCGGATGGGGGTGGTGCCCCAGGAAATCGCGCTGTACGAAGAGCTCACGGCGCGTGAGAATCTCCGCTTCTGGGGGCAGATCTACGGCCTGTCGGGCGCCGATCTCGACGGCGCGGTGAAGCAGGCGCTCGAGCAGGTCGGACTGGCCGACCGCGCCAACGAGCGCGCGAGCCGGTTTTCCGGCGGGCTCAAGCGGCGGCTGAATCTTGCCGTGGGGCTGGTGCACGGCCCCGACCTGCTGCTGCTCGACGAGCCCACGGTCGGTATCGACCCACAGGCGAGGCTGCGCATCCTCGACGTGGTCAAGGCGCAGGCGGCCGAGGGCCGGGCCGTGCTTTACACATCTCACTATCTCGAGGAAGCCGAGCAGATCTGCGATCGGCTCGCGATCGTGGACCACGGGCGCGTGCTGGAGATGGGCACGGTGGACGAGCTGCGCCGCAAGGTCGGCGAAGGGCCGATTGTCACGTTGAGGGGCGAAATCAGCCCCGAGCGGCTCGAGGCGCTGGCCGGCAGGACGCCTGGTGTCGCGCTCCTCAACGCCGGCGAAGGCACGGCGTCGTTTTCGGCACGGGATGCCGAGGCCTGCTCGGGCCTCGTCCGTGAGTTGTTCGCCTCGGGCAGCAAGGTGGACGATCTGCGCGTGCAGGAGCCCAACCTCGAGTCGTTGTTCCTGAAGCTCACGGGAAGGGAGCTGCGCGACTAGTGGGAACGATCCTGGTTCTCACCCGGAAGGATCTTCGCCGCCGCCTGTCCGACCCGGCGGCCCTGCTGCTCAACCTGGCGATCCCCCTTGCCATCGCCGGCGCCATGGCGCTCACCTTCGGTCATCGCGGCGGCAGCGCGGAGCAGAACGCTCCGAAGCTGAGGCTCGCGGTGGTCAACCTGGATACAGGCGTCGTCGCGGAGATGCTTGCCGGGGCGACCCAGAACGACCAGGCAGCCCGGCACATGGAGATCGCGCAGGCAGCCACGCGGGAAGAAGGGTTGGCGCTGCTGCGCGACAAGGAGTATGCGGCCCTGCTGATCATCCCGAAGGGGTTTGGCGAAACGGTGCTGAGGGGCGGCAGGACGCGGTTCGAGCTGATCAAGAACCCGGCGCAGAACCTGATGCCGATCGCCGCCCAGCAGATAGCGGAGGTTGCCGCGCTCTACGTGTCCGGTGCGGCGAGGCTGATTGGCGAAGACGGGCCCCGCCTGCAGCGGCTCTTTCAAGACGACGGCTGGCGGGACACGCCGGCGCTGACCAGCCTGGTGTCCAGCCTTTCCGGCCGGGTGCAGCGAGTGGGGGCGCTGCTCCTGCCTCCCCTCATCGAGGTGAGCGAGAAAAAAGACGAAGTCGGCGCCGAGGGGTTCGATTTCATGTCCTGGATGTACCCGGGCATGGTGGTCATGGGATTGATCTTCACCGGGATGTCGCAGATGAAGGACCTGCTGCGTGAGAAGGATGCCGGCACGTTGCGCCGCCAGTTCGCAGCGCCGGTGGGTGCGGCCACGGTGCTCGTGTCGAAGATCCTTGCGTCCGGGGTCATCGTCGCGGCGGCCCTCGCGATCCTGATGTCCATCGGCTCGATCGCACTGGGGATTCACTGGGGCGCGCCCCTGCCCCTGGCGGCGGCCTCCATCCTGCTCGTGCTGGCCGTGACCGGCTTTGCCGCGCTGCTGTTCGCGGTGGTGCGGACCGAACGCCAGGGCGACGCGTTCGGCGGCATCCTCACCATGGTGATGTCGCTGCTGGGCGGCGCCTTCGTGCCCGTGGAGATCATGCCGGACTGGATGTCCCGTCTGGCGCGGGTCACAGTGAACTTCTGGGGCAATGGAGCGTTGCGCACGCTGGCAACGGGAGGCGGGTGGGCCGAGGTGGCGCCGTACCTCCGGGTGCTGGCCGTGCTGGGGTTCTCGATGACGCTGATCGGGGTGGGTTTGCTGCACCGCCGTCATGCACGGGGGGCGCTGTGAGCCCGGCTCCGCGGGGCGGGTCCAGGGTGCCGCGGCGCGTGATGGCCCTGGCACGCGAAGATCTCCGGCTGACACTGCGCGAACGAAGCTCCATTTTCTGGATCTTCATCGCGCCTTTTCTTTGGGTCGCTTTTTTCGGCACCTTCAATCGCCCGCAGGATCCTGCCCAGCTCAAGATCGCCCTTTCGGTGATCGAGCAGGAAGACACCCCGATGGCCGAGCGTCTCGTGCAGGGTCTGGAGGCGGAGAACTTCAGGATCACGGTGGTGAAACCCGGCCAGACGGTGGCGACGGGGGATGACGCGCCGCCGCGCACGCTGACCATCCCGGCCGGATTCGGCGAGGCGATCGCCCAGCGCCGCAAGGTTTCCCTTGAGCTGCGAGAAGCCAGGGGAGCCAGCCCGGACGGGACGTTCGCCGCGAGGATCGCCTTGCACCGGGCCATCGTGCGGCTGCTGGGCGCCGAGGCGATGGACGGGTTCGACCCTGCGCAGGACGCGGTGACGGTGGCGGCGTCGTGGGGGGGCGGCCGGCAGATGCCCAGCGGCCGGTATCAGACGATACCCGGCAACCTGGTGATGTTCGTCCTGATTGCCACCGTCACCTATGGCGCCGCGCTGCTGGCCTCCGAGCGGCGGCAGGGCATCCTGAGAAGGCTGGCCGTTTCTCCGATGCGGCGGTGGGAGCTGATCGCCGGCAAGGCGTTGGGACGCATCGCCGTGGCGCTCGTGCAGGTCGGTGTCTTCGTCCTGATGTCGCTGACGATCTTCAGGATCGAATGGGGCAGCTCGCCCATCGGCCTGGCGCTTCTCGTGCTGGCCTTTGTCTGCGCGGCGGCGGCCATCGGGATGCTGGGAGGCACCCTGTTCTCCTCGCCCGACGCCGCCTCGGGCGTCGGTATCGTCGTCGTGCTGGCGATGTCGGCGCTGGGAGGCTGCTGGTGGCCATCGGAGGTGATGCCGGGGTGGCTGCGACAGGCGTCGTTCATCTTTCCCACGGCCTGGGCCATGAATGGTCTGCACGAGCTGCTGTCGTGGGGTGGAGGAGTTCGCGAGGTGCGTCTTCACTGTCTTGTCCTTGCACTCTACGCGGCTTGTGCGGGCGCCCTGGCCACCTACCGTCTCGGGCGCGCCACATGATAATGAGGTGTTCCGCGTGAAGGCTCCCGGCTTGTCTCTGCTCCTCGTGGTATCTGTCGCGACCGCCCTCGAGAGCCATCCGGCGGACCAGGGCGCACCGACCTTCCAGAGCACCGTTGCCCGGTACAACCAGCTTCGTGTCGGCCCGGGGTCGATCGCGATGCCGGGTCTTCACTTCGTGCAAGGGCACCTGACCCTGGTGTTGAAGAGCGGAAACGCCACCCCGGTTCTTGCCGGACAGGAAGCGATCGGGATATTTCTCGCGGGCACGGGAACTCTCGAATACTCATCCACGGACGGCAGCGAGCTGGCCGTGATGGTCCACAATGTGAACAAGGCGACGGGATTGCGCGCCGAAGCAAGGAGCGGGGCCGTCACGGTGCGCGAAGAGTTCAGCACGGCGCTGCTCTGGATGACCGGACGCCCCGCCGTGGAACTGTCCGGTCCTTCCGGGCCCTCGCTGGAGGCGGAGTTCGCCGGGCACCGGGAGAGGTTTCTGCGGGATGCGTCGGCCCCCGCCTCCCACGATTTCGTGATCCGGTCCCTGAACGGCCCGGCCGGCCCGCTCGTGCGCGCGGAAGTCGGTGGCGAGGCGGACCTCGTCCATCTCTATGACATGGCCGACGAGCGGACGGAATCGATCTACTGCCTGCGAAAGACCGAGAGCCCCGACAAGGATCTCCGGCGGTTCCTCTGGCCGGTGGTGCTGTCGAAGCAGCCGATCGGGCGGGACCGGCGGGATCCGCTGCCTTCGAGCCTGGACCTCACCGACATCGTGATGAGCGTGACCGCGTCGGCCGGCGATGCGGCGAAAATGACGGTCACAGAGACACTCGTGCCCAGGCTGCGTGCATCCCGTGTGCTGCGGCTGAATCTGTACAGCAGCGATTATGAGTTCAAGAGGCTGGGCGCCGTGGAGCCCCGGAGCTACAACCTGCGACGGGTCGTCGACGGCAGTGGAGCCTCTCTGCCGTTCGAGCACGTCAACGACGATCTGATCATCGGACTGCCCGCGCCGGCGCCACCGGATCAACCGCTCAAGCTGAGTTTCGAGATCGACGGCGACATCCTGATCCACCCGGGCAATGACAACTACTGGGTGCTGGGAGGCGGCCCCTGGTTTCCTCAGCCGGATCTCGTGGGGCAGAGCTATACGATGCATTCGACCGTGCGCGTGAAGAAACCGTACGTCCCTTTTGCGTCGGGACGGACGGCTTCACGGCGCGAGGAGGCCGACGAGAACGTTCTGGAGACCGTGCTGGACAAGCCGGACCGGTTCGCCATCGTCATGGCCGGCAGTTACGAATACCACGAGGAAACGCGCGACGGGCTGACCATCCGGGTCGCCAGCTACGCCGGCAGGAACGATTTGGCGATCCGTCAGCTCACCGATCTGGCCTTCGGCGTCATCAAGTTCTACGAACCGTTTCTCGGGCCGTTCCCCTGCACCGAGTTCACGATCATCGAGATGAACTCGTACGGGTGGGGGGTGGCTCCGCCGGGCGCCATGTTCATCACCAGGGAGGCGTTCGACGCGCGGCTGGACGGCCTGGCCTGGCTCTACACGAACGGAATCAACGAGCGATTCGCCCATGAGATCGCCCACCAGTACTGGGGCCACGCCGTCTCCTGGCCGAACGACGAGGAGCAATGGCTTTCCGAGGCGTTCGCCGAGTACTGCGCGGCGCTCTTCGTCAAGAGCGCGATGGGAAAGGTCGAGTACAACGCCTTGCTGGCGACATGGAAATCCAGCGCCCGGCAGGCCGGCGACGTTTCGACCATCGCGACGGCCAATCGAATCTCCAGCCCGCTCGACCCGCAGGATGCGCGACGGATGCGGGATTTCCTCATCTACCACAAGGGCGCCTGGCTGCTCTCGCGGCTGCACGCGCAGCTCGGCGATCAGACCTTCCTGACGTTCCTGAAGTCGTACCAGAAATCGTTCCGGGGGAAAACCGGAACGACGAAGGATGTCGCTGGTCTGCTTCAGTTCATGACGCACAAGGACTTCATGCCGTTTCTGAACGCCAACTACTGGGCAACAGGGATGCCGGAATGATCGCCCGGTGGGGACGGGGTCTCAGCAGCCGTCCGGCCGACGGGCCCGGATTCTTTCGATGAGGTCCCGGGTGGCGTGGTCCTTCGGATCGCCGACGATCGCGATGCGCCCTCCATACGCCAGCACCGTGGCCGCTTCGGGGACCGTGGCCGAAGTGTAGTCGGTTCCCTTGCAATGGACATCGGGCTTGAGCCGGCCCAGCAACGCGTCGCAGGTCGGCTCGTCGAACACCACGACGTAGTCGACGCTCTCCAGCGCGGCGAGGATCTCGACGCGCTCGGCCGACGGGATGACGGGACGGCCCGCGCCCTTGAGCGCGCGCGTCGATGCGTCGGAATTGACACCCACCACCAGGCGATCGGCCTGGCGGGCCGCCGCCGCGAGGTAGCGCACGTGCCCCACGTGCAGCAGGTCGAAGATCCCGTTGGCAAACGCGATCGTGCGGCCCGCGCGACGTTCATCGGCGAGAATGATGGCGAGCTGGTCCTGTTCGAAGATCTTGGTCATGCCGGTCCGGTGGCGGGGAGGTTGTCGATGGCGTGGCGAAGCTCCGCCACGGTCACCGTGGCGGTGCCGCGCTTCATCACCACGATCCCCGCCGCGATGTTGGCCAGCATGGCCGCGAGCCTGAAGGTCGCGCCGGAGGCCAGCGCGAGGCAGAACGCGGCGATCACGGTGTCGCCGGCGCCGGTGACATCGGCGACCTGGTCCGATCCATGGACGGGGATGTCGAACGGTTTGACACCATCCTCGAGCAACGTCATGCCGAGGCTCCCTCTCGTTATCAGGACCGCCTGGCAGGCGAGTGTCTCCATCAGACGGCGACCCGCCGCGTCGAGCCGGGAATGCCCATCGTCGAGCCGCACCCCGAGCAGCTCCTCGGCTTCCTCGAGATTCGGTGTCACGGCGGTGACGCCGCGGAACTCACCGAGACGATGCCGCGAGTCGCAGGCCACGGTGATCTTCATCCGACGCGCCTCTGCCGAGACCGGGCGCACGGTCACGGGCGTGACGAGGTCGTAGCCGTAATCGGAGAGCAGCAGCGCCTTGACGTCCTGCGCCAGCAGCGCGCGCGCCCTTTCAGCGGCGGCCTCGGCGGCTTCCACCGGGACCGAGCCCGGCGCTCCGCGGTCGATCCTGATGACCTGCTGCGCCCGGGAGTGGGGCAGCCCGGCCAGCACCCGCGTCTTCGTGGGGGTGGCGTATCCGGCCAGACGCGTCACGGCGGTTGTGTCGATTCCGGCCTGCTCCATCAGGTCGATCAGCCGGCGGCCGGCGTCATCGTCTCCCACCACGCCGACCGGAACAGGGCGGCCTCCCAGCGATCGGACGTTGTTCACCGCGTTGGCCCCGCCTCCGGGCATCGCGTCGGTGCGTCGGTAGTCGATGATGAGCACGGGGGCTTCGCGCGAGACGCGGGCAATCTCGCCATGCACGAACTCGTCGAGCACGAGGTCCGCGAGGACGGCGACCTTCGTGCCGGCGAACCGGTTGACGACCGATGCAAGATGTTCCTTCACGCCGTCTTCTCCTTCGCCAGGATCCATTCAACGGCATCGAGCAGGTCGGCCGCGATGTGCGCCGGCTCCAGGCCGCGTCTGGCCATTCTGAACTGAAGATCCCCCTTGCCGTAGCCGGTCAGCACCAGCACGCCAGGCATGCCGGCGTTGCGCGCCGCCTCGATGTCCAGCACCGTGTCGCCGATCATATACGATGACGCCAGGTCCACGTCGTGCTCCCTGGCGGCGCGCTTCAGCATCCCCGCGCGCGGTTTGCGGCATTCACAGTCCTGACGCCACGGGGGCTCTCCTTCCTTCGGATGGTGCGGACAGAAGTAGATGCCGTCGAGCCGGGCCCCTCCCTGCTCGAGCCAGCGGCTCAGCGTGCCGTGCACCTCGTGCACCAGCGCTTCGTCGAACAGCCCGCGCGCGACGCCCGACTGGTTGGTGACGACGAATGCGAGGAACCCCGCGGCGTTGATCCTGCGGATCGCCTCGATGGAGCGTGGCAGCATCCGGTAGCGATCGATGTGGTTGATGTAACCGGTCTCGTCACTCACCGTGCCGTCCCGATCCATGAAAATCGCCCGTTTGCTCACGATCGCTCCTCCGTGCCGGCGTTGTCGTTGCCGGGGTCGCCATGGTTGCCATGGTTGACATGGGTCCCGGGATGCCCGTCGTTCGCGCCCATGACGCCGGTCTCGTCATTCGAGGATCTCGGCTCGGCCTTCCGCTTCCGCAGGGTGGTTTTCCACCGCTTGTGCATCCAGAGCCAGCACTCAGGACGGGCGCGTACCTGCTGCTCGATGATCCGGGTGCAGGCCTGGGTGATCGCGGCGACGTCCCCCTCGCGGCTTCCCGTGCAGGCGATCTCGCTGACCGGCACTTCCGGCAGGTAGGTGACGCGATACCGACCGTCTTCCAGAGGCAGGCCGAAGGCCGGCACCACCGGCGAGCCGGTCTTGAGCGCCAGCAGCCCGAGCGTCGGCGTGGTGGCGGCCGGGCGGCCGAAGAAGTCGACAAAGACATGCTCGGTCCCGCGGATGTCCTGATCGATGACGATGGCGACACACCAGCCGTTCCTGATCGCCTTGAGGATTCCTCGCACCGCGCTGCGTTTGTGAATCACGAGATTTCCCGATCGGATGCGACCCTCCAGCAGCAGGCGATCGAGCAGCGGATTGTCGAGCGGCCGGGTCACCATCGCCATCGGATAACCGAGCCATCCCTGCATCAGCGCAACCATCTCCCAGTTGCCCAGGTGCGCGGAGAATACGAACACCCCCTTGCCTTTGAGAAAGGCTTTGCGGAGGTGGTCGACTCCCTCATACTCGATCAACCTGTCCACATCCCGCGGATGGAGCGAACGCATCAGCAGGCAATCCACCGCCACCATGCCGAAATGGGCGAAGATCCGGCCGGTCAGTCTCCGCCGATCGTCCGGTGACATCGAGTCGCCAAAGGCGGCCGCCAGGTTCTCCAGCGCGATCCTCCTGTGCGTGGTGTCGACCATCCAGGCCAGCCGGCCAAGACCCCGTCCTGCCGCAAGGGCAGCGCGCCGGGGCACCAGCCGCAAGAGACGCGCCCCGGCCGCGATCGGGAGGTACTCGAGCCACGCGCGGGTCCGGTTCATGGCACCGCCCGGAGCAGCAGGGAGGCAAAGGCGGTGTCCTCGTCGATCGACATCTCGACCCGCAGCGCGAGCAGCGGTTCGATCCGCTTCGACGCGGCCGCGTCGGCCATGCGGGAAAGGTCCTTTTCCGTCGTCAACACGATGTCGGCCCTTGCCGCGGCCGCGGCGGCGGCCACACGCGAGAGCTCGGCGTCGGAAAAGCGGTGATGATCGGGAAAACGAATGGTCTCGACCACCATGCAACCCGCCGCCTCCGCGTCGCGGAAAAACCTCTCGGGGTGCGCGATGCCGGCGAAACAGACCGTGCGCGCTCCGCGGAGACTCTCGAGGGGCCGGACATCGCCAAGCGCCGCGTCGACCACGGCCACCGGACGGGTACGGGCGTGAAACACCGGCGCGCGTGCGCAGAAAGCGTCCCGCTGCCGGGCGATCGCCTCGAGCGCGCCGGGCCCTGACAGGTCGGAGCGTGTGATCACGATCGCACCGGCCCGGCTCATCGACGACAGCGGCTCGCGCAGATGTCCGGCCGGAAGCAGGCGTCCATTGCCGAACGGCTCGACCCCATCCAGCAGGAGGATGTCGAGGTCGCGGGCGAGGGCTCGATGCTGAAACCCGTCATCCAGTATCACGCAGCCGGCCTGGAACATCGACACAGCCAGCTCGCCTCCATCGCGGCGTCGCCGCGAAACGATCACGGGAACCCCATCGCACAGACCGGCGAGCATCACCGGCTCGTCGCCGACCTCCGTCGGGCCGGCGAGCGCCCCATTTCCCCTCGACACGACGCGCGCGCCGCCATCGTTCGAGCCGCCGTAACCGCGGCTGACAATCACCGGGCGGGCGCCGCGGCGCGCGAGCAGCCCGGCCACCATGGCCACCATGGGCGTCTTGCCGGTGCCTCCGGTCGTCAGGTTCCCCACGCTGAGCACCGGCACGGACAGGTGGTGCGCAGGGAAGATTCCTCGTTCGTACAGAAGGTTGCGCAGCGCCACCGCGCCGCCGTAAAGGGGCGCAAGCGGAGCGAGCCAGGACACGAGATGCTCTCGGCCGGACACCGCAGGCTCCGTCATCCCGGCGATACTAGCCGATGAAGGGGAGGATGTGGCGGATGGTTCTGGCCGTGGCGCCACGATGGGCCTCGATCAGGGCACGGGCAGCGTTTCCCGCGCGTTGACGACGATCTGTGTCGGCCAGCAGGAGGCTCCAGGTCGAGGCAAGGTCGTCGGCCCCCGACACGCGGAAGCCGGCGCCGGCTTCGAGCAGAGCCTGGGCGACCGCGGCGAAGTTCTCGGTGTGCGGACCGAACAGCACCGGCACCCCTCTGGCTGCAGGCTCGATCAGGTTCTGCCCGCCCCGCGGCACCAGGCTTCCGCCCACGAACGCCGCCTGGCCTCTCGAATAAACGTCGGCCAGCTCCCCGATGCTGTCGAGCAGCAGCACGTCGTACGGGGCGCCGATGGTCGCGGAGCTGCGTCGGACAAAACGCAGCCTGCGACGTTCGAGCAGACGCGCCACGGCGTCGAATCGCTCCCTGTGCCGTGGCGCCAGAATCAGGATGGTCCCCTCGGCCCGGCGCGGGGCAAGCCTGTCGAAGGCGTCCAGCACGATCTCCTCTTCACCTTCCGATGTGCTGCCCGCCACGAGCACCCGGGCGCCGTCGGGGATGGGCAGCGCCGGGAGGGCGGAGCCGGAGCCATCCGCGCCGTCCCTGGGCGGGGCCGCGTCGAATTTCATGTTGCCGGTCACCACGATGCGGTCCGCCGGGATTCCGATCGATCGCGCCCGTTCGGCATCGTCAGCCGTCTGCATGCAGGCCAGGCGCACGGCGCCGAGCGGCTCGCGCAGCATCCCGCGAAAGCGACGATAACGGCCATGCGAGCGATGCGAGATTCTGCCGTTGACGATGATCGCGGGAACCTGCCTTTGCGCGCACTGGCGCAGCAGCCCCGGCCAGATCTCCGTCTCGATCGCGATGAACAGGGAAGGGTTCACCCGGCCGAGCAGCCTGCGGACGATGGGCGCCCAGTCGATCGGGAAATGGAACACCCCTTCGAGCAGGGGCGATTGGATCGCCGCCGCGGCGTCACGACCGGCCGGCGTCGTGCTGGACAGCACGACATGCGGGGCGCGGTCCGTCCGGTCACCGGCGTTGCTGAAGAAATCCTGCAGCGACTCGAGAAGCGTCCGGGCGAGGATCACCTCGCCCACCGACACCGCCGGGATCCAGACCGGTCTTCGGGACAGCGACGCCAGACGGGACACGAGCGGGGCGGGAAGCAGGCCGAGTCGCTCCAGGAAGTGGTCCCGGTACTCCGGGTGGCCGAGAGATCGCAGCAGGTATCCAGGCGCCGCGGCGAAGGCGCCAAGTGGAATCAGGACATCGTAGAGCCCGACCTTGGAGTCGCGTCCGACCTTTGCCAGCGAGAGGCCTCCAGAAATCTCATAAGATCAAGAATTACCATACTTTAGATGGCGAGTCTAACAAGGCATGCATGCCCTGTCAACGAATCGGGCCGCGTTGCCCGTGCTGCATGCCGAACCCATATTACCAGCCGATCAGATCGTCGAATTCTTGCAGCGAGGTCCGATAGCATCCATGACTCAAACTCCTGGGGACCAGTTCGCCGCCGCGCTCGCGCATCAACTCAAGACGCCCGCCTCGGCCCTGCAGTCCGCCGCGTCCAACATCAGGCGGAACCTGCGAGGGCTCCTCGAGGATCTCGCCACCATGGCGGGCGATGGGGCGGCGGGCGCCGCGATCATGCGCTTCGTCTCGCGTGTCGTATCGGAGCCCGCGCCTCCCCCGATGACCGGGTTGATGCCGGAAGCCAGGCTCGATGCGATCGCCCGGCGCCTGGCGGACGCCGGTCTGGGCGGAGACCTCGTGTCCGTGTCCGCCGCCCTCGTGCGGGGAGGGTGGGACACTTACCTCGAGGAGATCGTTCCGTTGCTGCGCGCCGACCTGGCGTTGACCCTCGACGTGCTGGAGACCACGGCACGGCTGCGCGCCAACATGGCTTCGGTGGAAATGTCCCTCAACCGGATCCGCGGCATTTCCGGTGCGCTGCGGTTGCTGGCTCGATCGGTGGAAGGATGCAACGCGGATCTCGGTCAAAGCATCCAGACGGCGGTTCAGCTTCTCAATGAGACGCTGCCATCCGGTGTGCTGGTCGTGATGCGTCTGGAGACGGCGTCCCTGGTGTCGGGACACACCGAGCTGCTTTGCGAAGTCTGGACGAATCTCGTCGTGAATGCCGTCCAGTCCGTGGGCGAAAAGGGGACGATCTCGATTGAGACCAGCCCCGGCGCCGATGGCAGCACCGTCGTACGGGTGATCGATGACGGTCCGGGGATTCGGAAGGACCTGCTGGCAAGGGTGTTCGAGCCGTACTTCACCACCCGGAGCGTTGACGGGGGCACGGGTCTTGGCCTCGCCCTGACGCGTCAAATCGTGGAGAAGCTGGGCGGCACCATCTCGGTGGAATCACGCCCAGGACGCACCTGCTTCGAGGTGAGCCTCCTGAAGGCCCGATCCGTCGTGACCGGCGCCGCGACCCGTCGCGTGGAGGGATAAGTCATGCCGGAGAAGGGCTACATCATCTGCGTGGACGATGATCTCGCGCTGCTGGAGTGTCTCTGGCAGCAGATCACCGACCTGCAGGGAAGCTCGCATGAAGTCGTGATGGCCAAGAGCGCCGAAGAGGCGCTGGGAATGATTTACGATCTTCATCACCAGGGCAAGACGGTCGAGATGGTGATCTCCGACCTGATGATGCCAGGCATGACGGGCGACCGGTTCCTCGAGATCGTCAATGCGCGGTTTCCTCAGGTCATCAAGATCCTCCTGACCGGGTACACGGGGCTCGATTCGGCGCTTTACACGATCAACAACGCGAACCTGGACAAGTACATCTCCAAGCCCTGGCAAGTCGACGACCTGCAGCTCACGGTCTCGTCGCTGCTCAGGCAGTTTCACCTGCGGCGCGACAACCTCAGACTTCTCGGGGATCTTCAGGTGAGAAACCTCGAGCTCAGCGCGACGCTGCGCGACCTCCAGAAGGCCAACAAGCAGATCGATGTGAACTACGTCGAGACACTCCAGTCGCTGGCCACGGCCCTGGAGGCGAAGGACGCCTACACCGCGGGGCACTCGGAGCGCGTCGCGCGCTGGGGGATGATGATCGCGCGCAAGATCGGCCTGTCCGACGGTGAGGTGGAGGAAATCCGCAGAGTCGCCCTTCTGCATGACATCGGCAAGATCGGCATGCCCGAGAGAATCCTCAACAAGCCTGGCGCACTGACCCGGGAGGAGCTCGAGCTGGTGAAGTCGCACCCGGTCACCGGTGCCCAGATCCTCCAGCCGATTCGTTCCTTCCATCATTGCATCCCGATCGTCCGCCATCACCACGAGTGGTTCAACGGAAGGGGGTACCCGGACCGGGTCGGCGGCCAGGAGCTTCCGCTGTCGGTCTGGATAGCGGCGACGGCGGACGCCTTCGATGCCATGACCTCCAACCGGCCCTACCGGCGCATGCAGACGATGGAATTCGCCTTCCAGCAGCTGACCGCGGGCATGGGGACCCAGTTCAATCCGGAGTGCGTCAAGGCCCTGGTCGACCTTCTCAAAGAGCCGGGAGGCACCAGCGAACAGCTTCTGAAGGCCGCGGCGGCGGGTGACGCCGGCGCCTGCGCCATTCTCTCTCCGGTCGATCCCCGCTCGAAGTCCTCGCTCTGAGCCACGATTCGCCCCGTTCGCCTCGGGCGCGCCCTCGTTGACCCACCCGGGCATCGACATATACTTGTCATCGGTTCTCGAGTGCGGGAGGTGAAGGCGCCGTGTCCGAGCTTCGACTCATCTATATGGACCACAATGCCACCACGCCGCTCGACCCCCGGGTGCTGGCGGTGATGATGCCTTATCTCACGACGCACTTCGGCAACGCCTCGAGCGTGTCCCACACCTTCGGCCTCGAGGCGGCCTCCGCGGTCGACGTGGCGCGCACGCGAGTGGCGAGCCTGATCGGCGCCACACCCGGTGAAATCGTCTTCACCAGCGGCGCGACCGAGTCGGACAACACGGCGATCAAGGGGGTTGCCTGGGCATCACGCGAACGGGGCCGCCACATCATCACGACGAGCATCGAGCATCGTGCCGTGCTGGAAGCCTGCCGGTTCCTCCAGATGGAGGGGTTCCAGGTCACATATCTGCCCGTCGACGCGCACGCGATGGTGAATCCCGACGACGTCAGGAGGGCCATCACCCCGGAGACGATTCTGATCAGCGTGATGCACGCCAACAGCGAGGTCGGCACGATTCAGCCCGTGCAGGAGATCGGCGCCATCGCCCGCGAGCACGGCATCGCGTTTCACGTTGACGCCACCCAGACCGTGGGAAAGCTGCCCGTGGAGGTGGACTCGATTCAGGCCGACTTCGTGGCATTTTCGGGACACAAGATCTACGGCCCGAAGGGGGTCGGGGGGCTGTACGCGCGCAGGAGACGCCGCTTCGTTCCGCTGAACAGCGGGGGCGGACAGGAGAAAGGACGCAGGTCGGGCACCTACAACACTCCGGGCATCGTCGGCATGGGGATGGCCTGCGAGCTGGCCGGAGCGGATCTGGCCGCGGAGGCCGTACGGCTCAGGGGACTCTCGCGCCGCTTCATGGAAAAGGTGACGGCCCGGATAGATGGCGTGCTGCTCAACGGTCACCCCGAGCACAGGCTGCCCAACAACCTGAACCTCTCCTTCGAGCACGTGGAGGCGGAAGGGCTGATCGCGGCGCTCCGCTCCGTCGCGGTGTCGAGCGGCTCGGCCTGCGCCAACGAAACCCGCGAGCCTTCCTACGTGATGAAGGCGCTCGGCGCCTCGGACGAGCGGGCCCACGCCGCGGTGCGATTTGGCTTCGGGCGGATCACCACCGAAGCGGACATCGATGAAGTTGCCGGCCGGCTCGAAGACGCCGTCAGGCGGTTGAGGACCATGTCGCATGTCGCCTGAGCTGGCGCCGCGGCCCGCGCCGTCGAAATGGTCGCCACGCGTGCGCCGCGTGCGACTGGTCTGGACACTGCTGGCGGTGCTGCTGGTCACCGCGCTCGTTCCCTTGTTCCTGACCGCATACAAGTTGATCGAGATAAACCGGGAGAGCCTCGAAGCGGCCAGTCGCGAATACCAGCTCGAGGTGGCCGCAGCAATCGTGCAGGATCTCAACGGCGTGCTCTCCGCCTCCATGGATCAGCTCACGTCGACGGCCCACTACCTTCAGAGTCAGCTCGAACGCACCAGCATGGATGACCCGCTGCGCGGCGACTCGATTCTCGCCCCCTATCTGGCCGGCAACGTGAAACTCATGCGGTACACGTCGAGACAGGGGACCGTGCTCGAAGTGGGAGACCGGGGGCGCACGCGCAACGAAGCGCTGTCGTCCTCGTTGTTCGAGGCGTTCGCCAACGCGATGGGGGGAGAGGTTTTCGTCGGCCGGCCGGCCGACCCGGACCCGTCGGTCGGGCCCTGCGTGGTGGCCGCGGTCCCGGTCAAGGTTCGCGGAGAGGTGCGCGGGGTCCTTGCCGGCGTCATCAATCTGAAGGATTCCTGGGACAGGAGTGTCGCCACGCTGGGAGCCCCTTTCATCACCTTCGCTCTGAATGACGGCGGTGGCCTGTTCGCCGCCACCAACATGCCCGCTGCGTTGAGGCAGAGCGAAGCGTACCGGAAGCTCGAGATCGTCACCCGCTTCCGCGGAGAAGGCGCCGGGATCACCGAGATCATGCCCTTTGACGCTCCCCCGGGCCTTGAGGTCAAGGAGCTGCTCGGCGCCCGGGCAGCCACGGAGCGGGGCTGGGGCGTGTTCGTCCTGGTGGACCGCAACCTCGCCTACGCCTCGGTGGCGGAGATGCGACGCAGCGTCTACCAGTGGGCGCTGTTCGCCGTCGGGCTCGCCGTGCTTTGCGGAGTCGTGTTCGCCGGAGCGGTGACCCGGCCGCTGAAAGTGCTGCTCGAGGTCACCC
>DASROJ010000322.1:0-20822 GCA_035646975.1 Patescibacteria group bacterium
CCCGGCCAGACCGTGGAGGTGGATGTGCTGCTCGAGATGACCAGCGACATCCTCGGGGTGAAGGTCCGGGCCGACAACTCGGTGGTGAGGTGGCTGAGCACGATGACGTGGCACGGGTCGGTGACGCTGTGAAGCGAAGGACGGCGGGTGTTCCGCCGGGCTCTTCTGCGCCGCACGATGGTGGGGGCGGCAGGGGCCTCGTCTACCTGATGCACAGCACGACGACCCCGCTGGACCCCGAGGTGCGACAGGTGATGACCCGGCTGCTCAACGAGGACCCGCGCGACCCGGAAGGTCTGCTGGCCGATGGACGGCGCATCGCGGGTGTCATCGAGGCCGCTCGCCGGCATGTGGCCGACCTCGTCGGGGCCGACGCGAACGAGATCATCTTCACCTCCGGTGGCACCGAATCGTGCAATCTCGCGGTGAAGGGGGTGGCCCTCGCGCGTCTGGCGCAGGGCGGTCGACCCGCAACGATCCTCGTGGCGGCCACCGAGCACACGTCGGTGCTGTACCCCGCGCGCACGCTGGGCCGGCTCGGCTTCGAGGTGCGCGAGGTGCCCGTCGACCATCGCGGGACGGTGGCCCTGGATGCGCTGACCGACATGCTGGGGGCGAACACCGTCCTGGTGTCCGTGGCGCTGGCGACCGCCGAGACTGGCACGCTGCAGCCGATCGCCGAGATTGCCCGCATCGTCCACGAGCGGGGAGCGCTGCTTCATGTCGATGCCTGCCTGGCGGCCGGGTATCAGCGGGTCGATCTGCGGTCGCTCGACGCGGACCTCGCTTCGTTCAGCGCGCACAAGCTTCGCGGCCCGCGGGGCTGCGGCGCCCTGTACGCGCGCGAGGGAGTGAGGATCACTCCGCTGATCGAAGGCGGGGTCAACGAGGGAGGCCGGCGCGGGGGCGCCGAGTGCGTCGCGGGTATCGCCGGATTCGGTGAAGCCGCGCGTCTGGCGGCGGCCGGGATGCCCTCCGATGAGGCGCGTCTGAGCGGTCTGGGCGTGATGCTCGAAGAGTCGTTGACGCGGGTGGCCGCAGTCACGCTCAACGGCCATCCGGCACGGCGTCTGCGCGGACTGGTCAATCTGTCCGTGGCCGGGGTCGACGGTGAAGCGCTGCTGCTCAGGCTCGCCCGGCAGGGAATCGCGGCGTCGAGCGGTTCGACCTGCTTCCAGCAGACTGGAAAGCCATCCCATGTGCTGCTGGCGATGGGGGTGCCGGCGCGGCTGGCGCAGAGCAGCATCCTGTTCTCGGTGGGACGCGACACGACAGTAGAGGAGATCCACCGTGTCATCGAACATTTCCCGCCGGCCGTGGAATCGCTCCGGGCGCTGTCGGTCGAGCCGCAGGCATGAACGCATGACGGACAGGGCGAGCCGTAACGAATGGCGAGAGCTGGAGGCGCGGCGCGCTCCGGACGGTCTGGCGGGGGATCTCGTGCTCGACACGGTGGGACTGTACTGTCCCGTTCCGATCATGAAGACGGCCGCTCGAATCTCCGGTCTGGCCGCGGGCCAGGTCATCGAGGTGCTCTCGGACGACCGTGTCATCCTCATCGACATGCCGGCCTGGTGCCGCTCCACGGGGCATGCCTACCTCGGTTTCCGCGAAGAGGCGCGACAGTGGCGGCTGTTCGTCCGCAGGAAGTAGACTGGGCGCATGAGCGACAGCGACAGGAAGCCTCTCAAGGCGGTCGGGTTGATGTCGGGCGGTCTCGACAGCACCCTGGCGGCACGCCTGCTCAAGGACCAGGGTGTCGAAGTCATCGGCCTGAATTTCAGCACGGGGTTCTGCACCTACGACCACCACCGCGCCATCGCGCGCAAGGGAGAGGACCCCCGCAGACTGCGCAACGTGGCCGTCCAGGCCGGCGCCGAAGCGCAGGTCGAAGTGCGGATCATCGACGTGTCCGACGAATACCTCGAAATGGTGAAGCACCCGCCGCACGGCTACGGATCGGCCGCCAACCCCTGCATCGACTGCCGCATCTTCATGCTGAACAAGGCCAGGGAAATCGCGGAAGTCGAAGGCGCGGAGATCATCTTCACCGGCGAGGTGCTCGGGCAGCGCCCGATGTCCCAGCACCACAACGCGCTGCACATGATCGAGAAGGAGACGGGGCTCAAGGGCCGCCTGCTCAGGCCGCTGTCCGCACAGCGTCTGGCCCCCACCGACGCCGAGCTGGCCGGGCGGATCGATCGCGGCAAGCTGCTGGACATCAAGGGTCGATCGCGCAAAGAGCAGCATCGTCTGGCCGACCAGATGGAAATCGAGGAGTATCCCCAGCCCTCGGGAGGCTGCTGTTTTCTCGCGGACCACAACTTCGGGCGGAAGTTCCACGACCTCGTGCGCGAGGAAGAGACCATGGGGCGGACGGTCGGCCGCGACGAGATCATGCTGCTCAAGGTCGGGCGGCACTTCAGGATCAGCCAGCGCCTCAAGGTGATCGTGGGCCGCGACGAGGCGGAGAACAACTTTCTCGAGCGGTTCCGCGCGGGACGGTGGAAGGTCGCGGCGCTGGACCATCTCGGGCCGGTGAGTCTCGTGATGGGCGATCCCGGGGACGCCGAGCTGGCCGTCGCGGCGAGCATCACGGCGCGTTATTGCGATGGCAAGGGGGAGGCCTCGGTCCGCGTGAAGGCGGAGAGATACACGGTGGCCGAAGGGGAGCCATTCGGAGCGGGGCAGCCGGATCGGACGAGCGTGATGTGGGTGTCCCCGGTGACGGATGAATCGCTCGCGTCGATGAAAATCGTCGATTGAGATCGGGTCTGACGGAGGCGCGGTGCTGTGGTAATATCCCGCGCGTCTCGCAGTTCCGGGTCGGGGCGTTAACTCAGCGGGAGAGTGCTACCTTCACACGGTAGAAGTCGTAGGTTCAAATCCTACACGCCCCACCAGCAGCCCGATCCTCCCCCAGTTGTTGAAGCCATGCGCCGTCGCGCCGGGATGAGAGAGTCATGGTGACGCGTGTCCCCGCCGAAGCCGCGCGGCGTGCGGAAGACCTCCGGCGCCGCCTCGAGCATCACAACCGCCGCTACTACCTGCTCGACGATCCGGAGATCTCCGACGCCGAGTACGATCGGTTGATGCGTGAGCTGCTCGACCTGGAGGCGCACCATCCATCCCTGGTGACACCCGAATCTCCCACGCAACGGGTCGGCGCCAGGCCGCTCGAGAAGTTTTCCACGATCCGTCACGCGCGACAGATGCTCAGCCTTCAGAACGCCACCGACTCTTCCGAGATGAACGAATGGTTCGAAAGGATCGGCTGGACGGGCCTCGATCTGTGGTGCGAGCCGAAGATTGACGGGGCGGCAGTGGAGCTGATCTACGAGGAGGGGCGGTTCGTCTCGGCTTCCACGCGCGGAGACGGCTGGACGGGGGAGGACATCACGCCGAACATCCGCACGATACGCGGCGTGCCGATGAGTCTCGTGTCGTCCCGCCAGGGCCTGGCCGTGCCCAGGCTTCTGGAAGTCCGCGGCGAGGTCTACATGAACAAGAGCGATTTCGCCGCGTTGAACCGGCAGGCAGAGGAGCGGGGAGAAAAGACGTTCGCCAATCCCCGCAACGCGGCGGCCGGTTCGTTGCGGCAGCTCGACCCGCGGATGACCGCGGCGCGCCCCTTGAGGCTTCTGTCGCACGGGCTCGGACAGCTGGTGGGAGTCTCGCCGGCCCGGCAGGAGGAAGCCATCCGGCTGCTCGACGCGCTGGGACTGATGACGGCGCTGAAGTGGGCGAAGCTGTGCCGCGGTCCGGAGGAGACCGGACGATTCTACGCGGACCTGGAAGCGGCACGCGAATCGCTGCCGTTCGAGATCGACGGCCTGGTCGTCAAGGTGGACGATCTGGCGGCGCAGGAACGGCTCGGTGTCCGCGCCCGCAGCCCGAGATGGGCCATCGCCTGGAAATTTCCCCCGCGCGAGGCCGAGACTCGGCTCACCGACATCCGGGTGCAGGTGGGCCGGACCGGCGCGCTGACACCGGTGGCGATGCTCGAGCCGGTCTGGGTCGGTGGAGTCCAGGTCTCCAGCGCCACGCTGCACAACCAGGAGATGATCCGGGAAAAGGGAGTTCGCATCGGTGACCGGGTGATCGTGACGCGGGCGGGCGACGTCATCCCGGAGATCGTGCGCGTCGTTTCGCGTGGCGGGGAAAGCCGCGAGTTCGTGATGCCGGAACGCTGCCCGGTGTGCGGCTCGGTGGTGCTGGTTGCCGAAGGCGAAGTCATCCCGCGCTGTCCCAACATCTCCTGCCTCGCGCAGGTGAAGGGGCGTCTGCTGCACTTCGCATCGCGCGGCGCCATGGACATCGACGGGATGGGGGAGAAAATCGTCGATCAGCTCGTCGACAAGCAGCTGGTGAAAGATCCCTCCGACCTCTACCACCTGACGCAGGAGCAGCTCGCGCGGCTGGACAGGATGGCGGAGAAGTCCGCGGCGAACCTCATGGCGTCGATTGACCGCTCGCGCGTGACGACGCTGCCGCGGCTGCTGCATGCGCTGGGAATCCGTCACGTCGGAGAGGCGTCCGCCGCCGCGCTGTCGAGACACTTCGGCAGCCTCGAGTCGATCATGGATGCGTCCGAAGCCGACCTGATGAAGGTGGAGGATGTGGGCCCGGCGGTGGCGCAGAGCCTCCGGGCTTTTTTCACGGACAAGGCGAACCGCCGCGTGGTGAAAAGGCTGCTCGACGCCGGGATCTCCTGGCCGAAACCGGAGATGAAACCGGCCGGCGGACCGCTGGAGGGGATGGTCATCGTGTTCACAGGGGAGCTCGAGTCGATGAGCCGGCCACAGGCAAAAGAGCTGGCCGAATCCATGGGGGCGCTGGTGGCGCCGTCGGTGACAAAGAAGGTGACGCATGTCGTGGCCGGACCTGGGGCCGGATCCAAGCTCGACAAGGCGCGCGCGCTGAAGCTGACGATCCTCGACGAAGACGGGTTCCTGGAGCTGACCCGTCGATGAGCGCTCGTCTGGTCATCACGATCGACACGGAGCCCGACAACCAGTGGGCGATGCCGACCCCCGGCACGTCGCCCCCCGATCTGGCGTTCGCCAACACGCGCGGGCTCTCGCGATTGGTCGACTTCCTGCGAGGGCTGGGAACACCGGCCACATGGCTGACCTGTTATTCGGTGGCGCGGGATCCCGGCAGCGCGCGTCTGCTGAGCGCCGCCCGCGACGGGGGAGACGAGGTCGGCGCGCATCTGCACGCCTGGGAGACTCCGCCGTCGGCTGCCGCGGACAGCCGCGCGCATCCCTACATCTACGAGTACGATCCTGCCGTGCGGCTCGAAAAGCTGCGGTCGGTCACCCGGGCCATCGAAGATGCGTTCGGTCAGCCTCCGCGCACCTACCGGGCGGGCCGGTGGGGGATCGACCCACGCGAACGGGAAAACCTCGCCGGGCTCGGTTATCTCATCGACACCAGTGTCGTGCCGGGCCATGACTTCGGCCGCTCACGAGGGCTGGCGCGGGGAGGACCCGATTTCCGGCGGCTGCTCGACGGCGCGCCACCCCGACCCTATCGGGACGGTCCCATCTGGGAGGTGCCGGTCTCGGTTGCCACTCCCGGCTTGCTGGGCGCGATCGGACTCGGGGCGTTGGGCGCAAGGCTCGTCAGCGGCCTGACCCATCGCGCGGATATTCCTTCGCGCGCCGCGGCCAGGGCGTTACGCGCGGCGGGATTGTGCCGGATGGTCTGGCTGCGTCCGCGGATGCATCCCCGTGACGACCTGGTGCGCGCCGCGCGGTGGCTGATGGATCGGGGCGCCGAATGTATCAACATCATGTTCCATTCCTCGGAGGCTTTCGAAGGGACCAGCCCGCGCAGCCGTACCGCCGGGGATGTCGAGGCGTTCTACGGTGACCTGGCGGCGATGGTGGCGGCGTTGAGGTCCGCGGGCGAGATCACCCCCTGCCGGCTGAGCGACCTGGCGGACCGGATGGACAGGCCGTGATCCTCTCGGAGCTGCTGCCGTCAGAGATGCCCGAGCTGGAAGCCTTCTTCCGGTCGCTCTCGCTGCCGATGCCGGCGGAGAACCTGGCGCAGTTCTGCCTGCCGCGCGTGTCCGGCACGCGCCTCAAGGTGGTGACACTCGTGATGCGGGATGAAGGACGCATCGTCGGCACGGTTGGCTGGATCGACGTCGCGCTGCGGGTGAACGACCAACGAGGTCTGCCGTTGAGCGGGCAGAACGAAACGCTGCGCTGGCCCGTGAACCTCTACCTGCTTCCGGAGTCTCGCGGCAAGGGGCTGGGCAAGCAGCTGATGGAAGCCACCCGGCAGGGGGCGGCCCTCCGCGCCGTCATCGGAGGCAATGCCGCGTCGATGCCGGTGCTCGATCGGACCGGCTGGCAGGTCATCGGCCACCTGAGCAGCGTCCGCTGGCGCCGGCCCTGTCTGGATCCCTCGCGACTGCGGGAGCGACTCGGGCCGATCGACCGTCGACCTCCGCCCGAGCGCGTGACCGTGCGGACGGCGCACCACGCGATCACGGCCCGACGCGTCGAGCGCGCGTTGGGCTGGCTTCCCTGGGCCGCCGTCGAGTCTCCGGGGGCCCCGTTCGAGGCCGGCCCTCCCCGCGATGCGCACGACATCGAGTTCGCCTTCGGCCACGCCTTGCGTCGTTATCACACGCTCCACGAGGTGACGGTTAACGGCGTCGTGGCGGGATTCTTCGCGCTTGCCGCCCGCGCGGAGCGCAGCCCCTGGCTGACGACCGAGGTGATGGATCTCGACGCGGTGCCCGGTCGTGAAACCCAGGTCATCCGGGCGGCGCGGGCCACCGCCCTGAGCTGCGCCGACGTGGCGCGATTTCGATTCGGTGGGGCGCGGTTCGCGCGCGCCCTCGCGTCGATGGGAATGGGGGGGCGGTTCACGGTGGATCATCCGCTGCGTGTCTCATTCGACCCGGCGCGGGCCATCGATGGCCCGCACCTTCGCCAGGTCGATTCGTGGCGTTTGACCTACGGCGACCATGACCAGTACCGGGTGCGGTCGTCGTCGATTCCCTGGGTTACGTCTCAGGCCGTCCCGCCGTCCGGCGTGGCGAGGTGAGAGCCATAGGAGCGGTACAGGAACCAGAGCACCGGGCTGTAGGCCGCCAGGAACAGCGCCGCCCCCGCCACCGGCCCGGCCACCAGCCTCGGACCGGAAGCGTCCGCGCCGATCACCCCTTCGGACACCGCATGGCCGACCCAGACCAGCCCGAGACCGAGCAGCAGCGGCCAGATCAGGCCGGCCACGAACAGGGCGATCTCCTTGACGCCCATGAAGTATCTCAGCGCCATCACGATCAGCCCGAACCCGAACAGCGCGAGCGTCGTCGTGGTGCCCGCGGCCGCGCCGGCAAGACCGTGCCCCGACGAGATGAGCCACCATACCAGCGCGGCGTTCATGCCGATCGCGAAGAGGTAGAGCGCCACGGTCTGTGCCTGCTTGCGCAGCGTGATGAAGAAAGAGGAAAGCCCCCGGGGCACGGAGGAGAAGAAGGTCCCGACCAGGAGGACCTGCAGAGCCACGAGTCCCGGCTCGAATTTCGGCAGCATGGTGCGCACGATCGCCTCGGAGGCGAAGTAGACGGCGCCGAGCACCGCCGGGGCGACCCGCGAGATGATGATCATCGGGACCTCCACCATCTTCCGAAGGTCCTCCACCTTCTCGCGCTCGCTGTAGCGCTCCACCAGGTGCGGCGAGATGATGTTGCCGAGGGCGTAGGAGAACTGGAACAGGTATTCGTTGATGGTCATGCCGAGAGCGTAATAGCCGAAGCTTGTCAGGCCGAGAAACGACAGTATCAGCCAGCGGTCGACCCAGAGAAAGATGTTGTAGAGCAGGCCGTTGAGGTGCGAGGGGAAGCCGACCTTGACCAGCTCCTTGAAGACGCCCCGGTCCCAGCGCAGGTGCAGATCGTAACCGACGCGCCGCACCTGCATCCAGGTCGCTATCGTGTAGGAGAGCGCCGTGCCGAGTATCAGTCCCGGCAGCCCCATGACCCACGTCATGCCGATCGCCAGGAGCGCCTCGAGCACGCCTGTCCACATGTTCAGCCTGGACATCCAGCCAAAGTCTTTTTTCGAGTAAAGCAGCTGCTCCATGAACGAATTGATATGGGCGGTGTAAAGTAGCGGCAGAAACAGCAGCATCGCCCGGCCCAGCCCGCGGTCGTCCACGAAAAAGGCGGCAGCGACCGTGGCGACGCCGGCAACCAGGATGGAGAGATTGTTGACGAGGAAGGCGACATCGCGTGACGCGGCCAGCCGCTCCATGTCACCCTTGCCGGCGTAGAATGGGATCTCGCGACGCAGAGCGGCTCTTGCGCCGAAGTCGCCGAACTGCGCGTAGGTCTGGATCATGCTCAGGCTTTTCCAGATGCCGTAGGAGAGTGGTCCGAGCAGGCCGGGGATGATCAGGCTGCGGACGAAGCTGATCACGAGCGAAACCATCCGCGAGAAGGACACATAGATGAAGTCGCGGGCGATTTCTCTGGGGGTGAATAAGGCCATGAAAACCTTGGGATGGTCTCGCCAGTGAGCGCGGAGAATACCATCCACCCCGGGACCCCGCAAGCCGAACAGGCCCGTGCGGTGGCCTCGGAGCGACGGCGAACGCGGACGGTGCTGCTGATCGCGTTTCTCGTCGCGCTGATCGTCAGGGGTGTGGCCGGCTGGTACGCCGGCAGCGCGCAGCCACAGGAGATCCGTTACATCACCATCGCGCGCGGCCTGATGGCGGGCAATGGCTTTCACGGTCTGGACAATCGCTATCCCGACATCATCCAGCCACCGCTCTTCCCGATGATGCTCGCGGTGGCTCTTGTCCTGCCGGGCCCGGACCTCGCGATCGCCCGCGGCGTGTCGATTCTCATGGGCGCGCTGCTGGTCTTCCCGTGCGCCGTGATTGCCAGGAGACTGTTCGGCGAAAAGACGACAAGACGTGTCGCCTGTCTCGTCGCCGTGTATCCCTTGCTGGCCGATATCTCGGCCGCCGCGATCACCGAGTCGACGTTCGCCCTTCTGGTGATGCTCGCGGCGCTCAGCGTCTGGCGCGCGCTGGACACCGGAGATTCCGGTGGCGGGCCGCTTCCTTCGGTGACGGCCGGCCTCCTGCTGGGGCTGGCGTTCCTCACGCGGCCCGAGGGCCTCGCCTATCTGGCGGCGGCCTGGGCCGCCTGCGCCGTGGACGCGCTGCTGAGCCGGTCTCTGGTGAGAACCGCGCTGGCGCACCTGCGCAAGGTCCTGTTCATCCTGGCAGGTTTCGCCGTCGTCGTGGCGCCGTACCTGGTCTGGGTGCATGCACGGATCGGTCACTGGATGATGGCGCCGAAGGCCACTCTCGTTCACGTGCACCAGACCCTCTCGCAGGAAGGCCAGCGTGAAGGATGGAACGAGCCGTATGGCAGCCTGATCTTCTGGGAGCACGTCAAGTTCGGGCTCAACGAGCAGTCCACCGCCATCCGTGCCCACGAAGGATTCTCGGGCGCCAGCGCCGGCATCACGGAAGGGTTGCTGGTGAGCGACGACGACGCCGTGACGATTCTCAGCCCGATGATGGCCGTGCGGACCGGGGTGCGCAACTTCGGGGAGCTCTACCTCGAGACGATCAAGTACGGATTCGTGATCCCATCACTTCTGGTGATGATGCTGGGCATCGGGCTGGTTTCCCGCCCCTGGGTGGGGCCGTTCCGCCGGGCCGCGATGATCGTCCTGGTCTTTCTTGGAGGCAGTTTCACCTTTCTCGTGAGCCACGTCGAGCCGCGCTTTCTCTATGCCGCCATCCCGTTCCTGCTTCCCTGGATGGGGGAGGGCTGGCGTCGATCGGAGGCCTGGGCCATCGGCACGTTTTCGGGTGACGGCGGCAGGACCCGGACACGCGAGCGGCTGGTCCGTGCGGGTGTCGGCACGGTCGTGCTGGTCCTGACGTTGCTGCACCTGCCGCCGGCCCTCCGTATCACGTCGAACCTCTGGTCCGAGCACAGGGAACTGGGGCAATGGCTGCTCAAGGAGGTCGGCCCGGACCGCAAGGTGATGGCGGCAACCCCGGTGGTGGCCTACTATGCGGCCGCCCGTTACGAGGTGATGCCATACGCCGATCTCGACAGTCTGCTCGACTACGCTCGCAGCAAGGGGGTCGAGTATCTCGTCGCCGACCGGGCGGAAATACCGAGTTTTCGCCCGCAGCTCACTTCGCTGCTGATCCCGGAGCGCCCGCACCCGGGCCTGGAGGTCATCAGGGCGCTCCATGAGGGAACGCCTCATGCCATTTTTCTTTACAGCGTGCTTCCAGTGGGTCAATCTGCCCGCTAAATTTCATACTTGTTCGGATTAACGGGTTGCCGGGTCGGGATATTGTCGAATCTGACGATCGCGGAGCAGAAACGGCCGGTGTATTACTGACTTAAAGTATTGACGCTGTGCGGCATTCCACCGTATATTACGCCCACAAAGCGGTGCCACTGGCCCACCTTCAAAATGCTGCGGAGTGTTGTCGAACGGACTTTCAGTGGCGGAGCCATATACGCCATCGCCTCCGCTGGCAAAAGGTGAGCAGCACGACTCGATACCCTGCCTGACGATGTGAGAGAGCCACCAGAGCACTGGAAAGTGACGGAGCGCTCCACCCCCGCGAAGAGCGCTCTGACGCACGATGGAAAAGTGTATCCGTGGCGGGGGTAAGGGAGATCGTCTTGGCAACGCTTGCTGCAAGCCCCGGTTCCAGGTCCCACCCCGGCCCGATCAGCTGTGCTGTCGGCGTGATGGCCTACAACGAAGAGCGCAACATCGGGCGGCTGCTCGAGGCGCTTCGTCTCCAGCGCCTGGAGTGCTGCCGGCTCGAACAGATACTGGTGGTTGCTTCGGGGTGCACCGACAGGACCGAGTCGATCGTGGAAGTGGCCGCTTCGCGGGATTCACGCGTCCGTCTCATCCGGCAGGCGCGGCGCGAAGGAAAAGCGCGCGCCATCAATATCTTTCTCTCGGCTGCGCAGACCGCCGGGGTGGATGTCTGCATCCTGCAGAGCGGCGACACCCTGCCCGAGCCCGGCACGATCGACTCGCTGGTCCGCCCGATGGCAGAAGATTCAAGTATCGGGATGACAGGCGCCCGCATCGTGCCGGTCAACGGGAAGAATACTTTCATCGGAGCCATCGTCCACATGTTGTGGCGCCTGCACCACAGGCTTGCCTCCGAGGTGCCGAAGCTCGGCGAGCTGGTGGCCTTCCGCAACGTCGTCGCCGCCATCCCCGCCGATTCGGCGGTGGATGAAGTGAGCATCGAGTCGTCGGTCATGTCCAGGAGTCTGTCGCTGCGGTACGTTCCCGAAGCGATCGTGCTCAACAAGGGTCCCGAGACCTTTTCCGACTTCCTCAAGCAACGCCGCCGGATTCACGCGGGCCATCTCGACGTCTCGAGCAAGGCTGGGTACGCACCCTCCACCATGAGTCTGTCGCGGGTGGGGAGACACTTCGTGGCTGAAACATTGTCGCGACCATCGCAGATTCCAGTCGGTCTTGGCGCAGCGGCGCTGGAGGCCGCGGGACGCGCGCTGGGAGCATGGGATTTCTACATCGCCCGGAAGAACCACACGGTCTGGGATATCGCGGTGACGACCAAAGATGTCAAAGGGAATTAAGACAGTTCTTCCGATGATCCCGAGGTACTGGGCCTACAGGGCGACGGGCAGCCCGCGGACCCTGCCGGTGAACTTCACTCTGAGCCTGCTGTTCGCCTGCAACTCGCGTTGCATGACCTGCAACGTCTACGAGCGCAAGGTGAAGAACTTCACCGTCGACGAGTACGACAAGTTTCTCTCGACCGTCGGGCGGACCCCTTACTGGTTCACCCTGAGCGGCGGCGAGCCGTTCATCCGCAAGGAGATCGTCGACATCGTGAAGGTGGTTTACGACCGGTGCCGTCCGAAAATCATCAACATTCCCCACAACGGCACCTTCCCCGACACCACGCCGGGCCGGGTGGAGCAGATGTGCGCGGCGAGCCCGGAGAGCGAGATCATCATCAATGTCTCGCTCGACGAACTGGGCCACCGCCACGACGAGCTGAGGGGAACCAAGGACAACTTCGAGATGGCCACCCGCACCTTTCGCGAGCTGAAGAAGCTCAAGATGAAGAACCTCACGGTGGGCATCCATACCGTGCTGTCGAAGTACAACGTGAACAATCTGCCCGCGATTTACGCCGGGCTGAGCGCGATGTCTCCCGACTCCTACATCACCGAGATTGCCGAGGAGAGAAACGAGCTTCAGACCGTGGGCACCGGGATCACGCCAAGCCTGGAAGAATACGGACGCGCCGTGGAATTCCTGGTGGGCGAGCTCGGCAAGAAGAAGTATCGCGGCATTTCGCGGGTGACCCAGGCCTTTCGACTCGAGTATTACCGGCTGGCGCGGCGCACCTTGAAGGAAAAGCGCCAGATCATCCCGTGCTACGCGGGCTGGGCCTCCTGTCACGTGGCGCCCGACGGCGACGTGTGGCCCTGCTGTGTCCGGGGCGAGTCGGTGGGCAACCTGCGCGAGAACGGCTATGACTTCCCGGCGATCTGGTACGGCGACAAGATGAAGAAGATGCGCGAGTCGATCAAGAAGGGCGAGTGTGCCTGTCCGCTGGCCAACGCCTCGTACACCAACATCCTCATCTCGCCCAGCTCGCTGGCCAGGGTGGGGATGAACCTCCTCACGATGTAGGAGGGGGTCGATGATCTTTGATAGAGAAGGCGGGTCGAGGCAGGGTCGCGTGGCGGCCTGGCTGCTGGTGGCGGTGGCGACGGTCGGCGTTGCCTCCGGCTTCGACGCGCTCGTGGTCGAGCCGGGCTTCAGGCTCGGCGTCACCCGGCTGGCGTTGCCCGCCGCGCATGGCGGCAGGCTGGCCCGCTGCCTGGTGGATGCCAGGATCGTGCACATCACCGACTTGCACATCAGGGGGTTCGGCTTGAGGGAGCAACGGCTGGCCTCGGAGCTTGAACGGCTCGCACCGGACCTGATCCTGATGACGGGAGATTACGGCGAAGGGGCCGACGGGATGGCGGCGCTCATCAAGGTGCTGGGTTCGGTCAAGCCGGGTCTTGGCATCTATGCCGTGCTGGGAAACAACGACCACTATCGTGGCGAGCGCCCGCAGATCGTCGAGGCCCTGCAGGCCGCGGGAGTCAGGCTGCTTGTCAACAGCAGCGCGGTGGTGGAGGGCAAGGGCGGGCCGTTCGCGATCGCGGGAGTGGACGACCCGCACTACGGCAGGGACGACATCACGGCCGCGATGAAGGATGTGCCCGACGGTTTGCCGGTCGTGCTGCTGGCGCATTCGCCCGACCTGCTGCGCCGCAAGTCGCGCGGGTTGATGGTCAACGCGGGAGACGAGCGCGGGCCCTGGAAGCGGGGCTGGTTCTGGCAGGACGGAACGCACGTCAGGGACGACACGGGGGAGGTGACCTTCCCTTCCACCGGCAGACGCCGGGTCCGGGTCATCCGGCGCGAGGACGGCGTCGGCATCGAAGAGATCAGGCTCGTGCCCACGCCGGCCCTGTCGCCGGATGCGGTGGCAGGCGGCAGGAGCGCAGCGCGTGGCGGGTTGCCGCGTCTGCTCGGGCGGCGGAACATGGCCGAGCCGAAGCATGTGAACGGCGAGATCGTGATCAAGGCCGCACAGGTCGCCGACGCTCAGATCCGGGGCGACGGCTGGCAGCGGAGGGCAACCAGTGAAGGCACGTCGCTCTTCAGCGCGCCCGACCGGGGGATCACGCAGACCTGGGTCGACGTGAACCCGGACTCGTATTTCGAGGCGGAGTTCGACGCCGTGGAGGGGATTCGGTATCACGTCTGGGTGCGCCTTCGTTCCGCCAATGACAGCGGGACGTCGGACTCCCTGTACCTGCAGTTCACCGACAGTCTCAACGCGCAGGGGAAGCCTGACTACAGGATCGGCGTCGAGATGGCCGCGGTGGACACCGACAGGGTGGATCTGATGCTGGCGGGGCACGAGCACGGCGGCCAGGTGAGGCTGCCGTTCATCGGCGCGCTGGAGCCGAACGTGAGGTCGAGCCCGTACCAGATGGGGTTGTACCGGGTGAATTCGATGCCGCTGCTGGTCAGCCGGGGCATCGGCTGGAGCTCGCTGCCCGTGAGGTTCTGGTGCCCGCCGGAAGTCGTGGTGATGGACACGGGTATCTGAGCGTTTCTGAACTGATGACCGAAGAGGAACGGAATGCCGGTTCACTTTGAAGCAGTTGATCAATACAGGCTGAAGGAGATCGAGTCGGCCTTCGAGCGTTCGCTCGATCGGCTGAAGTTCGATCTCTCGGGTCGACGCACCGCGTTCCTGAAACCCAACATCGTCAGGCCGGCGAAGCCCAACAGCGCCATGGTGACCCACCCCAGGGTGGCCGAGGCGGTCATCAACGTCCTGCGGCGCCGGGGTGTGAGCGACGTCCGGGTCGGCGAAGCCTCGTCGGTGGGCGTGGATGTCGAGGAATCGTTCGACGTGTCGGGCTACCGCGCGATGGCGCGGCGGCTCGGCGTGCCGCTGCTCAATCTCAACGACGTCGAGCGGCGGGAAGTGCAGTGGATGTTCGGCAGGCTCCGTCTGCCCGCCGTGGCGCTGGAGTCCGACCTGTACATCAACATGGCGAAGCTCAAGACCCATTTTCACACCACGGTCACCCTGGGCGTGAAGAACCAGAAAGGCCTGCTTCTGCCGGAGGACAAGCAGTTCGATCACCTGGAGGTGAGGCTGCATCCCGCGCTGGCGGAGTACGCCCGGCTGGCCCGTCCCCACCTGACCGTGGTGGATGGCATCGTCGGGATGGAGGGGGAGGGCCCCACGCAGGGCACTCCGAAGAATTCCGGCGTGTTCGTCTGCGGAGACGACATCTACGAGACCGATTTCGCCTGCTCGCGGTTCATGGGCGTCGACCCGACACAGGTCACCCACCTGGCATACGCCGTGGAGCGCGGGCTGATCAAGCTGCCCGGCGGCGATGCCGCGGCGCTGCCGGTCACCGGTGAGGCATTCGAGGCGAGGCGCTCGATCTTCAGGCTGCCGAAGAACGAGCCGAAGAAAATCATGAACTTCTACGGTTGGAAGAACCACCGCGCCTGCGCGGAATGCGAGCACGCGGTGGAGCATGCGTTCGCGCTGGGCATGCGCAATCCGAAGTACTGGTTCACCTTCCTGCCGAAGATCGCCTACTTGATGATGTTCGACCGGGTCGACCTGATTCGTGGCAGGGAGGCGAAGATCCCCGAGAAGCATGGACGCCTGCTGCTGGTGGGCGACTGCACGCAGCGGCTTGCCGAAGAGTACGGGGTCGACTACGCGAAGGGGTGCGTTCCCAGGCCCGAAGAAGTGATACGCCGCATCGTCGAGATGTGAGCCGAACGACACGATGCGGCTTCTGATTACAGGAGGAACGGGATTCATCGGGGCGCACTTCACGCGGCGCCTGCTCGAACAGGGGCACAAGGTGAACCTGGTGGTGCACAGGACGAAGCCCGTGGCGCCCGAAGGCCCGTCGGTCAAGTACATCGAGTGCGACCTCGAGGACCCGACGTTGTTTCGCAATGCCGGGTTCAAGTGCGATGTCGCGGTGAACATGGCGGGGCTTCTGAGAAAGCCGGGCATACGGGACGAGTCGTACTGGAAGGTGCATTACGAGTCGACAAAGCACGTGCTCGAAGAGTGCATCAAGTTCAAGATCAAGCATTTCCTCCTGGTGAGCACGACGGGGGTGTACGGCGCCACCGGCAGGTCGCCGCGGGGCGAGGACGGGCCGTATGGTCCGGGCGACATCTACGAAAAGACGAAACTGGAGGCAGAACGATACGCGAAGGAGCAGTGCCCCATCGACAACGTCGCGCTGACCATCGCGCGACCCGCCCTCGTCTACGGGCCGGGAGACCTGCACCTTCTGCAGCTGTACAAGGGAATCCGGGGCGGATACTTCCGGGTGATCGGGGATGGCTCGAATCTGATCCACCCGATCTACATCGACGACCTGATCGACGGCCTGATGAAGTGCCTGCCCGACGCGCAGGTGCCCGAGCCGCAGACCGACACGAAGCCGCGGGTGGTGAACCTGGCGGGAGAGCGGCCGGTGGCGTTCGGCGAATTCTGCGAAGTGATCGCGGCCGCGGTGGGCAGGAAGCTGCCCCACGCGAGGATCCCGAAAGGGGTGGCGGCGGCGGCCGGTGGATTCTTCGAGGTGATGCACAAGGTGACCCGGCTGAGACCGCCATTGACGCGCGAGACGGTGAAGTTCATGACATCGGACAGGTCGTACGACATCTCGAAGGCGAAACGGATCCTTGGCTGGGCCCCCACCACGGGGATCGAGCAGGGCACGCGGCAGGCCGTGGCCTGGTACCGCGAACAGGGGCTGCTCAGGTGACAGGATGAAGACGCTGCGACGCATCATGGCCGATCAGAAGCTCAAGATGGGGCTGGCTCTGGCCGTCGGAATCGGACTGCTGGCGCTCTGGCTGTCCGCCGTCGACCTGCGCGCCATTCTTTCCCGTCTGGCGGGCATCGATCTTCGATGGCTGAGTCTTTACGCTCTGCTCTGGCT
Source organism: Patescibacteria group bacterium (assembly GCA_035646975.1). Taxonomy (GTDB): domain Bacteria; phylum Acidobacteriota; class Polarisedimenticolia; order JACPZX01; family DASXTC01; genus DASROJ01. The sequence goes on from DASROJ010000322.1 coordinate 16,583, forward strand.
CTCGGCGGCGTTCCTGCGCAGCCTGCGGTGGCGGATTATCCTCTCGCGTGTGGCGACGATTCCACCGCTGGAGAGCTTCGCCGCCTTCATGTCGTGCATGTTCATCAACTTTCTGGTGCCGCTGCGTCTGGGTGAGGCGGTCGCGAGCCTGGCGCTCAAGAGAAACCGGGGGATACCGTTCGCCAAATCGCTGCCGACCCAGGCGATGGACCGGCTCTTCGATCTCACCCCGATCGTCCCGGCCCTCGTCATGGTGCTCCTGATGGGCGGCAAGGCGTCGGCTCCGCTGATTGGCTTTCTCGTCTTCGTGGCGGTGGTCTTCTCGATGCTGTCCGGGCTCGTCGTCCTGTCGATGGCGAGAACCGATCTTGCAGTTTCACTCGTGCGCGCCTGCGCGCGTGTTGTGCCCTCGGCGATCCGCCCCCGCGTGGAGAGCTTCGCGGTTCTCTGCATCCAGGGGCTCGGGGAGCTGAAGCTCGGCGCGGCGACCATTGCCGGGCTCATGGGCATGACTTTCCTTGCGCTGGCCATCGATGCAGCGTCGGTGCAGGCGGTGTTCATGGGGCTGGGATACGTCGTCGCCCCGGCCACCATGCTGGCGGGATACACTCTTTTCTTCCTCATGAGCGCCCTGCCTCGTCCTCCGGGACAGGTCGGTAGCCACGAGGTTCTCTTTCTCTTGATCTTCTCCCTGCTCCTGGGAGTGGACAAGAACGTCGCGAGCGCGGCCGTTCTGGCCGGACATCTGACGTTGGCGTTGCTACTCACGGCAATTGGTTCCCTTTCTCTGTTCGCACTGGGGATCCGCTCGGTTTCGGTCGTTCGCGACCACCTACCATCAGCCACAACGACGGGAGCCTCTTAAGGCCCTCAAGGAGGAAGTACACATGGATCTGTTCAAATCACCGAGGAAGATGAGGCGAGTTCTCTTCATCTACCCGCCGCTGACCACGCACACCGATTACGCGACCGAGTCGAAGGGGACCCACCCCCCGATCGGCATTTCATATATCGCCGCCCTGCTGGAACGGGACGGTTACGAAGTGGGCATCGTGGACTGTGTCGTGGAGGACTATTACAACGAAGAGCCGGTCGCGGAAAACATCATCCGCTACGGGTTGTCGTACGAAGGGATCATGAAGAAGGTGGCGGAGTTCAAGCCCGACATCGTGGGCGTCTCCAACCTGTTCTCATCCTCCGCGGAAGACTCCATCAGGGTTTGCAGCGCCGTCAAGGCGGTGGATCGCGGCATCCTCACGATGCTGGGCGGCCCGCACCCCTCGGCGATCCCCGAGCATCCGCTCGCCTCGGCCGACGTCGACTTCGCGATGCTGGGCGAAGGGGAGATCCCGGCGCAGACGCTCCTGAAGGCCCTGACCAAGGGGGACGAGACGATCTGTGAAGGGGTGGCCTTCATCAAGGATGGCCGGATGGTCCGGTACGAGCGGAAGAACTATGTCGACGACCTGGACAGTCTTCCCTTTCCGGCGCGGCACCTGCTGCCGATGGACAAGTACCTTGCCATCAGCAGCGCGTACCTCACCACCAAGCGCACGCCGTTCACTCCCATGATCACGTCGCGAGGCTGCCCGGCCAAGTGCACCTTCTGCCCGGTGCACGCGGCGTGGGGCAAGCAGTGGCGGGCGAGGTCGCCCGAAAACGTCCTGGCGGAGATCGACGAGCTGTACCACAAGTACGGCATTCGCGAGATCCACTTCGACGACGACAACATCACGCTCGACAAGCGCCGGGCGATGCAGATATTCCAGATGATGATCGACCGCAAGTACGATCTCATCTGGACGGCGCCCTCTGGCATCGCGCTGTGGGCTCTCGACGAAGAGCTGATCGAGAAGATGGCCGAGTCGGGCTGCTACAAGCTGTTCATGGCGATCGAGTCGGGTGACGAGTACGTGCTCAAGCATGTCATCCGCAAGCCGCTCAAGCTGAAGAACGTCCCGATCCTCGCGAAGAAGATTCGTGAGATGGGCATCGAGATGGAGGCGTTCTTCGTGGTCGGGATGCCCGGCGAGACCCGGGAGCAGCTCAAGCAGACGTTCCGATTCGCGCGCGAGCTGGACGCCGACAACACGCTGTACTTCTACGCCAACCCGATTCCCGGCTCGCCGCTCTACGAGGAATCGATGAAGCACCAGTACATCAGCAAGGAGTTCGACTACACCAAGCTGCGGGTCTCCACGGCCAACCTCAACACGCCCCAGATGTCGGCCACCGACCTGGAGCGGATGGTTGCGCGTGAGAACATCCGCATGCTGGTCAGCTATCCATTCAAGCATCCCGTCAGGGCGGCGACCCGTTACGGAAGGTACCTCAGGAAGGATCCGAAGCTCGTCTACAAGTCGATCAGCGGGTACGTGAAGAAGAGCATCGGCCTGAACAACTAGACTCGGGACGGCAAGGCGATCCACGAGGTGCGGGTGTCTTCGTCATCTTCTCCTCGCCGGGGGGCCGGTGGTTTCCGGCTTCCCGGCATGGGGGAGATCCCTCCGATCCATTTCTATGTCCTTGCGATCCTCCTGATCCACACGGTCGGCAATTTCGGCTACATGGGATTGTGGCGCAACCTGACCGCCGCCGACTTCGACGTGAACGACTTCAAGGCCTACTACACCTCGGCGACGGCGGTGCGGACGGGGCAGGCGGGGCAGTTTCTCTACTCCGATCCCGCCCGGATGAATCTCGGACTGCTTCCCGACCAGCCGTGGGTGGAATTCGCCACGTCCCACGGGGTGCCGCACCCAAGCGCCTACATCTATCCGCCATTTCTCGCCGTGGCGCTCGCCCCGCTGACCCTGCTGCCTTATCACGAAGCGAACCTCCTCTGGTTCGGCCTCAACACCCTTCTTCTCGCCGCATCGATCGTCCTGCTGCTGAGCCTGGGCAGGCAGCTGCTGGGCCGGCTCGACCCGCTGGCCTGCGCGGCGGTGATCTTCGTCTGCCTGAATTTCTTTCCGACGGTGCGGGCGATGCAGTGCGGCCAGGCCGGATTCGTGCTGCTCTTCCTCACGGCGGGCGGTCTGATCGCGCTGGTCAGGCGGCGCGACCCCCTGGCGGGGCTCTGCCTCGCCCTTGCCGCCGCGATCAAGCTGACGCCGCTGCTGCTCATCGTGTGGCTCGCCTGGGCCGGCCGCCGGCGCGCGGCGGCTTGGGGAGCGGCGCTCTTCGCGGGTTTCACCGCCTGCTCGCTGGCCGTGGTGGGATGGAGCAACGGCCTGCTCTATGTCACCGGTTTTCTGCCGGTTCTGTCCCGGGGCGCGGCGACCTATGCCAACCAGTCGATCAACGGTTTTCTCAACAGGATGCTCACCGATCAGAGCATGGCGGTCTTCGGGTTTTCCGACGAGCCGGGCTCGGTGTGGCTGCTGACCCGGCTCTTCGCGGGACTGCTGCTGGGTGCGGCGTTCGCCCTGACACGGCCCGGCTGGCTCGGCCGGCCGACGGCGGACTTACTCGGTGAAGCGGAGCGCAGGACGCAGCTGCTCGCGTCGGGTTATGCTCTGGTGACGCTTTCGTCGCTGCTCGTGTCGCCCATCTCCTGGGAGCATCACTATGTCCTCGCGCTGGTGCCCTTGTCCGTGATGATATTCCTGGTGGCGGATCGCGGCGCGATCGGATCGCTGGCGCTGCTGTCGATCGCCTATGTTGCGATCTCGATCGACGCGTTCGAGCTGGTGAGAAAGGAACTCCCCCGCGGAGCCCGCCCGGCGATGTCGTACCTGTTGTACGGTGGCCTGTTGCTCTGGGGGCTGATCGCGGCGCAGATGCGGCGCCGGCGGACACCCGCGTGAAGGCTTTGCTCGCGAGGCGCCACGGCGGCGAGGCGGCGGCGGGGCTTCTTCTGGCGGTGACGATCCTCGTCTTCGCGCCCACGACCTTCGGCCTCAACGGCCTGCTGGAAGGCGCGCGCCCCTCGACGAAGAACGATTTCACGTCGTATTACGTCGCGGGTCTTGCCGTCAGACAGGGGATGCCGGAGGCGCTCTACTATCCGCAGCCGGTCGGCTCCCTTCTGGCGCAGGCCTCCTTGCAGCATCCCTGGATCGATCTCGCGCAACCGGCCGGGATCGACAATCCCAATTACTATCTCTACCCCCCGCTGTTCGCCCTGCTCTTCGCCCCGCTCACCCTGCTTCCCTACAAGGTCGCCTACCTGTTCTGGGCGGCGCTCTGCGCGGGATTTCTGATCGCTGCGGTCGTGGCGCTGCTGAGGTCCCTGAGG
>DASROJ010000323.1:0-6090 GCA_035646975.1 Patescibacteria group bacterium
CTCCGGGCCCGGCCCGCTCGATCTCGTCATCATCGGTGGCGGGGTCTCGGGGATGGCCGCGGCGCTCGAGGCTCGCGGCGCCGGGTTGTCCTTCGAGATCCTCGAGGCATCCGAGCCGTTCGCCACCCTCATCAACTTCCCGAGAGCCAAACCGATCTATACCTACCCGACCAGCATGACGCCCGCGGGGGCTCTCCAGTTCACCCCGAGGTCGGCCATCAAGGAAGGACTCATCGAAGAGCTGAGCGATCTGACGACCGCCCGGGGGATCGTCCCGCGTATCGCGCGCTCCGAGCAGGTGGGACGACGCGATGGTCTGCTCGAAGTCACCTTGGCGGAGGGGGACCGACTTCTGGCCCATCGCGTCGTCGTGGCGATAGGCCGGTCGGGCAACTTCCGGAAGCTCGGGGTGGCCGGAGAAGATCTCCCGAAGGTCTTCAACCGTCTGCATGACCCGAACGATTATCGCGGGCAGGACCTCCTCGTGGTGGGTGGAGGCGACAGCGCCCTGGAAACCGCCATCGCCCTTGCGCGGTCCGGTGGGCGTGTCACCCTGTGCCATCGGCGCGCCGAGCTGAGCCGGCCCAAGGCTGAAAACGTGGAGACATTGGAATCGTTGCGAGCCGGCGTGACGGACGCCGGATCGCTCAGACTGGCGCTTTCGACCGAGGTGAAGGAGATCCGCGAAACCGAGGTCATCCTCTCGGCATCCGGAAACCTCGAGACGATACCCAATGACGTGGTCTTCATGATGATCGGCCGCGAAGCGCCGCTCGACTTCTTCCGGCGGTCCGGGGTTTCAATTCGCTCGGAGTGGCGCGGCCGGACGTGGGCCGGGTTTCTCTCGTTCCTGCTGTTCTGTGTTTTTCTGTACAACTGGAAGGCGGGCGGCGCCCTCTACCATGCCTTCGAGGCCCGGCAGTGGTTTCCGTTCAACATTCCATCCCTGCTGGCCGGTGTCTCCACTTCCTTCAGCGATCCGTCGACCCTGGCCGGCACTCTGGGGATTTCCCTGGGCTCCCCCGGCTTCTACTACTCCCTCGCCTATTGTCTTTGCGTGGTGATCTTTGGAATCCAGCGCATCCGCAGGCGCCGGACTCCCTACATCACGGCGCAAACGCTCACGCTCATGGCGGTGCAGGTCGTGCCACTCTTCCTGCTTCCCTACATCCTGCTGCCATGGCTGGGGCACAACGGGTGGTTCGAATCGGGCACCGGCAGGTGGCTTGGCGACCAGCTCTTCCCGATGACGGAGTGGGACCCGCAGGGCAGGGAGTACTGGCGCGCGTTCGGACTGATCCTCGCCTGGCCGTTGTTCATCTGGAACGTCTTCACCGCGCAACCGATGTGGTTGTGGCTCGGCATCAGCTTCGCGCAGACTTTCGTGCTGATCCCGATCCTGATCTATTTCTGGGGCAAGGGAGCCTACTGCGGATGGATCTGCTCGTGCGGCGCGCTGTCGGAGACTCTCGGGGATGCCCACCGGCAGAAGATGCCGCATGGCCCGTTCTGGAATCGACTCAACATGCTCGGGCAGGCCGTCCTCGCCCTGGCGTTGATTCTGCTGGGGACGCGGATCGCCGGCTGGGTCTGGCCCGACTCATGGGCCGGTTCTTTTCACGCGGCGCTTCTGAACGAATTCAGTGTCACCACCGGTCCGCTGCGCATCCAGGTCAACTATTACTGGTGGGTCGATGTGATGCTCGCCGGCATCGTGGGAGTGGGCTGCTATTTCTGGCTGAGCGGACGGGTCTGGTGCCGGTTCGCCTGTCCGCTCGCGGCGTTGATGCACGTCTACACGCAATTCAGCCGATTCAGGATCCTGTCGGAGAAAAAGAAGTGCATCTCGTGCAACGTCTGCACGACGGTCTGCCATCAGGGGATCGACGTCATGAGCTTTGCGAACAAGGGGGCGCCGATGGCCGACCCTGAGTGCGTGCGTTGCTCGGCGTGCGTCCAGAGCTGCCCGACCGGAACGCTGAGCTTCGGCCAGGTGGACCCTCGGAACCTGCTGGTCATCCGAAAGGACAGGATCGAAGCCTCACCGGTGCTGATGGCCGAGGCCGGTGGCAGGCAGGATTATCCTGGACGCGGCGCATCGGATTGAGCCGGCGCTTCCCGGGGATCGCCGATCGGCTCGACCGGCTTGCTTCGCCACACGACAAGCCTTCCCTTGCCCAGGGATTTCGCCTCGTACATGGTGTTGTCGGCCCGCCGCAGGATCTCCTCGACGCTTTCCGGCACCCGCTCGAAGTGCGCGATCCCCACGCTGGCCCCCAGCCCCGCATCCGGATAACGGCGCCCGACTTCCCTGATGCCGTCGATGATTCTCTGTGCGATCGATTCGACGGCGCCCCGGTCCGTGTTCCAGAACAGGATGGCGAACTCGTCGCCGCCGAGCCGCGCCGCCAGGTCGCCAGCCCGGATGGTCGAGCTCAGCGCGCGGCCGATCTCGGAAAGAAGCGAATCGCCCGCGGAGTGGCCGTGACGGTCGTTGATGAGCTTGAAATTGTCCAGGTCGAGGTAGGCCAGGCAGAGTGCCTGTGACGAACGACGGCAACGTGAAGCCTCCACCATGAGCCGCTCGATGAAGCCTCTGCGGTTCGGCAGCCCCGTCATGATGTCCACGCGCGCCTGCTCGCGCTCGCGCTGGAGCAGACTCTTGAACCGATCCCTGTCCATCCGGGCGCGCGATGTCATGACCGCGATGAAGGCGAAGATCACCAGCCGCGAGAAGCCGTTCCAGATCGAGATGAAGAGGTAGCCACTGGAGTGCACCGTCGCGTCGGCCAGGAACCAGCTCAGGCTCGCCGCCCCGGCGGTGACGAGCGCCGGGGCCGTTCCGAGCCACCAGGCGATCGCCAGTATCGGCAGAAGGTAGAAAAGCGACAAGCCGATGTCGGGTCCAGTCACGAAGTCGAGCCGGCCGATCGCCGCGATCAGGCAGAGCGTGAGTGCGACGATCGTCCACCTGGTCATCTGCGAGGGCGATTTCACAATTCCTCCCGGGGCGGATTGCCCGGGCCGAGCGTATTCGATCGTGGGTCATCTCGGCAACCCGTCAATCCGCGGGCCGCGCGGCTCCCCTGGATGGCTCAGAGCATCGATCGCCCGACCGCGGGCAGGATGATGCGCAGCTGGTCCATCAGCTCGGAGAACTGATCCGGATAGAGAGACTGGGCACCATCCGAGAGGGCCTTGTCCGGCTCGTGATGCACCTCGATCAGCAGTCCATCGGCCCCGGCCGCGATGGCGGCTCTGGCCATGGGAGCGACCTTGTCCCTGAGCCCGGTGCCATGCGACGGGTCGGCGAGGATCGGCAGATGGCTGAGCTTGTGGATGATCGGTATCGCGGAGATGTCCATCGTGTTGCGGGTGTATCTCTCGAACGTCCGGATGCCACGCTCGCAGAGAATCACGTTGTGATTGCCGCCGCTCATGATGTACTCGGCGGACAGCAGCCACTCTTCGAGCGTGGCCGACATCCCGCGCTTGAGCAGCACCGGTTTCTGCGTGCGCCCCAGCTCCTTCAGGAAGGTGAAGTTCTGCATGTTCCTCGCGCCCACCTGGAGGATGTCGAGGTACCTCTCGGCCACCTCGATCTGGTTGGAGTCCATCACTTCGGACACCGCCAGCAGCCCCTGCTCGTCCGCCGCCGAGCGCAGGAGCTTGAGCCCATCCTCTCCCAGACCCTGGAATGAGTAGGGAGACGTGCGCGGCTTGAACGCGCCGCCACGCAGCACGCGCGCGCCGGACCGCATGACCGCGGCCGCGACGCATTGCATCTGTTCGGCGGATTCGATCGCGCAGGGCCCGGCCATCACCACGACCTCCCTTCCGCCGATTTCCACCTCGCCACGCGGCCCGGCCTTCACCACCGTTCCCTCCGGACGGAAGACACGGCCCGCCAGCTTGTACGGCTCCGTGATCCTGATGACCTCGTGCACGCCATCGAGCACCTGGAAGTCGCGGGGGTCGAGAAGGCGGGCCTCCTTGCCCACCGCGCCGATGATCGTGCGCGTCGCGCCCGAGGACCGGTGCGCGTCGAAACCCTTCCGTGTCAGGATGTCGATGACCTTCTGGATCTGTTCTTCGCCGGCGGTGGGTTCCATCACGATGACCATGCGCTACTCCTTCTCCAGGTCGCCAGCCCCCCCGGTGGAGGCGTTGGCCACGCGCTCCATCCGGCGCGACTCATCGAGTATCCGCTCGAACAATCTCCTGACCGCGTCATCCGGCAGCGGTCCCCGGTTGGACCCAACCACCTGCGCGACGATGGCGGCTTCACGGGCCGGGTCGTAAATCATGCGGCCCAACCGCCTCTTGATCGCGCCGATCGCCAGCGCGCACCGGGATCGCTCGTTGAGCAGCTCCACGATGTCCGCATCCAGCTCATCGATGCGCCGGCGCCAGGTTTCGATCTGCTGTTCATCAGGGTTCGAGGAGATCAATGTCCTGCCCCTCCGACGATGAGGCGCCTGGCCCGAACAGGTCCCGCGCCGCCCGTTCGAGCCGGTCCGGCGCCTCCATCGCGGCGCCTTCACGCACCGCCTGTTCGACCACCGCCACGAGCGCGCTGCCAATCACGACGCCATCGGCGAACGCAGCCACCGCGCTCACCTGTTCAGGTTTGCTGATGCCGAAGCCGACGGCAATCGGCAGCGACACGGCCGACCGCATCCCGGTGACCTCCCGGCCCAGGGTCTCGCACAACTCCGCCCTTGCGCCCGTGACTCCGGTGCGCGAGATGTAATAGACGAAACCGCGGGCCTCACGCGACGTTGCCGCCAGACGCGCGGGGCCCGTTGTCGGGGCCACGAGCAGGATGGGATCGATCCCCCGGGCGATGAGCCGTGCACGCAGATCGCCCCCTTCCTCGAGCGGAAGGTCGGTGACCAGCACCCCGTCGATGCCGGCGCGCGCCGCCGCCTCGGCAAAGAGCTCCTCTCCCATCCGGAGGATCGGGTTGTAATAGGTGAACAGCACGACGGCACCGGCCACGCGACGTCTGGCCTCGCCGGCGAGATCCAGCGAGCCCGCCAGGCCGATTCCATTCCTGAGCGCCCGCTCGGAAGCACGCTGAATGGTGGGTCCGTCGGCCAGCGGATCCGAGAAGGGCACCCCGATCTCGAGGATGTCCGCGCCCGCACGGCAAAGAGCCTCGCACATCGGCACGGTGAGCGCGGGTTCCGGGTCTCCCGCAGTGATGAACGGGATGAATGCCGGACGGCCTTCCCTCTTCGCGCGGCGAAACGCGTCGTCGATGCGGCTCATCCGTGTTGCCCGCCGGCCTCTTCCAGGGCGGCCACGCTGTCGACATCCTTGTCGCCTCTTCCCGAGAGGTTGATGATGAGGGACGCCTCGCGCGGCATCCCGCGGGCAAGGTGCCGGGCGTGCGCCACCGCGTGCGCGCTCTCGAGCGCCGGGATGATCCCCTCCGTTTCCGCGAGCAGGTGAAATGCCGAAAGCGCCTCGGCGTCGCCAACCGAGACGTAGCTTGCGCGCCCCGACTCCCGCAGCCAGGCATGCTCCGGGCCGATCGCCGGGTAATCGAGACCCGCGGAGATCGAGTGGGTCGTGGAGATGTTGCCATCCGCATCCTGCAGCACGTAGGTGCAGGTCCCGTGCAGCACGCCTCGCGCCGCCTGGCCGCTCCCCTCGAATCGGGCCGCGTGTTCGCCGGGGCCCGGGCCGCGCCCGCCAGCCTCCACTCCGACAAGGGCGACAGCCTCGTCATCGAGGAATGGATGAAAAAGCCCGATCGAGTTGCTCCCCCCTCCCACGCAGGCCAGCAGGAGATCGGGCAGCCTGCCTTCGGCCGCCAGGATCTGCTCGCGGGCCTCGCGCCCGATCACCGAATGAAAATCGCGCACCATCATCGGGAACGGATGCGCCCCCAGCACGGAGCCGAGGATGTAGTGAGTGTCCCGCACGTTGGTGACCCAATCCCGCATCGCTTCGTTGATGGCGTCCTTGAGAGTCCGGCTGCCCGAGGAGACCTCGACCACCGTCGCGCCCAGCAGTCTCATCCGGTAGACGTTCAGCCGCTGCCGTCGCATGTCCTCCGAGCCCATGTAGATGACGCATTGA